>NZ_NWTA01000006.1:0-371515 GCF_002531955.1 Rhizobium sp. M10 | reverse complement strand
TCCGACGCCGATATCGCCCATCTCGTCGACGCCCTGCACTCGCTCTGGTCGCGCTGCGCGCTGGCAAGGATGGTGGCCTGACCACAGGCGAAGATATCGAATATTGATCGCGATCAAGGACATAAGGCTCCTCTCGCGGGACAAAAAACGAAGCAAGCACCGAGGAGACAACGGCGTTGATGATAGCCCCGCACGACCGGCCAGCCGCGATTTCACCAGAAGAAACCTCCGGTATCGGCAAGGAAAGCGAGACCGCATCCTCTTTGCGACATCGAACGCTCGCCCCGCTCTTCAGCCTGCTGCCGCGTCTTCGCCGACATCGGTCGCTCTCGGTTTGCGCTCTGCTGGCGCTCACATCCGCAGCGCTGATCTCACTCGCCCTGCCGATGGCGGTGCGGCGCATGGTCGATCACGGCTTCAGCCAGGCGGACGGAGCTTTCATCAACCGCTACTTCCTCATGCTGATCGCGCTCGCCGTCGCGCTGGCGATCGCAAGCGCCATGCGCTACTACTTCGTCACCACTTTGGGAGAGCGTCTGGTCGCCGACCTTCGCCTCGAGGTCTTCCAACATATCATCCGGCTTCCGGCGGCATTCTTCGACAGAAACCGATCGGGCGAAATTGCCTCGCGCCTTGTGGCGGATGCGACCCAGATCAAATCCGCAATCAGCCTCACCGCATCGGTGGCATTGAGAAATTCGATGCTCTGCCTCGGCGCCCTGGCGATGATGTTCGCGACCAGTCCCAGCCTGTCGGCCATCGCTCTCGGGGCCATTCCGCTGGTGGTGGCCCCGCTCGTCCTGTTCGGTCGCTCGGTGCGAAAGAAATCCCGAATTGCCCAGGATGCGCTTGCCGAGGCATCGGCCTATGCCAGCGAGATCATCGCGGCAAGCCGCACGGTGCAGGCATTCAACGGCGAGGACGCTGCGCGGCAACGATATGGGCGCGATGTCGAACTTTCCTTCGAGCGCACGGTCGCGGCCTCCCGGGCAAGGGCCTTGCTGACGGCTATTGCCATCACGCTGGTCTTCGTCAGCATCGTCGGCGTGTTGTGGCTCGGTGCCCATCAGGTGCTGGCCGGGACGCTTTCGCCCGGCGGCCTCAGCCAATTTCTCATTTACTCGGTCATCGCAGCCGGCTCTCTCGGCTCGCTGTCGGAAGTCTGGGGAGAACTCTCGCAGGCAGCCGGCGCCGCCGGACGGCTGTTCGAGCTCCTGAACGAAAAGATCTGCGAGCGCCAACCGCAAACCTATTTTCCGCTTCGCACGCCTGTCCAGGGCGGCATCGAAATGTGCGACGTGCGCTTTTCCTATCCGGGCGCGCCGGAAAAGGAAGTTCTGAGCGGCCTTTCCTTCCGCGTTTCGCCGGGCGAAACCGTTGCCCTGGTCGGCCCCTCCGGCTCCGGAAAGAGCACGGTTTTCTCCCTGCTCCTCGGCTTCTACGAAAACCAGGCGGGCAGTATTTGCATCGATGGAAGGGAAGTTGGCCTGATCCCCCCGCAGGCGCTGCGCAAGGAGATCGCCATCGTTCCGCAGGACGTGACGATGTTTGCCGCCTCGGTTTACGACAACGTCGCCTTCGGCCGGCCGGACGCGCTGGGCGAGGACGTCACCGCCGCATCGATCCGGGCGCAAGCGCATGGTTTCGTCACGAAGCTGCCGAACGGCTACAACACGGTCCTCGGCGAGCGCGGCCTGACGCTGTCGGGCGGGCAGAGGCAGAGGTTAGCCATCGCCCGGGCCATGCTGAAGAACGCCCCGATCCTGCTGCTGGATGAGGCAACCGCATCGCTCGACGCCGAAAACGAGGCGCTCGTCCAGCGCGGCCTGGAGGAGTTGATGCAGGCGCGCACCACGATCGTCATCGCCCACAGGCTCGCAACCGTATTGAAGGCGGACAGGATCCTGGTGATGGACAAAGGCCAGATCGTGGAAGAGGGGACTCACGCCTCGCTGATGCGCCAGGGTGGCCTTTACACGCGCCTGGCGGAGCTGCAGTTCAAGCTTCCCGCCGGTATCGAACCGGAACAGGACGCAGCGTGAGGGCGAGCATCCTGTGCTATTCCTCCAGGAGGAGAGCCGTCGCGAGATAACCCATGCTGATGGTGCTTGCAAAAAGGTAGATGAACAGAGCCTGCGCGAGATAATTATCGAGCGTGCCTGCCACGGCAAAACCATTCTGCCAAACGAAGAATCCCACGGCGCATCCGATTGCGAACCCCGTGGCCAAGCGCGTGAGCATGAACCTGATCATGCGAGGCATAGCACCACCTCAGACTTAGCCATGATCAATGTCCGGCCGCCGGGAATGTTCCGGCCACAAAATGATTTTTGTCAACGACCGGCGGGAGCGGTCATGCAAGAAGCGGAGGAAACCGGAGACCGTAACAGTGCATCTTCTGCCTTTCGCCGCGGGCGTTTTCACGCTTCTCATCCTGCCTGGGCCGACCAACGCGATATTGGCGATGGCGTCCCAGGGTCTGACCGTCGGGCGCGCGATCGTGCTGCTTGCCACCGTGCTATCCGCCTATCTTGCGATCATCTTTCCGACATCCGGACTGGCTGGCTCTTTTCTCCGCGACTACCCTCTGGTATCGCAAGGCGTTAAACTTGTCTCGGCGACCTGGGTGCTTTACCTGGCGCTTCGGCTCTGGGGCGTCGGATCGAGCCACATCGAGGCCGTGTGTCTACGGCAATTGGCGGTGACGACGTTGTTGAACCCGAAGGCGCTGATCATCGGACTGACGATGGTTCCTCCGGCACAGGACATCACGCCGGCGGCCTCTATCGCTGCCCTCACATCCGCAGTCCTGGCAGCTTCCGCGATCTGGCTATCGGTCGGCAGAGTTATCCTAGGAGGTGAAAAACGGATACCTCTCTTAGCCCGGCGATGCGGATCCTTAACGCTGGTTGCATTCTCCGCCATGCTGACATTCAGCGCCGTTAGCGGATGAAACCTGCGGCACGTGCGCTGCGCGGGAAACCGCTGCCGCGTCACACCGTGCGGGCGCTGGTACCGGAGAGGGTGATTTCCCCATTCTCTTCGCCATCCCAATAGTGAATTGAGACCGCCGACACTTTGATCAGGACGATCCCCGGGGTGTCGGTCCCGTTGGGAAACCAGCGCTTGAGATCCGCAACCCAGTGTTTTTCAAAGGCTGACTTGTCTCGCACCAGAGCGGCGACGCCATTGATTGCAACAAAGATGCCGGGCTTGCCGAAGAGGCTCGGAGGCGCCGTGAACGTCAAGGACACGTTTTCCATGCGCTCGATCTCGGTAATCTTGCGGCTGTCCTCATAGGAGAAGAACCACGAGTTCCCGTCGTACTCGACGTCGCCATTGTTGCTCATCGGCCGGCTTGAGATCCGGCCGGAGCCGGCATTCGTCGAGAACATGCAAAAGTCGATCTTCTTCAGGTGCGAAGAAAGGTCTTCGAGTGTCATGGACGCCATTGTCATCTCCCATGTTTGAATGTGGGGAAATAGCGTGCAGGCTCGCTGATTGTTCCGGCAAGGCATGATCACCAAAACAACTGATGTCCGATTCCACGCCGAATGAGAAAATTCGCCGCGACTGCGGCTCTTCGAAGCCTGCGTCGAGACGCGCCTCTGATGTGTCAATCTCCGCTAAATCGAAGCGGCAAGCTCACAGCATCTGAGCGCCGGTCGTGGCGACATATACCGAATAAACCGAACGTGTCGCGGCGATGAACAGCCGGTTGCGTCTGGGGCCGCCGAAGGTGAGGTTCGCGACAGTCTGAGGCACGCGTATTTTGCCGATCAGTTTCCCCGCCGCGTCGAAGCAATGCACGCCATCACCCGCACTCGACCAGAGGTTACCCTCCACGTCGGTGCGGATTCCGTCCGGAATGCCGTTGTCGATCTGGCAGAAGACCCGGCCGTTGGCGAGCCTGCTGCCGCCGACGACGTCGAAGGCGCGAATGTGACGCGGCAGATGTTCATCGTGGCTTGCTGCCGAATCCGCAACATAAAGCACCGTCTCATCCGGCGAAAAGGCGAGGCCATTCGGCTGAGTGAAATCCGTGACGACAGCCGTAAGCTCGCCGGTCGCCGGATCGAGGCGATAGACATTGCGCGTCGCCTGCTCGGGTTCGGCGCGATAGCCTTCATAGTCGGACATGATGCCGTAGGTCGGATCGGTAAACCAGATCGTGCCGTCCGACTTCACCACCACATCGTTCGGCGAATTGAGCCTCGCTCCCTCGAAACGGTCGGCAAGCACGGTGATCGAGCCGTCGATCTCGGTGCGCGTCACCCGGCGCCCGCCATGTTCGCAGGAGATCAGCCGGCCCTGCCGGTCGCGCGTGTGGCCATTGGCGAAGTTGGACGGGTGCCGGTAGACGGAGACGCCGCCCTCGGGCGTCCACCGCAGCATGCGCTGATTGGGAATGTCGCTCCACAGAAGCTGGTTGGCATCGTTGAACCAGACGGGACCCTCCGCCCAGCGGCA
This sequence comes from Rhizobium sp. M10, assembly GCF_002531955.1. NCBI lineage: Bacteria > Pseudomonadati > Pseudomonadota > Alphaproteobacteria > Hyphomicrobiales > Rhizobiaceae > Rhizobium > Rhizobium sp. M10. The sequence goes on along the minus strand of NZ_NWTA01000006.1, from coordinate 367,045 downwards.
GCCGGAATAGAGTTCGTCGAGGCCGGCGCTCGTCACGATCATCTGCCGGAAGCGGGGGTCGTGAATTTCGTAAATGCTGGCCTCTGCCATGATGGTCTTTCCGTTTATCGCATACCGGCCCGCCGGCCGCCGGCAAGCATGATGACGCTGATGATGATGAGGCCGGTCATGATGAGGCGGATGCCGGCGCCGAGCCCGTAGGTGTTGAGCATGGAAACAACCAGGAACATGAAGAGCGATGCGCCCCAGATGCCGGGTACGTTGGAATCGCCGCCGGCGACCGCCGTGCCGCCGATCACGACGACGGCAATCGAGGTCAGCAGATATTCCGAGCCCATGTTGAGCGCCGCGCCGCCGGAGAAGCAGGCAAGCAGATAACCCGCGACGGAAGCGAGCACGGCACAGAAGAGGTAGGTGACGAAGCGCGTGCCGTCGACCGGTATGCCGGCCATGCGCGCAGCCGGCATGCTCTGGCCGATTGCCGAGATCCAGCGACCGTAGATCGTCTTCTCAAGCAGGAACCAGGCGATCAGCGAGATGAGCAGAGCGACGATCGCCACGTTCGGAATGCCGAGCGTGTTCGACGTGGTGAATTCCGCAAGCAAGCTCGGGGGTTTGATGCGCAGTCCGCGGTTCGTCCAGATCGCCGCGGACTGCACGATGAAGCTCATCGACAGCGTGGCGATGATCGGCGGAATCCTGAGCGCCTTGATGAGCACATAGTTGCCGATGCCGACGGCAAGGCCGATGACGATGGCAATGAGGAGCCCCGGCAGGATCATCCCGTTTTCGACATTCATCAGTTTCAGCGCCACGGTACCGGCCAGCGTCATGGTGGCGGGAACCGAGAGATCGATGTTGCCGGGACCGAGCGTGATGACGAACATCTGGCCGATGCCGACGATGACCGAGAAGGCGGCGAAGGTGAGGGCGGCCTGCGACAGGCCGAGCGTGCTGGCGCCGAAGGTGACCATGATCGTCAGGAACCAGACGACGAAGGCGGCGAGCCATGACCAGATCCAGGGTCTGCCGATAAGGTTGAGGCGAGACGTCATCGGCGTTTCTCCCGCTTCTCCAGGCGGTTCAGCATCAGGCGCAGCGCGAGCACGATGATCAGGATCGCGCCCTGAGCGCCGATCTGCCAGTCGGGCGAGATGCGCAGGAAAGACAGGAAAGAGCCGGCGAGCGTCAGTGTCAGCGCGCCGATGACGGCGCCGATCGGAGAGACGCGGCCGCCGATGAACTCGCCGCCGCCGAGGATGACGCCGGCGATCGACAGAAGCGTGTAGCGCAGCGCGATGTTGGCGTCGGCCGAGGTTGTCAGACCGACGAGGGCGATACCGGCAAGCACGGCGAAGACACCGGCGAGCCCATAGGCGGCGGCGCGGGCGGCGACAATCGACCAGCCGGCGCGCTCAACCGAGCGCTGGTTGCCGCCGATGCCGCGGATCAGCACACCGAGCGAGGAGCGCGTGACGAGAAGATGCGCGACGGCGGCAATGACGATGCTCGCAACGATCGCCATCGGCGCCAGCGGCGGTTTGACGGTCATCAGCCAGCGCACCCAGTCCGGCGCTTGCCCGCCCGGCGCCGGCAGCAGCATGACGGCAAGGCCGCCCCAGACGAAGCTCATACCGAGGGTCACGACGATGGATGGCAGATTGCGCAGATGGATGACGACCCCGAGCGCCGCATAGGCCGCAATCGCGCCGGCGAGGATCAGGATTCCGATGACTGGGGTATCGCGCAGAAACGTGGCGCTGACACAGGCGACGAAGCTGACAAAGGTGCCCATCGACAAATCGAGATCGTTGACGGCCATGACAAGCATCTGGGCGATCGTTGCCAGCGCGATCGGCACAGCCAGATTGAACAGCAGGTTGAGCCCGACATAGCTCATGGCGCGCGGCTGCAGCCAGAAGACGGAGCCAAGCAGCAGGGTCAGCGACAGGGCGGGAATGGTAAGACGCATCGCGTCCGAGGAGAGCCGGAACGTCATGCGGCGACCCCCTCGAAGGAGGCGGCGATGATGTTCGTCTCGTTGACGGCATCGCCGGCGAGTTCCGCGGTGATGCGGCCTTCGCGGAAGACGTAGACGCGGTCGCAGAGGCGGACCTCGTCCATCTCGGTCGAATACCAGATGAAGGTGCGCCCGCGCGACGCTTCCTCGCGGATGATGGCGTAGACTTCCTGCTTGGTTCCGACGTCGACACCGCGCATCGGGTCGTCCATCAGAACGACCGGCGCACGCGTCGAAAGCGCGCGCGCAAACAGCACCTTCTGCTGGTTGCCGCCGGAAAGCGACAGGATAGGGTTCGCCATGTCGGGTGTGCGGATTTCGATCCGCCGCTTCCAGTCGGCGCCCTTCGTCTGCTCTGCGTCCGCGAGGATCAGCCCCCGTCGCGACAGATCGCCGAGCGAGGCGATCGAAAAATTGCGCAGGACGCTCCACAGTTCGAAGACACCGTTGAGACGACGGTCGCCGGCGACGAAGGTGACGAGCGGATCGCGTTCGGGCAGCCAGTTGCTGGCCTGGGCGGCGTGCAAGGCGAGAAGAAGTTCGGTCTGGCCGTGGCCGGCCAGCCCCGCCAGTCCGATGATTTCGCCCTTGCGGGCGGCGAAAGGCCGGCCTGCCGTCTGATGCGACAGAATGAGAGGAGCGTCGGACTGTACCCGCGCCGGGCGATCGCTGGTGTCTTCCCGCGCAACGGTGCCCATGGCCTCCACAAGGCCATGATGGTCAAATTCGCGCGCCGGACGTTCGGCAACAACGCGGCCGTCCTTCATGACGATGATGCGGTCGGCGGTTTCGAGGATCTCGTGCAGGATATGCGAGATGAAGATGACGGAGCCGCCGGCGGCGACGAAGCGGCGGACATGATCCAGCATCTGGCGGGCGAGGCTTGCGTCGAGCGACGAGGTCGGTTCATCGAGGATCACCAGCCGCGGCGCAATACCGGCGTCGGAAAAGGCCATTGATATCTCGACCATCTGCCGCTCGGCGATCGAAAGGTCGCCGACGGCGCGGCCGCTGTCGATGCCATGGCCGGGAAAGACGGCGTCGAGGCTTTTCTCGATAATCCCCGCCGCCCGCCTGCGCCAGCCGAAACCACCGAGATGGCGGTGCATGATGCGCGTATTTTCCGCGATGGAGAGGTTGGGGCAGAGGGACAGTTCCTGGAAGACGCAGCGCACGCCGCGAGCGCGCGCGGCGTTGATGCCGTAACGCTCCAGCCGCTCGCCATCGCTTGCCACGCTTCCTTCATGCGGCGTCAGCCCGCCATTGATCACGCTGACGATCGTCGATTTGCCGGCGCCGTTGTGGCCGACGAGACCGACGCATTCGCCCGGCATGACGCGGAGCGTGACGCCGTCGAGTGCCCTGACGGCGCCGAAGCTCACCTTGGCGTCATCGACGGCGATCACCGCCTGCAAAACGTCATCCATGCTTGCCCGCCACACCTGATCGCAAGGAATGCCGCGCAGCCATTTGCGGCCGCGCGGCAATCGCCGGGAGATTACTTTGCCGACTCGATGACCTTGATCGCGTCTGCCTGCGTGTACTCGACGTTGGCGACGCCGCCGGCCTGGGTATTGGCGAGGTTGGTTTCGAGGTTGTCCTGGTCGATCCGCAGGAAGGGCACGACAAGGTCCTTCTTGACCTGCTTGCCGTCGAGGATCTGCTGGGCCACCCAGAAAGCGAGCGTCGAGACGCCGGGCGCGATGGACACGGACATCGTCTCGTAGCCTTTGGCGTCCTTCTGCTCCTTCCACCACTTCAATTCATCTTCGCGGTTCCCCATGATGATGATCGGCATCTTCCTGTCGGTCGCGGCAATCGCCTGTGCGGCGCCATAACCGTCGCCACCCTGCGTCACCACGCCGACCACGTCGGGCAGGCTCGGCAGGATGCCCGCAACAGCCTTCTGCGCCACGTCCTGCGCCCAATCGCCATGCACGGAGCCGACAATCTTGAACTGCGGGAACTGCTTGACGCCCTCGTGGATGCCGGCCGAGATCTCGTCATCGACGAAGACGCCGGCAAGGCCGCGGATCTCGAGCAGATTGCCGCCCTCTGGGAGTTTCTTCGACAGATACTCCACTTCGCTGCGGCCCATTTCCTTGAAATTGACGGCAATGCGCCAGGCGCAGGGTTCGGTGACGATGCCGTCGAAGGAAACGACGGTGATGCCGGCGTCGCAGGCTTCCTTGACCGCGCCGTTCAGCGCCGTCGGCGAGGCGGCGTTCAGCACGATCGCATCATAACCCTGCAGGATCATGTTCTGAATCTGCGCTGCCTGTTCCGTCGCTTGGTTTTCGGCGGTGGTGAAGGGATCGGCTGCGGCGACGACGCCTGATTTCACGGCCTCGCCCGTCACCTTGCCCCAGCTCGTCAGCATGGCTTGGCGCCACGAGTTGCCGGCATAGTTGTTGGAAAGGGCGATCTTCTTGCCCGAGGTATCGGCAAAGGCAGAAACGGGCATCGCGGCGCAAGCAATAGCGGCCGATGCCAGAAGCATCTTACGAATTGTCATGTCTTCCTCCCTCATGATCGCGCCGGTCGGCCGATCGCTTCACTCCGTTGGACCCAAGGGTCCGAGTGAAAATTGTTCTTGCACTGAGCTTCCTCCTCTCAGTAAGGGCAGGATGGGGGAGATCGGCAGGCCTGTACAGGGGCAAGGCGGCAAGTCGTTTGCGGGATTTGCGCAACAAGCTGCGGGTTTACGCAAGACGGCGGCGTTTCCGCGGCGCTTACTGGGAAAGGATCATGGCAGGTTGAGGAGCCTGTCGTGACGGGGAGGAACTGACAATGCTGCAACATGCACCCGCAGCCCTGTTCGACCATTATCTCGGCATTTCCCGGCTGCTTGCCGGCCAGCTCGATTTCCGCTCGGCGATCCGCTCCGTCGCCGCCGAGGTCGCCCATATCATCCCGCACGATCATCTCGATGTCTGCGTGCTGCTTGAGGGCGGCAACTACCACACGGCCTACGAGACCGGCATCGAGACCGCCTGGGGCGAGATCGCCGGCGCGCCGGTGGTCAACAGCCCCATTCGTTCGCTGCTGTGGGGCGAGGTCGACTTTCTGCTTGCCGACGATGCCATGACGGATCCGCGCTTCCATTTCGAGGGCGCGTTCAAGCGGCCGATCGTCGAACAGTCTCTGAGAAGCCGCCTGCATGTCCCGATGAAGGTGCAGGGCACGATCATCGCAGCGCTGTCCTGCTCGTCTCACAAAGCCGGCGTCTATACGATGGAGGATATCGAGCGCGCCCGCATCATCGCCGATCTGCTGACGCCCTATTTCTTCGCGCTGCAAACGGCCGAACAGGCGCAACGCTCGGCGATCGTGGAGGCGGAGGCCCGCGCCCGTGAGGAGGGGTTGCGGCAAGGCGCCCTGAAACTGACGGAAGCGCTGGAGCAGGAGCGTCAGAGGATCGGCATGGACCTTCACGACCAGACGCTTGCCGACCTGACGCGGCTTGCGCGCCGGATCGATCGGCTGTCGCGCAATGGCGAGGTGACGGCCGAGGCGCTGGAGCCTGTTTCACGATCGCTGCAGCACTGCATGCAGGATCTGCGGCAGATCATCGAGCAGGCCAAACCCTCCGTTCTCCAGCTCTTCGGCCTCGCCCAGGCGATCGAACATCATCTCGATCGATCGACGCGCGATACCGGATCGGCGATCGAATGGGGCCTGGCCGATGAGACGAATGGCGCGCTGGAGCAGCTGGAACCGACCGTCACCGTCGCCTTGTTCCGGATCGCCCAGGAGGCGATCAATAATGCCGTGCGTCATGCCGCGCCCCTGGCAATCATGGTGAGGCTCGAGGCCGACAAGGAACAGCTGTCGATCGAAATTTCCGACGACGGGACAGGGCTCTCCAAGGTCCGGGGACGGATCGGCGGCGGTATCGACAATATGAAAACCCGCGCCCGGCTGATCTCGGCGCGCTTCACGACGGGACCCGGCCATGACAACCGCGGAACCGCGGTCCGCGTCGTGCTGCCGCTAGAACAGGATGATTTTAGGCCGGGTCGGTCTAAAATCTGAATCCTGTTCTAAATTAGAGAGTTAGAGCATGATGTCGTCCGAAAACCGCTCACACTTTTCGGCATCATGCTCTAGCGCCAAATGGGCCGGCGGGCGAACCAAACTGAGGAGCAAGACGAAATGAAGGTTCTGATCGTCGAGGACGACCCGCTGCACCGGTCCTACCTGCACGAGGCGGTCAATGCGGCCCTGCCGGAATGCGATACCGTGATCGAGGCGGAGAATGGAACGGCCGGCGAGAAGCTCGCCCGCGACCATAAATCGGCGCATATCGTTATGGACCTGCAAATGGCCAATAGAAACGGCATAGAGGCGGCGCGTACGATTTGGAAGGAGCGGCCGGAGACACGCATCCTGTTCTGGTCGAATTATTCGGATGAGGCTTATGTGCGCGGCGTCTCGCGCATCGTACCGGATGGCGCGGCCTATGGTTATGTGCTGAAATCCGCTTCCGACGAGCGGCTGAAGCTTGCGCTGCGCTCGATCTTCATCGAGAGCCAATGCGTCATCGACCGCGAAGTTCGCGGCCTGCAGCAGAAGAGCCTCGGCCAGACGAACGGCTTTACCGATTCCGAATACGAGATCCTCGTCGATATCGCGCTCGGCCTGACGGACCGTGCTATCGCCAAACGCCGTGGCCTGTCGCTGCGCAGCGTGCAGAACCGGCTGCAGCAGCTCTATGACAAGCTCGACGTCTATCAAACCGCCGGCGACGACCACGAAGATGGCCGCTTCAACCTGCGCGCCCGCGCCGTGACCATCGCGTTTTTGCGCAAACTGCTGAATTACAGTGCGCTCGAACGGGCCGAGGCGGAGCTGCAGGAGTGGCTCGACGGAAAATAGCCCGGGGGCGGGGCCGATTGAAACGCGGCCCCGTCCGGCTAATTCAGCGGCCGTTTTCCTTTCGCCAGGCCTGGTATTTCTGCTGATGTTCTTCCTTGGTACAGGGGTAAAGGCCGATGATCGTTTCCCCAGCCTTGACCTGCTCGAGGACGAAGTCCTCGTAGCTTTCCATATTCGTGCATTCATCCGCGAGTTCATCAGCCAGATGGGACGGGATGACCATGACGCCGTCGCGGTCGCCGACCAGGACGTCACCGGGAAACACGGCGACATCGCCGCAGGAAATCGGCACATTGATATCGAGCGCCTCGTGCAAAGTGAGATTGGTCGGCGCCGACGGCTTGGCGTAATAGGCCGGCATGTCAAGCGCCCCGATCCCCTCGGCATCACGAAAACCGCCGTCGGAGACGACGCCCGCCGCGCCGCGGAGCGCCAGCCGGGTGATCAGGATGGAACCCGCCGTCGCCGCCCTTGCGTCCTTACGCGCATCCATCACCAGCACTTGCCCGGGAGGGCAGGTTTCCATCGCGACTCTTTGCGGGTGATTTGGGTTCTGAAAAACCGTGATCGGATTGCGGTCCTCGCGAGCGGGAATATAGCGCAGCGTGAATGCCTGTCCGACCATCACCTCGGCTTTGGGCGCCACCGGCACGACCCCCTGGATGAACTGGTTTCGAAGGCCGCGCTTGAAGAGGGCGGTGGCGATCGATGCGGTCGAAATCTTCTTGAACTTCGCCCGGGTCGCATCGCTCAGCACGTAATCGGTCATTCTCATTCCTCCCTCAATAAATATCCGGTTCGCCGGCGCTTTTGCCGAAACCCGTTTCAAGAAAATCGAAGTCACAGCCCTGGTCGGCCTGCGTGACATGGCGGGAAAACATCCAGCCATAACCCCGCTGGAAATGCGGCTCCGGCGCCTTCCAGGCATCTCGGCGGCGGACGAGTTCGGCCTCGTCGACCAGCATGTCGAGCCGGCGGTTGGGCAGGTCGAGGCGGACGATGTCACCGGTTCTCAGCAGCGCCAGAGGTCCGCCGATATAGCTCTCCGGCGATACATGCAGAATGCAGGCGCCGTAGGAGGTGCCGGACATGCGGGCGTCGGAAATGCGCAGCATGTCGCGATGCCCCTGTTTGATCAGCGCCTTCGGGATCGGCAGCATGCCCCATTCCGGAAAACCGGGACCACCGAGCGGCCCGGCATTGCGCAGCACGAGGACGTGGTCGGGCGTGACGTCGAGATTTTCGTCATCGATCGCCTTCTTCATTTCCGGATAGCTGTCGAAAACCAGCGCCGGCCCCTGATGCACATGAAATCTCGGATCGCAGGCCGCAGGTTTCATCACGGCGCCGTTCGGGCAGAGGTTGCCGCGCAGGACGGCGAGTGATCCCTCGTGATAGACCGGATTCGAAAGCGGCCGGATGACATCGTCGTTATAGACCTCGGCACCGATGAGGTTTTCGCCCATGGTCCTTCCGGTGACGGTCATGGCCGTCAGGTCCAGCCGGTCCTCGAGCTGTTTCATCAGCGCCCGCAACCCGCCCGCGTAGAAGAAATCCTCCATCAGATAGTCCTTCCCCGAGGGGCGGACGTTGGCGATGAGCGGCGTCACCCGCCCCAGCAGGTCGAGATCGTCGAGCGTCAGGTTGATGCCGGCACGCCTGGCCATCGCTATCAGATGGACGACGGCGTTGGTGGAACAGCCTGTCGCCATGGCGACGATCGCGGCGTTGCGGCAGGCGGCTTCCGTGACGATCCGGTCGGGCGTCAGATCCTCCCAGACCATTTCGACGGCACGGCGGCCGCAGGCGGCCGACATCCGCTGGTGATTGGCATCGACGGCCGGAATGGATGAGGCGCCCGGAAGCGTCAGCCCCATCGCATCGGCAATCGCGGTCATGGTGCTGGCGGTGCCCATCGTCATGCATGTGCCGGCCGAGCGGGCGATGCCGCCCTGAACGCCGAGCCACTCGGCATCGGTGATGTTGCCGGCGCGGCGCTCGTCCCAATATTTCCAGGCATCCGAGCCGGAACCGAGGATTTTGCCGGCGTAATTGCCGCGCAGCATCGGCCCGGCCGGCAGGTAGATCATCGGCACGCCGGCCGACAGCGCCCCCATGACGAGGCCCGGCGTGGTCTTGTCGCAGCCGCCCATCAGTACGACGCCGTCGAGCGGGTGCGAACGGATCGTCTCCTCCGTCTCCATCGCCAGCATGTTGCGGTAGAGCATGGAGGTGGGCTTCGTGAAACTTTCGTCGACCGACAGCGACGGCATTTCAACCGGGAAGCCGCCGGCCTGCGAGACGCCGCGCTTCACATCCTGCACGCGCTCCTTGAAGTGGGAGTGGCAGGTATTGAGCTCCGACCAGGTATTGAGGATGCCGATGATCGGCTTGTCGCGAAAATCCTCCTCGGCATAACCGAGCTGCATCATGCGCGAGCGGTGGCCGAAGCTGCGCAGGTCATCCGGCGCGAACCATCGCGCACTTCGCAGCGTATCCGGCGTTTTTCTGTGTGTCATGAGGATACCTTCTCGGGATGGGGAAAACCGTTTTCGCGGCTATTCCTTCATTCCCCATTTCTGGATGGTGTGGCGCTCGATCGTCTGGAAGACGAGGTTCTCGACGATCAGGCCGATGATGATCACGGTCAAGAGGCCGGCGAAGACTGCCGGAATATCGAGAAGGTTGCGGTTCTCGAAGATGAACCAGCCAAGGCCTCCCTGGCCCGAGGAGACGCCGAAGACGAGCTCGGCGGCAATCAGCGTGCGCCAGGCGAAGGCCCAGCCGATCTTCAGGCCGGTGAGGATGGAAGGGAAGGCGGCCGGCACGAGGATCCGCAGCACATAGGAAATGCCCGTCAGTCCATAGTTTGCACCGACCATGCGCAAGGTGCGCGAGACCCCGAGGAAACCGGAATGGGTATTCAGCGCCACCGCCCAGAGAACCGAATGCACGAGCACGAAGACGAGGCTGGAGGCGCCGAGGCCGAACCAGATCAGCGCCAGCGGCAGAAGCGATATGGCCGGCAGCGGATTGAACATCGCCGTCATCGTTTCGAGAAAATCCGTGCCGATGCGGGTGTTGATGGCGAGCACGGTCAGGAGTGCGGCGAGCACCGTGCCGAGCGCGTATCCCATGAATAGGATCTGCAGTGTCGTCCAGATGCGGGCCGGCAGCGTGCCGTCGGCGAAACGGTCGATCAGCGTGATGATCGTGTCGCTGAGCGTCGGGAACAGAAGGGGATTGTCGAGATAGGAGGCATAAACCTGCCAGACGATCGCCAGCGTGACGATCAGCAATGTCTTGCGCAGGGCGCCGATGCCCCAGAGCGTTTCGAATGCACTGAGCCTCTGTTCGACCGGTTTGACGTTGTCGTAGGGCTTGGCGGCCTCGACATCGGTCGCAAGAATGATGTTTGCGGACAACATGGCTTTATTCCTTGTGGCCGGGTTCCGAGGAGAACAGCAGGTTATGGATGTCACGCTCGAGGACTGCGGCGCTGCCGTCCTCGTGGCTGACCTTGTCGACATCCACCACTTCCGCCTTGACCCTGCCCGGGTGCGGCGACAGGAGCAGGATCCGGTTCGAGATCTTGATCGCTTCGGCAATCGAATGGGTGACGAAGATGACGGTGAACTTGGTGTCTTCCCAAAGCTGGAGCAGCTCGTCCTGCATCTGCCGGCGGGTGAGGGCATCGAGCGCTGCGAAAGGCTCGTCCATCAGGAGGATATCCGGCTGCATCGCCATGCCACGGGCGATCGCGACGCGCTGCTTCATGCCGCCGGACAGCGTGTGGGGGTAGCTGTCGACGGCGCGGGTCAGCTTCACCTTGTCGATATATTCGCGCGCCAATGCTTCCGCTTGACCCTTCGGCAGCTTGCGGGCGACCAGCAGCGGGAACATGACGTTCTCAAGCACCGTTTTCCAGGGCATCAGCTGGTCGAACTCCTGGAAAACCATCATGCGGTCAGGCCCCGGACACTTCACCTGGCGCCCGTTGATATGGATGGAGCCTGCCGACGGCGTCATGTAGCCGCCGACGGCTTTGAGAAGCGTTGACTTGCCGCAGCCGGACGGTCCGAGCAGCACGAACCTGTCGGATTGGCGGACGGAGAAACTGACGCCCTCGGTGGCGGTGACCAAGAGGTTCGGGGTCTTGTAGCGCAGGGTCACATTGTCGACCTTGAGGAGGGGCTCTCTCTCGGCCGCCGGTGCGGTCTCGTTGCCCGTGCGGGCAATGGCCTGAAGCATTGGAATTACTCCTTGAAGAGGGGGAGCGGCGGCTCTGAAGCGCCGCTCCCGGGTGCCGTCAGTTGCCGTTGAGATAGGCGGAATCGGCCAGGTAATAGTCGGTCCAGGCCTTCGGCATGGTCTTGAGCGTACCGATCTTGTGCAGGTGCTCGGCGAATTTCATCGTGCCCTGCGGGTCGGTGCGCCATTCATCCATGCCCGGCTCCTTCAACATGGCGAGCAGATCATCGAGGCTGGTCTTGTCGCCCGACACCGTCTTGTAAGCTTCAAGGGCTGCCTTGGGGTCTTTCTTGATGAAGGCGACCGCTTCTTCCGTCGCCTCGCGCAGCGCCTTGACGATCTTCGGGTTGGCATCGGCGAATGTCGTGGTGGTGAAGAAGGTCGCCTGCGTCAGCGCGCCTCCGAGGATCTCCTTGGAATCGGTTACCCTGTGCACACCCTGCTGCTTCAGCTCGATATATTGGAAAGGCGGCGCCGCGAAATGGTTCTTCACTTCGTGGTTCGGGTTGGCGATTGCCGCAACCGCGTCCGGATGTCCGAGCTGAACGGTGTTGGAATCGAATGTCTTGACCTTGTCCTCACCGAACATCTTCGCCGCCGCCATCTGCAGCAGGATGGCCTGGGTGGACACGCCGACCGTCGGCACGGCGATCTTGTCGGACGGCGTGATGTCCTTCAGCGACTTGATGCGCGGATCATTGCTGACCATGATCACCGGCTGCGCGGAGCTGGTGATGATCCCCTTCACCTTTCCTCTGGTGCGATCCCAGAGCAGAAGCAGGTTGCCGGTGCCGGTATTGACGATGTCGACGTTGCCGGCAAGCAAGGCATCGGTCTGAGCGCCGCCGCCGCTGAAGGTCCGCCATTCGACAGTCACATCGGCCACACCATCGGCAGCCGCATGTTTTTCGATCAGCTTCTGCGTCTCCATCACATGGCTGGCGAGATAGAGGATGCCCGGCTGGCGGGTGATCGAAATAGCGGTCTTCTCCTGCGCCTGGCTCGCCGAGGCAAGGCCGAGCGTGACGGCCGCAGCCACAAGACAATGTTTTAGAATTTGCATCTGGTCCTCCCAAAGGATGCGGGCATCAGCCCTCTGCCGCCTTTCCCGAGGCGGATTTCGTCATTGAAGCACTAATGCATCAGTGCATCAACCCAAAAAATGTGATTTAGTCGATTTGCACGACGCGAAAACAGGGCAGGGACATGAGCGGAATGGTTCGGGAAAGCCAGTTGGATCGGTCACGACAGGTGGCGCTGCAGATCCACGAGATATTGCGGGCAAGGATATTGACGGTGGAACTTGCGCCGGGGACGGTCCTGTCGCGCGCCTCGCTACAGCTGGAATTCGGGGTCAGTCAGACGCCTGTGCGCGATGCCTTGATGCGGCTTCAGGAGGAAGGACTTGTCGAAGTCTATCCGCAATATGCGACGGTGGTCGCCAAGATCGACACCGACCATGCGCGGCAGGCGCAGTTTCTGCGACTATCAATCGAGCTTGAGGCGGTGCGGCGGCTGACCGAGGAGACGCCGGCTGAGACGGCGGCGGAATTGCGCGAGATCCTGGCGCGGCAGAAGGCGGTCGGGTCCCCGGAGACCTATGACACCTTCGACGACATCGACCGCGATTTTCACCGGAAGCTCTACGAGAGGGCGGGCATATTGCAACTCTGGGCGAATGTCCGGCGCCAGAGCGTGCATCTCGACCGGTTGCGGCGCCTCAACCTCCCGATGCCGGGCAAGATGCAGACGGTCCTGGCCGACCACGAAGCAATCGTCGACGCCATCGCGTCGGGTAAGCCTGAAGCAGCGACGGCGGCGCTCAGAAAACATCTGTCGGGCACGTTGTCGATCATCGATGTGATCCGGGCCCAATACCCGAATTATATTCGCGGCTGACGTTCGAACGACGTCGGCGTGGCGAAAGAGGCTATGCTCGCGCAGCCTTGCGAAAACCCGGATCGCCCGCGGATCGAGGAGCCAGCTGATCCTCAAGCCTGGTCAGACAGGAATGCGTTAGCGCACTCCCAGTTCGCGATGCGACCGGCGGAGTTTTGCCGGCGTGACGTGATAGGTTCGCCGGAACCAGTTCACCAGATGGGCGCAATCTGTAAATCCGCATTCATAGGCGATCTGCGCGATAGATCGGTCGCTGTTGAGCACCATCCATTTCGCCGCCTTCAGGCGCATCCGGCGCCAATATTCGCCTGGAGCGACCTGCAGATGTTTCTGGAAAAGCCGGGAAAGCTCCCGTTCCGATGTACCGACGCCGGCTGCGATATCGGCAAGCGAACAGAGCTCGTACATTTTCTGCCGCATCAGTCCTATCGCATTGGCAACACGACGGTCCCCGCACTTCATGCCGAGATCCGGCTCTTCGATCGCCCCCTGCCTGTCGAAACCGTGATCACCGAGAAGATAGTGAAACGCCTTGTCCGCACGGGACTCGCCGCAGGCATTCGACACCAGATACATTGCAAGCTTGATCGAAGCCAATCCGCCGGGACAGGTTATGATATTTCCGTCAACCACGACGGGCCGGTCGGTGACGGGCGTGATGTCGGGAAAGGTCTGGCGCAACAATCCCGCCAGTGTGAAATGAACCGCGCATCTTTTTCCGGCAAGCAGGCCGGCCTCTGCGAGCACGAAACTTCCCGAGCAGTTGCCGGCCACCGGCACGCCTTGGCGCACAGCATCGGTCACGAAGGCGTAGAGTTCCGGCGGGATCCTGTGGTCGGCGTGGAGAATGCCTCCATGCACGACGATGAAGTCATAATCGCCAGGATCCCCGTACGTCCTGCCCGGCGTCAGCTCCAGGCCGCAACTTGAGCGTATCGGATCGAGATTATGCGACAGCAGCTCCCAGTCACAGTAGATGCGCCGGCTGAAATCGCCTTCATCACCCGCCAGCCGGAGAAAATCCGTGAAGCAGGCAAGCGGCATCAGGGTGAAGTTCGGCGTCGCCACGATCCCCACCCTGAGCGGCGCGGCGATGTCAGGCGGCGGCTTGCTTGGCCCTGATCGGGAATAATCGCGCTGCAGATGAAGGTCCTCCAGGCCATCGAAATTGTCCTAAACGTACAATACCGCGGCGGCCAAGACAAATACCATCGATTTGCGTTGGGAGGCGCGGCGCCGAAGCCCGGAAAACCGGCCCTCCCCACCAAGCACACATGTCAAAAGCGCAAAAGGGGAACATGATGAAGAATCTTCTCGCAGTCTCGACGGTCGCGCTGATCGCCGGCATCGCATCCAACGCCAGCGCCGCTTGCGGCACGGTCAGTGTCGCCAATATGAACTGGCAAAGCGGCGAACTTCTCGCTCACGTCGATAAGTTCATTCTCGAACATGGTTTCGGCTGCCAGGTGGAGTTCGTTCCCGGCGACACGGTGCCGACGATCACCTCGATGGTGGAAAAAGGACAGCCGGACATTGCCGGCGAGGCCTGGGTCGACCTTGTCCCGGAGATCGTCAAGCGCGGCGTCGACGAGGGCAGAATTGTAAATATCGGACCAGCTTTGTCCGATGGCGGCATCCAGGGCTGGTATATACCGAAATTCATCGTCGACGCCCATCCCGAGATCAAGACGGTCGATGACGCCTTCGCACATCCGGAGCTTTTCCCGGCGCCGGAGAACACGTCGAAGGGAGCGGTCTTCAACGGTCCGACAGGATCGGGCGGCTCGGTCGTCAGCGCCCAGCTTTTCAAGGCCTATGGCGGCGAAGCCAAGGGCTTCGACCTCGTCGATCCCGGCACCCAGGCCGGCCTCGACGGCGCCATGGCGCGCGCCTACGAACATAAAGAAGGATGGATGGGCTATTACTGGTCGCCGACCGCCCTTCTCGGGAAGT
This sequence comes from Rhizobium sp. M10, assembly GCF_002531955.1. NCBI lineage: Bacteria > Pseudomonadati > Pseudomonadota > Alphaproteobacteria > Hyphomicrobiales > Rhizobiaceae > Rhizobium > Rhizobium sp. M10. The sequence continues at coordinate 352,044 of NZ_NWTA01000006.1, read as the reverse complement.
ATTCCATGGTCCGCCTGGAAGCCGGCGTTCCGCATGATGCGGCGGAGTGGAAGCGCTGCAACACCGCTTCGGACTGTCCCGATCCGAAGAAGAACGAGTGGCCGAAGGACCATGTCGTAACACTTGTGTCTGAGAAACTGGCAGCGAGCGGCAATGCCGGCGTCATGGACTATCTCCGCAAGAGATCATGGGACAATCAGACCGTCAGTTCGGTCATGTCCTGGATGACCGATACCCAGGCGGGCGGTGAAGACGGCGCCGTCCACTTTTTCAAAGAGCATCCGGAGATCTGGAAGTCGTGGCTGAGCGCCGACGTGGCGGAAAAAGTCACCGCCGCTCTGTAAATTATAAAAGGCGCGGGCCGGCGAGGCCCGCGCACCCCGCCAGCAGACCGTGAAAGCCGCCAGGATTCAAGATGACGACCTCCTTTCCAAAGACCTTCTCCGAGATCACGCTTGCCGGCCACAGGCTGCGCAACAGGATCGTCTTCGGCGCCCACACGGCAAACATGTCGGTGAACGGGCTGCCGGGCGATCAGACGATCGCCTATTACGTCGAGCGGGCGATCGGCGGGGCGGCGATGATCGTCGTCGAGCCGATGCCTGTGCACCCCGCCACCGTGCTGACGCGCGGCAATTTCCGGACATCGGACGATTCCGTCATCCCGGCATTCCGGAAGTTGACTGAAAATGTGAAGCAGCATGGCGCTGTCGTCGTCCAGCAGCTTTATCATGTCGGCAGCCACGGGGATTCCGACCTTTCCTTTCATGCCCATTGGTCGCCTTCGGGAGGACCAAGCTATCACGACAGCGACGGCTCGCACGCAATGACGGAGCGTGAGATCGAGGAAACCATCGACGCCTTCGTCAAGGCGGCGCTGCGCTGTCGGGCGGCCGGCTTCCACGGCGTCGAGGTCTGGGCCGCCTATGGCGGTCTGCTCGATCAGTTCTGGACGCCGTTCTATAACCGCCGCGAGGATCGCTGGGGCGGCAGCCTCGAGAACAGGACAAGATTCTCCAGGGAAATCCTCGGCCGTATCCGACAGGCCTGCGGTCCTGATTTCATCATCGGCCTGACCGTCAGCGACGAGCCGGGCTGTCCGACGGCCTTGAATCGCGAGCAGTTGACGGAGATCGTTGCCGGCTTGGACGAACAGAGGCTGATCGACTACGTGACCTGCGGCTCGGGCGGATATTTCGACTATGGCAGCCTGATGCCGACCTTTCTCTATCCGGAGCGATTGGGTGTCGAGCTGTCGGCGCGCCTGAAGCAGGTCGTGAGCCATGCGCTGGTCACAGCGGAAAGCCATATTCGAACACCTGAAAACGTGGAAATCACGCTCGGGGAGGGGGCCTCCGATCTGGTGTCCATCGTCCGCGGCCAGATCGCCGACCCCCACCTTGCCAACAAGGCGCGCCTGGGAACGCCCGAGGATATTCGCGGCTGTCTGTCCTGCAATCAGATGTGCTGGGGCCGGCGGTCGCGCGACTATTGGATCAGCTGCCTGATCAACCCTTCCGTCGGGCGTGAGGCCGAATGGGGAGGCGACCGGTTCGAACCTGTCGAAAATCCCCAATCCGTGCTGGTCGTGGGAGGAGGGCCGGCCGGATTGGAAGCTGCGCGTGTGGCCGCCGAAAGGGGCCATCGGGTTATCCTTGCGGAAGCCTCGGACCGGCTCGGCGGCGCATTTCGCCTGGCCGGCGAGCAGCCGCGGCGGGCGCAGATACTGGACCTCATTCGCTGGTACGAAACCCGCTTCGAAAAACTCGGCGTTGATGTCCGCTTCAACAGCTATATCGAGGCAAGCGACGTCGCCGAGATCGGTAGCGACGTGGTGATCCTGGCAACCGGATCGCTGCCGCAGGATTCCGGCTTCCAGAAGGCCTTGCCTGATCGCCCGTCACTCGACGCGATCGAACAGGGAAACGTCTTCTCCGCTGAAAGCGTCATGGCCCGTCAGGCAAGGCTCGGCAAGCGTGTCGTCGTCATCGACGAAACCGGCGGCTGGAAGGGCTGCGGCACCGCCTGGAAGCTTGCCGAGCAGGGGCACGAAGTCGTGCTCGTCACGCCGGACGCGCTCATCGGAAGGGAACTGCAGCGCACATCCGCCGACGTTCCACTGCGCCGGACGCTCAGCATGCTCGGTGTTCAGTTCCGAACGGAAACCAGCATAGAGAGCTGGCAGGGCAACGCCGCAATCCTCGTTTCCCATCTGACGGGGAAGCGGGAGGCGATCGAAGCTGACAGCCTCGTCTTCTCCACGACCAATGCTGCAGCCAACTGGCTCGCTTTGGAACTGGCCGAGCTCGGCATTCCCTTCACCGAGATCGGAGACTGCGTGGCGCCAAGGCAGGCGCCCTACGCATTTTATGAAGGCCGGCGCGCCGGCATGGCGATCGGTGCCGCCGACCCGCAGCCGGCAGGCTCAGCCGCTCGTCGATCCCATGAACCGCCGAATATAGTTTGATCCCCTCGGTCGCGCTTGCACTGCGACCGGAAGCCATGCAGACGATCAAAAACAGCTTGACATATGCGACTGGGTAGCATTCTTTTTGACGTGAAGGAGATCCTCATGAGCGTAAAATCATCGATCTCGCTGACCGAGCAACAGGATGCCTTTGCGCGATCGCTTGTCGATAATGGGCGGTATTCGAGCTTGAGTTCGGTCCTACAGCAAGGTTTGGAACTTCTCAGGCAAAAGACGGAGGCCGAGGCCGCAGAGACGGAAGCTTTGCGGGAACTGATCCGACGGCGGTTGAATGGCCCCGCGCTATCGCATGAAGCCATGGCGGACGCGGTCGACGAGATGATCGACCGGAAACGGCGAGCTCTTCGTGTGGAGACTTGAATACTCCCGCGAAGCGGAGCGGGATTTTGAACTCATTTTCGATCACCTCTTCGCGGCTTACAGCGATCTCGGCGATGATGCGGACGAAGCCCTGGAGCGAGCGGCCGGGCGAATTCGCGAGTTGCGCTCGTCGGTTCAGCGGTTGATTGAAACGCCCCACATCGGAACGTCGCGACCCGATATCTATCCGGGCATCCGTTTTTTGCGGCGGGACAAGGCCGTAATTTGGTTCCTGCCGAAGGAGGACCGCCAGACGATCGTCGTTGCGGCCATCTTCTTCGGCGCGCAGGACCATGTCCGGCACATGCTGAGGCGGTTGCTCGAGAGCTAAAGCCGGCACCATGTTCGAGGTTGAGAAAAGGCTGCCGGTCTAGGACGCAATGTTCGACTTGTCCTCGAGACGGAGCACGGCGGCCTCAGAAAACATCTATCCGGCACGCTATCGATCATCGATGTGATCCGAGCCCAATATCCGAATTATATTCGCGGCTGAAGTTCGAACAATCGGCCCCGCTATCGCAGGCTTTCAAGAGGCAATGCTCCCGCAATCTGGCGGAAGCTATGCCGCTATCCGCCGAAGCGGACCCGCCCGTTGATGCAGGAAGCATATCGACCATTGCATCGCCCACAGGAAGGAATCATTCCGGATGCCTTTCAAATACCTCCACTCGTGCAGAGGATGAGATTTCCAGTCGATCGGGGTCTATGTTCACGTAGCCGCGGCGGGTTCCACAAACCGCTCCGCCATCGGCGAATATCTCGACGATTCCGCGGTCATGAAACAGACGAAGGTCCTTCCCGCCGCCAAGCTCCGCCACGTATTGGATCGAGCCATCGTCCTGGGCGAGCCGGATCGAAAGAATACCGTCGGCGACTCCCACCTCGAAAGCAAGTTCGCCGCCCACCGTCGCGACAAGCCTGCTGCCCTGCAGCGAGCCGGAAAGCCGGATCTCGATCGGACCGCCGGGCAGTGAGTAGCCGCCGATTTGGTCCGCGGCGAGGGGGATGGCGACATAGTGCTCGTCGACCTCGATCGCCGGCAGCATGCATATCTTCTTCTTGTCTTCACTAAGAGTTAGAACGCGGGGCAAGGACATTTCGCCGGAATAGGCTGAACCGTCCGGCTTGCGGTATTCCCAGTTGAAAAGCCATGCAAAGGCGATCTGCCGCCCTTCGGCTTCAAAACTCTGCATCGCGTAATAGTCAGTCCCGAAATCCACCAGTTGCAGCTCGGGCGTATCGGGCACAAAGCGATCGTCGATAAACTCGCCGATCAGGGCGTAGAGGAGATTGTGGCGCCGTGTCGTTGGTTCGATATGGCCCACAAAGCCCATAACCAGAACCCACTTGTCCTCCAGCCGAAAGAAGTCAGGGCATTCCACTGCCCGGGCGCCTTCCTCGCGGAAATTGACGGACGCGCGGTAAAGCAGCCCCAGATACTGCCATTCGAGTCCATCGTCGGAGCCATAAAGCAGCACAGCCGGATCGTCATAAATTGATGCCCCAAGGATCATCCGATAGGCGTTGGCTGCGTCGTCCCACCAGACTTTAGGATCTCGGAAATCATGCTGCACGCCTTCCGGACGGATCTCCAGCACGGTCGCGATCCGCTCGGCGTTGATGAGGTCGCGGCCTGGTTCGGCGATCTTCTGGACTTCGCGGTAATCCGCGAAGAGATCGTAGGCGGGCAGGCGCTCCGTATAATAGAACTTTATCTTTCCGTCCCGATCCCTGAACGCGCTCCCCGAGAACGCGCCACCGGTCGCACCGAGGCGGGCGAGATTCTGTTCCGGTCGCAAGAAGACCGGCATGTGAAGCCACGCACATAGGTCGTGGCTGGTCGCATGCCCCCAATGCATCGGTCCCCAATCCGTGCCGCCGGGGTGGAACTGGTAGAACAGATGCCAGACATCGCCGATCTTGCACAACCCGTTGGGATCATTCATCCAGCCTTTCACCGGCGAGAAGTGCAGGCGTGGCCGTTGCGGGTCGGCTGCACACCAGCTGTCGATTTCGGGTCCGGTGCGCTCCACCAATTGTTCCCCGAATTCCAAAACAGTGATTCCTGTTTTCGAGACTGACCGTGGATCGTAAGCATAGGCCCAGGTGAATTCTGTTCTGCCTTCATGCCATTCGAACTCCACCTCGCCCGCTTCACGATGATGGTAGCTGTAAAATTCCGAAAACTCCGAGAAGCGTTTCACCCCCCACAAGAGCTGGTCACCCTGCAGAATGCGAAATGCGAATTCGTCTGAGCTCGGCTCCTTCGATGTCGCCCAGAATTCAACGCGCGTCCCAAACGCCAATCGCATTTTCTGCCTTCGCATGCTGTTCCTCCACAAAGTGAATGGTCTCGACCCGATACCGCCCGGGCGCACGGCCGCTATCCCGGCCGCGGCCAGTGACTGAGGTGGCATTTCAGTTTTTCTTTTTTCGCTTGGCGTCCGATCAAGAATGAGGAACGGTCGCGTTCAAGGTCCGAGGCCGGCGATCTGAGCCGGGAGCCGCTGCCGCTACCCTATCGCTGGAGTGGCCCGGAACGCATTCATTGTTCTGTCCAACTGAACCTGTTCGTCACTGCCTGAATCGAGCACTGTGTTCCGTACGGAACCCTCTTGGACCTTCACTGCCGTGACTTCGAGCGTCTCCAAATTGCTCGTTGAAAGCAATGCGCCCACTTGTGTTGAAAAGCAGGCACTTTCTGGTGCATCGCTGCTTTGCGATTTTTCGGTCGTGGCCACGATGTGATTATTGGCGATGTAATTTCCGCTCCCGGAAACCAGGTTGATAATCACAGGCTTTGCGGCGATCGGCTTGATATACTGAGTATCGATCGTTTCCGAGATGTGGTTTGCGATGACCGAGTTGTTGCTCCCGTCAATGCGCAAAAGTCCGAACAGATCGTCCAGCCCGTTGTCGTACTTCTGCATTGGCGCCCATGGTTCGCGATCTCGCAACAGGTGATTTGAGGAGACCAAATTCTCGCAGCTGTTATCGGCGAGAACCAACATTCCGGGATAAAAGGAGTGGAATCTATTTCCTGTGACCGCGGAACGGACGACGCCGGAAAAATAGATGCTGCTGGCTCCTCGAGGGAATACGTTGTTTGAGGATATCAGAACACCCCCATAGTTTTCCGCGAAAATGGAATGGCCCCTGTAGCCGGCTCCCACGAAATTATTCGCTATTCTTGACGCCTGCCCCATGCCTTTCAATTCGATGCAGTTGCCGCACTCGGCAATGAAATTGTTATCTATCGCGAGCGCATCTGCATCATGAACAGTCACTCCATGCTCCAGATAGATAAGACCCATCCCGGTTATTCGGAATGAGTCGTTGGCGCTGCCTACATAGATTCCGGTTTTGCCGTTCTTGTATGTATTTTCTGCGTCATGTTGCCCCGAACCATCGTCAATGAAGTGCAGGCCGTCGATGCAGAAGTCGGCAAACTCCACGGAGCTTATGCGAGGATTTCCGGTGCGCTTAACATAAAACGCGGCGCCTGCCGCCTCACCGTCGGCGGCCTCTGGAGATGTGTCGACGAGCACCCGACTTCCGCCCGGCCACACTTCATGCCAGTGTCTCAGCTCGTTTGCGGGTACGTTGAAACGAATGCTCGAAGACGTAAAGCCATGCCCGGAGCCCACGATCTTCAGATAGCTCACGTCGATAACGACTTGAGTGACAAGTCGGTAATCGCCTGGCGGTATATAGATAACCGCTCCAGGTTTTCCGCCGTCATTCAGATCGGATTCGGGTTGTCCTCTTTTGATATCGGCAATGATGCTGTTGATGACCGCTCCAATATCCTCATAGGGATTCCCTGCGGGATATTTCGTTACATCGAAGCAGTTTTCGCTAGCCATTGTTAATGTCTCCTCGGACATTTCTTACTCCACAGCGAGAGTAGACTGATGGTTGCTCGCAAGGCGCCTGGGGAAATGCGTTCAAGCAGCGCTCTGTTTCTGATCACCAGATGCTGGTGCGGGTGTCAGGCCTAAAGAAGTGAAGTTCTTCCGCATCGACAGCGATGCGCGCAACATCACCGGCGCGGACTGTGCTCTTCGGGGAAAAACGGGCGACAGCAGCTTTATCGTTGCCGATGTCGGCGATGGCGTCCGGGTCGCCGGCATCCACCCAAGGCGCGTCGATATTCAGATGCACCATGGATTCAGAACCCAGCGCCTCGACAAGAGTGACCGGGGCCGAGATCTCGGCCGAAGAAGGTCGGATTGCGGCGTCGTTCATGTGCTCAGGCCGGATACCGACAATGACCTGACGGTTAGACGCACCGTTGAGCGAGGGGCGATATTCGAAAACCCGGTCGGGGATTTCGAAACTGTTGTTGCCCAGGGTCACCGTCCTGCCATTCAGAACGGCCTCGTACAAGTTCATCGAGGGCGATCCGATAAAGGCGGCGACAAAGACGTTGTCAGGGCGATTGTACAGGTTTTGCGGCGTGTCGACTTGCTGCAGCACGCCGCCTTTCATGACAGCGACGCGATCACCCATCGTCATCGCCTCGACCTGGTCGTGGGTCACATAGATCGTGGTGACATTCAATTTTCTTTGCAGGCTGGCAATCTCGGCCCGCATCTGCACGCGCAGCTTGGCATCGAGGTTCGACAATGGTTCATCCATCAGGAAGGCTGCCGGCTTGCGGACGATCGCCCGCCCCATGGCGACGCGCTGGCGCTGTCCGCCGGAGAGAAGCGCCGGCTTACGGTCGAGCAATGTCGTCAATTCGAGAATGCGCGCCGCCTCGTTCACGCGGCTGTCGATCTCAGCCTTGGGCAGTCCGGCCATCAGCAACGGAAAGGCGATGTTTTCGCGCACCGTCTTATGCGGATAGAGCGCGTAGGATTGGAAGACCATGGCAATGTCGCGGTCTTTGGGATCTACATCGTTTACGACCCGGCCACCGATCTTGAGTTCACCGCCGGAAATGCTCTCCAGGCCTGCGATCATTCTGAGCGCTGTCGACTTCCCACATCCCGACGGACCGACAAACACCATGAACTCGCCGTCCTTGATATCGAAGTTGAGATCATGCAGAGCGTGAAAGCTGTTTCCGTAGATCTTGTTGATATTGCGCAGTTCTACACCGGCCATGCTGGTCTCCTCATCCCTTCACAGCGCCGAACGTCAGCCCGCCGACGATCTGTTTTTGAAGTGCGAGCGTTACGATGATGACGGGCAGCGAATAGAGCACCGCGGCGGCGGTCATCGCGCCCCACGCAAGCCCGTAGACCGAATTGTATTCGGCAATAACGATCGGTGCCGTCTTGGTCGCTTCCGACGTCAGCAGCAGTGCATAGAGGAACTCGTTCCAGCTGGTGATGAAGGTGAAGAGCGCGGTGACGGCAATTCCGCCGGTCATCACAGGAAGAATGATTTTCCGAAAGGCTTGGAACCGTGTGCAGCCATCCATGCGGGCAGCTTCTTCGAGCTCCTTGGGCACACCTTCGAAAAATGCCGACATCAGCAATAGCGCCAGTGGCACAGCGGCCGATGTGTGCGCGAGAACCAGCCCTGGAATGCTGTCAAGCAGGCCCATGGACTTCAAAAGCTGGAACAGCGGCACGCCCAGCGAGACCGACGGCACCATGCGAGTGACCAAGGCAAAGAGCAGGAAAAGCGTCGTGATCCGGCGGCGATACTGGGTGGCAACGTAGGCGGCCGGCACCGCCACCAGCAGCGAGAGCGCGGTCGACAGTACCGCCACCGTGAGCGAGTTGACGAAAGCTTTCGGCAGCGTCGACGATTGCAAGACTTCCCGAAAATTCTCGAACGATATGACGGCGGGAAAAAAGCTCGGCGGGATCTGCTGGACATCGGCCGCCGGCTTGATCGAGGTCATCAGCAAATAGATGTAAGGCAGCGCGTAGGATAGCACGAGCACTAAGGCCGCGGCGTTGATCAGGACTCCGCTGGTATTGAGGCGAGGCGCTCTATGCATGGGCCGGCCTCCATATCTTCCAATAGGCAACGCCGGCCAGAACCATCATGACGAGGAGGAACAGCGTGCCGGATGCGGAGGCCTCGCCGAGGTCGCCAAACCGAACCATGCGCTGATAGATGTTCATCGAGAACACTTCCGAGGCATGGCGAGGACCGCCCTGTGTCTGGATCCAGATCAGATCGAACGTCTTGGCGGCATCCACGCCCCGCACGATGACCACGACGGCAATGACCGGCCGCATCAGCGGCAGGGTGACATGCCAGAACCGCTTGAGCGCGTTCGCCCCGTCGATCCGGGCCGCCTCGAGAAGGTCCTTGGGGATGTTCGTCAACCCTGCATAGGAGACGAGTGCGACAAAGGAGGTCGTCAGCCATATGTCGGCGAAGGATACGGAATAGATGACGATATCCTCGCTGGAGAGCCAAGCAATCTCGTTGGCGTCGCTGATCAACCCCAGGCGAACCAGCCCGTAGTTCAAGATGCCGATATTGCCGACCAGCAGGAACCGCCACAGCAGGCCGGCGACGATCGGCGGCACCATCAGCGGCAGAGCGAAGATCGTGCGGTGCCAACGGGATTGGCCCACCATGGCCGAGAACAGCAAGGCGGCGCAGAAGCCGAAGGTGAACTCGAAGAAGAGTGCGAAGACCGAATACTGAAGCGTCCGCAGAGCGCTTTCGGCGACGCGCTTCGACGTCAAGGCATCGACATAGTTCTGCAGCCCAACCCATTCGCGGATGTGAGGCGTGATCGTTTCGACCTTGAAGAAGGAATCGAAGATCAGCAGCCCCACGGGGTAGGCGACCAACAAGCCGAGGATCGCAACCGCGGGGGCGAGCATGCAGAGCACAAATCGGTCTTCATCCGACATGTTCGCCTCCGAAAGCTGATGGCGCGGGAGTGACAATGAGCCTCCCGCGAGATTGAGGAAAAGTCGGACTAATGCATGTCGCCCGGAAGTGTGCAGCGGTTCCGGGAGAACGACATGCATAAAACAAAGGCCTAAAGCGCGTTGCATGAATCATATTTGACGCGACGCGCTTTAGTCGAGGATATCCTCGATCGTTTCCTTGGCTTCCGTAAGCACTTCTCCCACGTCCGCCTTGCACGTCAGCGCCTGCTGCACGGCCGGCAGGACAGCCTCGTCGACGATTTCCTGATATTTTTCGTTCATCGGCCGGCCTTGCGTTGCCGGCGCGCTCAACGTTTCAAGCAGCGGCTTGAAATGTTCATAGCCGGGCTTGCCGGCATAGCTGTTATAGGCCGAGTTTGTCGCGGCAAGGCCGAGTTTGGCTTCGATGCCCAATCCATTGTTGGCGATTGCGAAAGCGATGAACTTTTTCGCCGCATCCTTATGCTGGGATGCCGAAGGAATGACATTGTACCACGGACCCGGAATGGCGGCGATGCCTGCATCACCGGCCAACATCGGAGCGACGCCGACTTTGCCGCTGACCTTGGAATCCTCAGGCGTCATCTTGTAGGCGTGAGCCCAGAATTTCATCATCGCTGTCTTGCCCTGATAGAACAGGTTTTGGGCCTCGCCCCAGCCGATTTCGTTGACGTTTTCAGGAACCGAATGATCGGTGCAGTGCGGCGCGATATAGAACTCGAGGGCCTTCTTGTGCGCCTCGTTGTCGATGATGACATTGCCATCCTTGTCAAGGATCACACCGGGCGAGCCCGCCTGCAGCACATGCGCCATCCATTCTTCCGAGAAGGTGCCGATGGTGTCGGTGCCCCAGAAGTCGACCTTGCCGTCGCCGTCAGTGTCGCGCGTGAAGAATTTCGCCATGTCACGCCATTGCTGCCAGGTCTTGGGCGGCGCAAGGGGATACCCATACTTTGCCTGGAACGCTTCCTTTTCCTCGGGCTTATCGAAGAGGTCCTTGCGATAGAAGACGATCTCGGCATTCGCCCAGGCGGGCATTCCGATCATTTTGTCGCCAACCTTTGCGTCGGCAAGCAAAGCCGGCGGCAGATCCTTGCGCACTGTATCGGTAAAGAGGGGCGAGAGGTCATCGACGTGGTTCGCGAACTTCGCGTTCCAGACCACGTCGATCGTCACCACATCGAAGGCCGACGAGCCGGAGGCGATCTCGGCAGAGAACTTGTCGAACACGCCCTGATAGGGAACGACGGTGAATTTGACCTCGATGCCGGTTTCTTTGGTGAACTTTTCGGCCACCGCCTTCTGCAGCATCTCGCCGCCGCCTTCGACAAGGATGTTGATGGTTTCGGCCTTCGCCGCAGCCGCCATGAAGATGAGCGCAAGCGCGCTGGCACCAAGCAATTTCTTCATTGATTCCTCCCTTGCTCGCCTGGGCGCTGGCGTCAGCGCCCTTGCATTCCTGGACCATAATCTGTGTATGACGACGTTGTCAACACGCATTGTCGACGTTGTCATAGAAATATGTCGACGTTGTCAGCTAACTGGTTTAGAACGATTGCCAGCAAGGAGATCGGCGGGACATGGTCAGCATTATCAGCGTCGCGAAAGCGGCCGGGGTTTCGAATAAGACAGTCTCTCGAGTGATTAACGGCGAGCCCTACGTGACGGAGGAAACACGGGAGCGTGTGGAGAAGGCTATTCGGGATCTTGGCTACATCCCCAACATGGCTGCGCGCCTCATACGGTCGAGCCGCTCCAACACCTTCGGCATCATCACCGATTATGTGTCTACCACGCCCTATTCGGTCGACATCGTGCGAGGAATACAGGATTGGGCCAATGCGAACGGGAAGACCATCCTCATGGCCAATACTGGTGGCTCGTCCAAGAGAGAGGCTGAAATCTGGAAAATGTTCCAGTCCCATCGGATCGACGGGGTTCTTTATGTGACGATGTATCGTCGCACCGTGGACCCTGAGGCCGGCGACGTCCGGATTCCGACGGTGATGATCAACTGCAGGCCTCAGACGAACGAACTGTTGCCGTCGATCGAGCCGGATGACTACCAGGGCGCGCAAGATCTTACCCGCTATCTGCTTGACCGGGGTCATCGCAAGATCGGCTACATCCGGCTCAATCCCATCCTGTTGGGTGCGCAGCTGCGCCTCGATGCCTTCCGCAAAACCGCTGCAGACTTCGGCCTTGCCGAGAGCGACCTGAGCATCCGTCTGGGCATGGAAGGGCCTGTTGGAGCGGAGAAGAACTACGTTTTTGCCGTTGCGACAGAGATGCTGCAACAAAAGGATCGGCCGACTGCGATCATGAGCGGCAATGACGAAATGACGATTCAAGTCTACATAGCAGCAATGGCATTGGGTCTGCGCATCCCTGAGGATGTCAGTATTGTCGGCTTTGATGATTTCAGGACGGTTTCCCTGGCGCTGAAGCCGGAACTGACCACTGCGGCCTTGCCTTACTACGATTTAGGTCTGGAAGGGGCGGAATTGTTGAATAGCGTGGTGGCGGGAAACAAGGCTCCGGGCAGCCGCGTTATGCCCTGCAAACTGGTCGAGCGAACGTCGGTGCGATCCGTATAGTCTGACCTCAAGAGGCAGGAGCGCTTAGACCCGCGATCAATTCGGCAAAGCGGTGGTTATGCGGATTTGGCGGGCGCTTGGCACGTCTTCAGGCTGATAGAACTGACCCGTCAGGCTGCCCGGCGAGTCAGGTTCCATAAATCAATGCTACGCTACCTGCACCGCAGGTGCCACCTTCCGACATTGTCGTCGATGGCAGAAATGATTTCTTCCCAGTCGCCGTGATGAAGTTCGTGGCCACCGCCTTCGATCTTCAGCAAACTTGCATCCGTGACGGCGCGCGCGAGTGCCTCGCCGTACGCCAGCGGGAAGACCGGATCGGCCCTGCCATGAACGACGAGTAGAGGCACTTTCATTTCGTTCAGTCGGCCCTGCCAAGTCTCGCCGATTTCAAAGAGGATGCTATGGTTGGTGGCGCTGAGATAGCCTCCGGACCGGTCGAAATCCCGTTCAAGGAAAGCTCGGGTTCGGGCTTCGTCGAATGGATGCGTCGTTCCCGCAGTCAGGCGCGCGTCTTCGACCAGGTAGGCCACCGCGTCTGCCCGATCCGCCCAGTTTGCCTCGACAGACATATGTTCCATCCAGGCCTCGCCGCTGGACGGAAGGCCGGAGGTGTCCATCCCGAGTGGCGAGGTGCTTATCGCCGTCAGCGAAAGCACTCGTTCCGGATGCTTCAGCGCAGCGCCCTGACCGACCATGCCGCCAAGGGAAAAGCCCACGACATGGGCGTTCAAAATCCCGTACCCGTCGAGCACGCGGAACACGTCATCGACGGCGTCATCGAAGGTGTAGCCCGGCTGGCCGGGAGGATATTTCGTCGAAAGACCTGTGTCGCGCTGATCATAACGGATCACGAAAAGGCCCCGATCGGCGAGCCGCTGGCAGAATTCCTGCGGCCACCATAGCATTGAAGCCATGCCACCCATGATCAGGAGCAGCGGCGGCTGGGTTGGATTGCCGAAGCTCTGCGTTGTGAGTTCGACCCCGTCGGTGCGGATAGCAAGCTCGCTCATGCCAGGCCCTCGCGACGCAACGCTGTTTGTACCGCAGGCCTCTTTTCGATCCGCGCGAGGTAGTCGTCAAACGGCTCGGGGAGGGGGAAGCCGAGGTGAGTCGCCCCCCACGCCAATTGAAAGAGATAGGCGTCCGCGACCGTAAAGGTTTCTCCGAAAAGGTAGCCGCGATCCAATCGGCCCGCGAGGAAGCTGAACCAATGCAACAGCTGCTGGCGTGTGGGCTCCCTGACGTTCTCCGGAAGCGCGAGATAGGTGGGGAACCGCTTGTGAATCTCGGTCGCGATAAAGCTCAGCATCTCGATCAGGCGGTAGCGGCCAAGATGGCCCTGCGGCGCAAGTTCGGCCGCGCGGTCGGCGATCCACATCAGGATCGCGACATTTTCCGTCATCACTTCACCGTCGTCGAACATGAGAGCGGGAACATAGCCGGTGGGATTGATGTCCGAGTAGCGGCCCCCGCCTTCAACTAGCTTCGTCTCGAGATCGACCTTGATCAAGTCGAATTGAATTCCAGCCTCCAGCATCGCGATATGATCTGCCAAGCTGGTGAAGCCGGGTGCAGAGTAGAGTTTCATTCAGCCAATCCTTCCTTCGTTTCATGGTCTCAGAAGACGTAGGTTGGGTTGGGCGGCTGCCCGGTCGCCTGTGGGTAGACGTCTTCTTCGTGTCCGCATACTGTGGCTAAGGTGGGGGGTGCCGCATCAGGCATATTGAGTAGGACTGGTGCGAAATGCGCGTCGAGGAGCAGATTAATCATCGGACGATTGAGCACATCTAATCTGGGAGCCCTGAATGATATCGGTGCCAGCCTGCCAACTAGCCGTCAGACCCCACACCCAGCTCCCAATTGTGCGCGCCGGCACGGTTAAAACCTCAACTCGTTAATCTCGGAACTCCAGCTCTCGGAACATTTTTTGTCGACTTTCCGCAAAAGGACGCGGTTCTCGGGCCGAATCGCAGAACTCAATTCGATGGATTCTGCTTTCCGAGACGTCTCGGGCGGTCGGCAGCGTTGCATTCTTCTCGCGGCCGAAGCTGGTGGCGGAAAGAGCCGGTTGGTGGAAGAATTCACAAACCGGCTCTCAGGCCGCGCATTGATCCTTAAGGGTGGGTGCATTGAGCAACAGGAATCGGCGTTACCTTATGCGCCCGCTACAGGTCTGTTGCATGAATTGGCTCGCCTACGCGGCCTGTCCTTGATCAAATCGCTTGTCGGCTGCGAAGGCGCGCGAGAGCTGGCATGGCTCCTTCCTGAACTCGGCGAGCTATCTGAACGATTTGACGCGGGCATCGCAAGGTCGCGGCTTTTCGAGACGTTGCGGAAGCTGTTTGAGGAACTGGCACAGGAGATGCCGCTCGTCGTGGTCATCGAGGACATTCACTGGGCCGATCAGGGAACCTTCGATCTGCTTCGCTTTTTGACGCGGCGACTGATGGACATCCGGCTCATGCTCATCGTTACGTATCGAGCCGAGGAGGCAAGCCGCAACGCACTGCGGACTACCATTGGGGATATCTCTCTTTGCGAGGGCTCCGAGGTGCTTCAACTCCGTCGCCTCACCTATGCAGAGATCGCCGTCCAGCTCGAGGGCTTGCTAGGGCGGCCGCCGAAGCCTGCTGTGATCAACAGTGTCTATGCGCGGGGTTGCGGAATTCCGCTGTTCACCGAGGCCCTCATCGACGCGAGCGGAAGCCTGCGCGCAAATGTCACCGGCTCTCTCAATGACTATCTGCTGAGAGCCGTGAGAGAGGTGCCGCCATCCACCGGCGGATTGTTGAAAGTCATGGCGCTCGGAGGACCGCAAATCACCCATTCGCTTCTTCGCAGCGTGACGAATAAACCAGACCTCGATCTGGTCGAACTGCTGCGCCCTGCGATTTCGGCTGGGATCCTGGTCCCGGATCGAGATGGATATGCGTTCCGCCACGCGCTCATCCACGACGCTGTGCGCGGCGACCTGATCGCTGGCGAAAAGGTGGCCATCCATCGCCTCTACGCCGACGTGCTCGAACGTGGCTCGGTTCCAAGCTACCGCATTTGGCATTCTGTAGCGCTTGCGCGGCACTGGCATGGAGCCGGCCAAGCAGAACGCTGTCTCAAATGGGCTTGGCAAGCTGCGGGGGAAGCCGCTGCCGCTTTCGCCTATATGGACCAGATGGAGATGTTGAAGCTCGTGCTGGCGGCATGGCCGGAGGTCGAAAATGCAAGGCGATTGATCGGAGCGGACCATTGTAAGGTTTTGGAACTCGCCGCTGACGCCGCTTGTTGGGCGGCGGAGGCGGAGCAGGGGCTCGCCTTTGTCGACCGCGCACTCGCTGAACTTGACGCCGATCGGGGTGGTGAGCAGTTGGCGGCACTTCTCCTGCAGCGTGCGGTGATGCGTCAGCATTCGCTCGTCGCAGGCGAGATCGCAGATCTCGAGCGTGCGCTTGACCATGCAGTCGGCCCAACAAGGCTTCGTGCTGACGCATTGGGGCAGTTTTCCCGCGCATTGATCTTGCGGGGGGAGTTCGATCGCGCCAAGCGATTGGGAGAGGAATTGAGGGATCTGGCAGAGAGGCTCGACGATGAGGAATACCGCATCGAAGGCATGATCATTGGGGCGATGCTGAACATGCCCGCGAACGCCTCTTGTATCGATGCTCATCGGATCGTCGTGGGGCGAGCGGAGCAGGCGTCCACCGGCCGAGTCGAGGTCCTTGCGGGCGCAGCGCTGCTGCAGGCCTTACTCGACGCAGGAGAGTATAGTCAGATTATTGAGATTGGACCGGCAATCTTCGCGCGCACGGTCGAGCTCGGGCAGGCAAGGTATATCGGAGCTCTGGTCGGCGCCCCCCTTTGCCGCGCCTATTTAGGCTTGGGCCGGGTCTCCGAGGCCACTGAAACATGCGAACGGATGGCGGCGTTGGATCCGCTGCCACTGGGACTTGTTCACGTCTTCGAATGCCAAGCTGAAATCGCCATCGTGTTAGGAGACGTGGACCGGCTGGCGGCCGCGGTGAGTTCGCTGCGCGATCTTCCGCCCGGCCCCCAAGTTGCCAATCGAATGGCGGCCAATCTTCGTAGATATGAGATCGAAAGCCGAGCTCTCGCGGGCGATCGGGATGGGTCTGCAAGTTCAGCTAAATCCGCCCTGATGTTTCTAAAGACCCAAGGAGGCGTGTCATGGCCGCTCATGGTCTCCGCCATGCGTGTTGCGGTCGATACGCGCCAGAAGGACGTTGTTCTCGAACTCGCAGAGCTCGCTGGCCGCGCTCCGCGACGCAACAAGGTGGAGGACGCCGAAAGTCTGGAAATCTCGGCTGAGATGTCGCGCGCTACGGCCTCTGACATAAATATATGGGAGGCAGTTGCCCGAAGCTGGGCCGATCTGAACCAGCCTTTCCGGCAGGCATACGCCCTTATGCAGGCAGGCGCCGCCGCATTGAACGCCGCCAAGCGAGTACATGCGGCACGCAATTTCCGACAGGCATTTCATCTTGCCCATTCGATTGGCGCGAAACTTCTGTCCGACCAGATTGAGGCCTTCTCTGCGAAGGCCCGGATTGATTTACGGGATGGGGAGGACGATTGTGTTGGAAAAGCGCCATTTGGCCTAACTGATCGGGAACTTGAGGTACTTCGGCTCATCGCGGACGGACAGAGCAACCGCGACATCGCCAGGAATTTGTTTATTTCCTCGAAAACGGCGAGCGTGCACGTGTCCAACATCTTAAGCAAATTATCGGTGCCGAGTCGCGGCGCCGCTGCCGCGATAGCGCACCGGCTGCGGATCGTTGAGCTGACATAGCCGCCAAGTGATGGCCAGCCGTCGCAGCTTTGCGCGCAACCGCCTTCCGCCTCGGAGTGTCGCGGTGCCATAGAGATTCGTCCGGGACATACGATTTCGATCGCTCCAAATCTCTCCAAAGGTTCATCAGTAATGGTCAGCCCGATCCAGCGAGTTCCATAACCTGCATTACGCCAGATTCGCCTCCGCAAAGGTACATTCTATTTCCAAGCGCGACATGCCAGAAAAAACAATGGCTTCCCTTTGGAGATTTTGGAATGTCTCGATGCTATTTGCAATTGACGCTCGCCGACCGACGCCGTCTGCACCAGCTTGTCGAACGTAAGGTGCCGGTCAATGAGATGGCGCGCCAGCTCGGACGACACCGTTCGACGATCTATCGCGAGATCCGGCGCAATACGTTTCATGATCGCGAGCTTCCCGAATATAGCGGCTATTACTCGACGGTTGCCAACGACATCGCCAAGGACCGGCGGCAACGCCTGCGGAAGCTCAGACGGCATCCGCAATTGCGCGAACTGGTCATCGACAGATTGCAGGCCTCCTGGTCGCCCGAGCAGATCGCTGGCCGCCTGTGGGCGGACGGCCTCACTCTCGTTCGGATTTGCGCCGAAACGATCTATCGCTTCGTCTATGGCAAGGAAGATTACGGGTTGGGCCTCTATCGCTACTTGCCCGAAGCGCGCCGCAAACGCCGTCCTCGCGGCTCCAGGAAGCCCCGCGACAGCGTGTTTCCTGGAGCCTACAAGATATCGCAACGGCCTGATTTTATTGGGGATCGATCGCAATTCGGCCATTGGGAGGGCGACCTGCTGATCTTCCGACGTGATATGGGTCCTGCCAACCTCACCTCATTGGTCGAACGCAAAAGCCGTTACACCGTGATGATCAAGAACCAGAGCCGGCACTCGCGGCCGATCATGGACAAGATCATCGAAGCATTCTCTCCTTTGCCGGCATTCGCACGCCAGAGCTTCACCTTCGACCGCGGCACGGAGTTTGCCGGATTCAGGGCTTTGGAAGACGGCATCGGCGCACGCAGCTGGTTCTGCGATCCCAGCGCACCGTGGCAGAAAGGCGCGGTGGAAAACACCAACAAGCGCATCCGGCGCTTCATGCCGGGCGAGACGGACCTGACGGCCGTCTCGCATCATGACCTGATCCAGCTCGCCCGTCAGCTCAACGACCAGCCGAGAAAGTGCCTCGGTTATCGAACGCCGGCCGAGGTCTTCCTCACACATTTGCAAGACGGGGCATGATCCCCTACCCTCAAAAACGGCATGATGCGCTTGGGGTAGATTCTCCAAAAGTTGAAGTGTCCTGTGTCTGCAAAGCAAGAATGTCACTCTCCCCGCGTCAGACCGGCGCCGGGAAATTTGCGGACGGCATTGGACCGCCACGGCCGAAAAATGCCTCACTGTTTCCCCCATCGACAAGGTGCAAGCCTGCGTCGGCGGGCTGGCGGCTACGGCTGTTCCGCCATGCGCCGATTTTGCGACCATCCCTTGTCTACTATTTTTCGATGCGCTAAATTATGCAAGAATGAGTTGCATCCGTTTGTGCCGGCTCGATAGGGACGGATGGCTGCAAAGCGATACCTTCGGATGTCACCATGATCTGGAATCATCGCATTACGCGCATCGTCGTCGGCCTGCTGCTGCTGACACTCGTGACTGTCGTCTCATTGCCGACGATTACCGGCTTTACGAGCCTTGATGGCACGGTCAATGCCCGGTTTGCTGTCGTTAATGCCCCGATCGACGGCACGATTGCGGAAGAACCCCTCAAGGTCGGCAGCCCGGTCAAAGCGGGACAATCGCTCGCAGAAATCAAAAATACGCGCGTCAATCGCGCAATCCTCGCGTCGCTCGAGGCAGATCGCAACACCGCACTCGACCGTGTCGCGGCACTGAAGAAGGAACGGGACGAGCTGTCCGCGCTTCGCGAGGAATTGTCTGCCAGATTGGAGGTCTACAGACAGACCACCATTGCCAATCTCGAACGCGAAGTCGAAATCCTCAGGAAAAAAGTCGAGGTGTCGCAAGCCCAGGATCTGGTCGCGCAGGTCGACCTGGACCGTCGGATGGCACTCAACTCAAAAGGTATTCTGACGCAGAAGCTGGTTGAGGCCGCGCGTGCCGCCGGCGCTGCGACCGGCGGGGAGGTCGAAATCAGCAATCTGACTGTCGATCAGTTGGAACAAAGGCTCAATGCGGTCCGCCAGGGTATCTTTGTCTTCGGCGACGGACAGAATGACGTGCCTTATTCGCGACAGCGTGAAGACGAGGTTGTCGTTCGCATCAACGACTTGAACTCACGCATAGCGGAAAATGAGACACGAGCCGGCGAAGTCCAAAAGCAATTGGTCGAAGAGAGAAACCGCGTCGGCAACCTTGAATCCGCAACCGCAATCGCGCCGTTCGACGGCATTGTCTGGAGCAGGAGTATCGTCAACGGTTCCAACGTCGTGCTGAACAACGAGCTGGTGCGCCTGCTCGACTGCCGAGAGCTGTTTGTGGATATCCTTGTTCCCGAAGTCAACTACGACGAGATCTATCCGGGACTTGTCGCGCAGGTGCGTTTGTTTGGCCGCAGCGATATTTTCCAAGGTACGGTCGTCTCTGTCAGAGGCAGTTCGGCTTCGGTCGAGACCGATTCCTTTGCCGCCAGTTTGCCGCCGTCGACACAGCGCAATGCCCGCATTCGGGTTCACCTCGATCCATCCTTCATGAACGGCGACTTTGCGAACTTCTGCCAGGTGGGGCGCACAGTGCAGGTACGGTTTTCCAAGCGCGGCATCAACGTATCCAACTGGGTCAAAAGCCTGTGGTTCAGTATCTTGTAGCGCTGGCTCCGACCTTTGCCGTTTTGGCCTTCTTTTTCCTGGGGCCGTTCAATTGGTCGCGCCATCACACCTGGACACGGGCGGTGACCTGCGCGTTTGTCGCAGCATTCGCATTGCGATACATGTTCTGGCGCTTGACGGAGACCGTGCTTCCCTATCCCAGCGACGGTCCGAGCTTCTACTGGGTCTGGACCCTCTTTGTCGTCGAGGTTCTCGCCTGCTTCGAAGTCATCCTTTTTCTGGTATTGATGAGCCGCCATGTCGACCGGAGCGCAGAAGCGGACAGGCTGGGTCGTGTTTTCTTCGCGCGCGACAAACGCGAACTGCCGACTGTCGATGTATTCATCCCCACCTATAATGAGCCGCTCGACGTGCTCGAGCGAACCATCATCGGCGCCCGCGCGCTGGATTATCCTGCCGACAAATTGAATGTGTATGTGCTTGACGACCAACGCCGGGACTGGCTGAAGGCCTATTGCGAAGAAAAGAACGTCATCCACGTCACGCGCGGCGACAACAGCCATGCCAAAGCAGGCAATATGAACAATGGGCTGAAGGTCAGCTCGGGCGAGTTCATTGCGATCTTCGACGCCGACTTCGTGCCCTATCGACATTTCCTTCGCCGGACGCTGCCCTTCTTTAGCGATGACAGCATCGGCATCGTCCAGACGCCTCAACATTTCTTCAATGTCGATCCGGTGCAATCAAACCTTGGCCTGGAGAATATCTGGCCGGACGAGCAGCGCCTGTTCTTCGACGAGATCGCGCCCAGCCGAGACGCCTGGGACGTCAGTTTCTGCTGCGGATCATGCTCGATTGCCCGCCGCAAGGCCGTCGACGCAATAGGCGGGTTTCCGACGGAGTCGATCACGGAAGACCTGCTGACAACGCTTTCGATGCTCAACAAAGGCTACAAGACGCGCTACCTGAACGAGCGGCTATCGATGGGACTGGCCGCCGAAAACCTGACCGGTTATTTTGTGCAGCGCGAACGGTGGTGTCAGGGAGGTATTCAAACCCTTTACCTATATAATGGCCCGCTGCGTGGCCCGGGATTGACGCTTTTTCAACGGATCATGTTCCTGCCGGCGTCATGGCTGGTGCAGTATCTGGTCCGCTTCACGATATTGCTCGTCCCCATCGTCTATCTCTGGTTCGGCCTGCTCCCGCTCCATTTCACTGACATAGCCGATTATGTCTCTCACCAGGTGCCACTGCTGGCGGCGTATTTTCTACTCATGCTGTGGGTCACGCCGACCCGTTATCTGCCTGTAGTTTCCAGCGCCGTCGGGACCTTTGCGACATTCCGCATGTTGCCGACCGTGGTCTCCAGCCTGGTGAGACCATTCGGCAAGCCGTTCAGGGTGACACCGAAGGGCAGCGGCAACGAGTTGAACCAGTTCGACCGCTACAGCTTCGCCTGGATCGCGAGCATGATCACGGTCACCGTCCTTGGCCTGCTGGTCAACGTCGTGCCGGAAACGTCGCATGTGCAAGGCCAGTTTTCGCCGGTCGCGGCCTGGTGGTCAGGGATCAATATCGTCGTCCTGCTCATCGCGTCACTGATCTGCTTTGAGAAACCCCGGCGGCTGTTTCATGCGTTCAAGCTCGATGAACCTGCTGTCGTCGACGATGTCCCCGGCCAAATCGTCAGTCTGGCACTGGACAAGGCAGTCGTTGCAGTCCCCACCATGGCCCGATTTCAATCCAAATCGGTCATGCTGAAACTCCCCGGCTTCGCCCCCTTCGAAGCGGAGCTCGGACAGGTCACCCAACGACGGAGAAGCGTAAGCCGCAGCGGCGACAAGCAAGCCTATTACCTGCACCTCTATTTCGAACTCAGCGGCGCTGCCCGCGACAGCATGATCGTAAAACTCTACACCGGTCAATATTCGCGGGACATTCGCGACATCGACAAGGTTGCAGTCTCCATCAATCTGTTGTTGCGGTCATTCGGGCGAACGCGCACGTTGTAGTGCAGCGCATGACATTTGTGGCGCTCTGGCCAGGTCCCACGAACGCTGGGAGCCGATCGTAAACTGGCCAATAGATCGAGATGACGGCGCCTTCAAGGTATGACAGGCCCGGGCTCGGGCTCGCCTCACTGCCTTTCGGCGCGGCGTCGTGGCCAATTCCAATTTCAAATGCACGCCGCCCGCAACCTGACTGGCCGGTCCTGATCTGTGGCAAAAGAGCCAAAAACCTTTCGGCTGCTCATGCCCTTTCACAAATGCACCGAACCTTTATGCTATCGTCATGAGACAGATGAGAGACGCTGCGATGACACGGTCACGACAGGGCGAATTGCGCGAAAGGATCACGATCCTCGGCGACGTCAATGCCGCGTCGTTCGTCCCCTGGATTCACCGTCATGCCGAAAAGCTCGGCCTTTCGCAGCATTTCTTTTACGCCGGCGCTGACCGCGTCGAACTTGAGGTCGCAGGGCCTGTGGAGCTAATCGACATGCTGGAAATGGGATGCTCGCTGGGGCCGATCGATGTCTGGGTCGACGAGATTCAGCGCAGGATTGTAGATCCCGCCGACACACTTCAAATCCCGCGGCATAGCTCGATGCACTTTATTTAATCATTATTGCCAATGCGATTTTTTTATGCAAGCCTCTCTAGGAAACTGAGATTGCAACCTCGGCAGCAGTTTATAGCCAGCGGCGCTAATGCATTGGTAAAATTGAGGAAGTAAAGGTCATGCTCTCTGATACGACCGGCACGTGGACGCCGGTCGCCCTTTCTGCAGATCTGCCGCCGGCAACCGTCATACCGGCATGGACGCCGGCGGGACCCATCGCACTTTGGCGCAGTCAGTCCCGGCGCCTATCGGCATCGTCCGATCGCTGCCCGCATCGTGGAATGCGGTTGTCTCATGGCTTCGTACGAGGCGATGCTCTCTCGTGCATCTATCATGGCTGGAGCTATTCTCCGACGGGACGATGCATCCGTATCCCGGCTCATCCCGATCTTGTCCCGCCGGAAACGATCCGTGTGGCGGTTCAGCAGGTCGAAGAACAAGGCGGCATCATCTGGGTGGCGGTCGGAGAACCGACTGTCGGACCGCCACCCCTCGACCATCTCGTTCCACTCCGTTCGCTGACGCTGGAGACCGATATTGCCGCAATCGAAGCGGCGGCCGGCGGACAAGTTGGTGCGGACGGGCTAATCCCCATTGTCGATTATCCTTGGATCCGGCTGCTGCCTGCGGCGCAGACTGACCGCACGCTCGTCCACGTCCTTGTCGAGCAGGGTCGCAATGTTGCGGATCGGCTCGTGGCGTCGCGCATCGCCGAGACAGTTCGCCGCGGGGCGGAAACAGGCCGGAAGGATGCCGCATGACAGGGGCAGGCGCGATGATCGATCAATGGTACCCGGTCGGCCTCTTCAGCCAGCTCACCAAGGCGGGAAGCGAAACCGCTTTGATGGGCGAGCCGATAGAGGTGACGCGCACGCCGGACGGTGCGGCGCGCGTTACATCGAGCGATGGACGCGCCCTGCCCGTTCGCGTTCGCTACGGCCATGTCTGGTCCTCCCTCGGCAACCCCGCCAAGGAGCTCTTTGCCATTCCCGAGGCGGATCAGCCCGGCCGCCGCTTCGTCGATGTGGGCGTCGTGCGGGTACGCTGTTCTCCTCTGAGAGCGGTCGAGAACTTCCTCGACATCGCGCATTTTCCCTTCGTCCATACGGATATACTCGGCGCCGAGCCGCACACCGAAGTCGAAAGTTACAAGGTCGAAATCCGCGAGGATGAAGTCTGGGCGACGCAGGTGAAATTCTACCAGCCGCAGGCCGCAAAATCGGCGACCGGCGGGATAACCACCGAATATATGTACCGCGTGCCGGCTCCGACCTGCTCGGTGCTCTACAAGACCTGCCCTCCCCACCCGGAGGAATGGGATGTCATTACCCTGTTCGTCCAGCCGCTTGCGGAAGATCTTTGCGACGTGTGGCCGTGGATGGCCCTCTTCGACGACGTCACGCCAATGACAGACCTCATCCATTTTCAGCAGATGATTTTCCTGCAGGATCGGTCGATCCTCGAAAACCAGATCCCGGCGCTTCTGCCGCTCGATCCCGGCATGGAAATTCCGACCCGGGCCGACATGACATCGATCGCTTACCGGCGCTGGCTAAAGCGCCATAACTATCTCTATGGGGCGCAGCTGGTCGCACAATGAAGCTCTACGACTACATCCTCTCGCCGAGCTGCTACAAGATCCGCCTGATGGCTGCGATCCTCGGCGTCAAGCTGGACATCCGGCCGGTCGACTTCCATCCCGGCGCCGAGCATCGCGGCCCTGAACTTCTGGCCCTCAATCCGGCAGGCTCCATCCCGATCCTTGAGGATGGCGACCTCGTCCTGACGGAATCTTCAGCCATCCTTGCCTATCTCGCCGCGCTGAGCGGGCCGGAATGGTTGGGCGCGAGCGCGCCGCAGGAGACGGCGCGCCTGCAGCAATGGCTTTCTTTTTCGCACCGGCTGACGGCCAATCTTGGCGGCGCACGGCTGCATCAGATGCTTCTGCGCCCCGGCAATATCGAGGCCCTACAGGCACAAGGGGTTGCTGCGCTGCGCGAGCTGGAGGCGGGCCTTTTCGAGCAGCGGCTCCGCGGAATTCGGTTCCTGGTATCGGACCGCGCGACCATCGCCGACATCGCCTGCTTCCCCTATGTGGCGCTGGCGCCTGACGGCGGCATATCGCTCGATCCCTATCCGAACATCCGGCTCTGGCTGCGAGCCATCCGCAGCCTTGAGGGTTTCATCGAAATGCCCGGCATCCACCGCCTGCACGAGTTGAAGCCCGATCCTCATGCGGCCGGTCTGGAGAAGTGAGATGGCCGGCTACCTCCTGAAAAACTGCGCAGCCATTATTGTCGACGAAGGCAATGGGCCAACTGTGCGCCGCAATGCGGATCTGCTGACCAATGGTCCGGCAATCCAGGCGATCGGTGCGAATCTGCCGCAAGAGGCGGTGCCGGCCGATACGATCATCCAGGATGCATCCGGCTGGTTTGTCTATCCGGGCCTCGTCAACACCCATCACCACTTCTTTCAATGCTTCGTGCGTAACCGGGCCGATCTCGATTGGACGAAGCTCTCCGTCATCGAATGGCTCGACCGGATCTATCCGATCTTCTCGCGGCTGAACGAGAATTGCTTCTACCATTCCTCGGTCACGGCGATGGCCGAGATGATCAAACATGGCTGCACCACGGCCTTCGACCATCAATATTGTTTCCCCCGGCACGCCGGAAAGCGCCTGATCGATCGCCAGTTCGAGGCGGCCGAACTTCTCGGCATGCGTTTCCACGCAGGACGCGGCGGCAACACGCTGCCGAAGTCCGAGGGCTCCACGATCCCGGACGCCATGCTGGAAACGACGGATGAATTCATCGCCGATTGCGCCCGGCTGATCGACAGCTATCACGATGCCGGCGCCTACAGCATGCGGCAGGTCGTCGTCGCCCCCTGCCAGCCGGTCAATTGCTACCGCGAAACCTTCGTCGAGTCGGTCGCGCTCGCCCGTGATCGCGGCGTCCAATTGCACACGCATGTCGGTGAAGGCGAAAGCCCCGTCATCGAGGCGCGGTACGGGATGCGTACGGTCGACTACTGTGCCGAAATCGGCTTTGCCGGGCCTGACACCTATTATGCTCACTGCTGGGAGCTGACACACGACGAATTGCGCAAGATGGCGGCAAGCGGCACAGGCGTCTCGCATTGCCCCGAGCCGGTCTATCTGGTCGGCGCCGAAGTGACGGACATTCCTGCGATGTCGAATTTCGGCCTGCGCATCGGGCTCGGTTGCGACGGTGCGGCTTCGAACGACAACTCCAACCTCATGCACTGCATCCACTCTGCCTATATGCTGCAATGCCTGACGGCATCGACGCGGGCCCATCCGGTTCCCGCGCCCGTGGATTTCCTGAACTATGCGACCGCGGGCGGCGCAAGTCTGCTAGGTCGCAGCTATATCGGCCGGCTTGCTCCCGGCATGGCCGCCGACCTCTTCGCGATCGATACGAGGCGGATGGATTATGTCGGCACGCGCCACGATCCGTTGAGCCTCATTGCCAAGGTCGGGATCGGCATGCCGACCGATCTAACCATGATCAACGGGCGCATCGTCTGGCAGGGCGGCGAATTTATCGGGCTCGATGAGGCCATGCTTTTCGCCGCCGCGGAGGCGGCGCTCGAGACAGTGAAATTCTGAAAACCAAAAGAGGGAACTGACATGTCCAACGATCTCACCCGCAGAACACTCATGAAGAGCGCGGCGGCTGCCGGTCTCGCGACGGCTTTTGCCGGCCGCTCCGCGGCTGCCGCAGACGAAACGCTCGGCATTGCCCTCGTCGTTCCCTCGCCTGTTGGCGACGTCGGCTGGGGCCATGCGCTTGCCGCCGGCATCGACCCGATCAAGGCCGCTTACGGCGACAAGGTGAAGGTCACGATCATCGAGAACATCGCCGAAGGCCCGGACGCAGACCGCATCATGAACAAGACGGTCGCCGACGGAAACCATTTCCTGATCGCCGGCTCCTTCGGTTATCAGAACGGCGCGCTGCAGATTGCCCGTCGTAATCCCAAGGTGACCGTCCTGCATGCTTCAGGCTTCCAGGTCGCGCCGAATTTCTCGCCCTTCGCCGCCAAATATTTCCAGGGAACTTATCTGCTCGGCATGGCAGCGGCGGCCGTTTCCAAGACAGGCAAGCTAGGCTCGGTTTCGGCTTTCGCCATTCCCGAGCTGATCACCTCAGTCAATGCCTTCACGCTCGGCGCACAGGCCGTCAAGCCCGATGTCGAAGTATCGGTCGTCTGGGTCAATTCCTGGTTCGATCCGGCCAAGGAGCAGGAAGCCGCCAAGGCGCTGATCTCGCAAGGCTGCGACGTGATCTTCTCGAATGCGCAGGATACGCCTTCGGTGATCTCGGCCTGCGAGGACGCCGGCATCTATGCCTTCAATCTCAATTCCTCAATGAAGAAATATGCCGAGAAGACCTATCTCGGCTGCGTCGCCACTGACTGGTCGCCGTTTTTCAAGGCGTCGGTTGATGCGCACCTCGCCGGCACCTTCAAGGGCGCCAATACCTTCCTCGGCGTTGCCGACAAGGTGGTCGAAGTCGTCGATTGGAACCCAGCGATTCCGGCCGATACGATGGCCAAGATCAAGGAGCTCGAGGCAAAGATCGCCGATGGCAGCTTCTCGCCATTCACCGGCCCGATTACCAAGGCTGACGGCAGTGAAGGCGTCGCTTCCGGTGCCACGCTGACGGACGCTGAGATCGTCGCCATGAATTGGCACGTCAAGGGTGTGACGACGCCGTTGCCGAAGTAAGCCATGGTAAACCCGCTTCTGTCGCTGCGCGGCATTTCCAAAAGCTACGGTCAGGTCCATGCCAATCGGCAGATCGACCTCGACGTCGCGGCCGGCTCCATCCATGCAATCCTCGGAGAAAACGGGGCTGGCAAATCGACTCTGATGAAGCTGATCTATGGCGTCGAGCAGCCGGACAGCGGCACGGTCGCATGGAACGGACAGCCAGTCAGCCTTGCCTCTCCCGCAGAGGCAAGGCGCGCCGGCATTGGCATGGTCTTCCAGCATTTCTCGCTGTTCGAGGGTCTGACCGTCGTCGAGAATATCCGCCTGATCGTGTCCGGCAAGAAGAGCGAGCTTGCCGAGCGCGTTCGCAAGCTCGGGCGCGAATTCAGTCTCGAGGTCGATCCTTTCGCCCATGTGCATTCGCTTTCCGTCGGCGAAAGGCAGCGGGTGGAAATCATTCGCTGCCTGATGACCGATCCGAAACTGCTGATCCTCGACGAACCGACGTCGGTACTGCCACCGCAGGCGGTGGAAAAGCTCTTCGAAACATTGCGCCGGCTGCGCGACGGCGGCGTATCCATCCTTTTCATCTCCCACAAGCTCGAAGAGATCCAATCGCTCTGCGATCGCGCGACGATCCTGCGCGGCGGTCGCGTGACCGGTCATGTCGATCCGCGCCAGCATGACGCCCACGAGCTTGCGCGCATGATGATCGGCCGCGCCATGCCCGAACCCATGCCTCCCCTGCCTTTGGCCGAGGGCGAAAAGCGCCTGGAGCTTATCGGCCTCGACTACCGGTCGGATCCTTTCGCCGTGCCGCTCTCCAACGTCAGCCTGACGGTGCACGCCGGTGAAATCCTCGGCATTGCCGGGATTTCGGGGAACGGCCAAAGCGAGCTCGCAGCGTTGATTTCAGGCGAGACCGTCCTGCCGCGCGATCAGTGCGACCAGATCTTCATGATGGGCCGCGATGTCGGCACGCTCGACGCCGCCGCTCGCCGACGGCTCGGCTTCGCATTCGTCCCGGAGGACCGGCTCGGCCGCGGTGCGGTTCCCGAAATGTCGCTTGCCCTCAACAGCCTGCTGACCGCCCATCCGCTCGACCTTGTGAGGCATGGCCTGCTCGACAAAGTACGGGCAAAGAGCTTCACCAATGAATGCATCCGCGACTATGACGTGCGCACCCCCGGCCCCGAGGCGGATGCAGGGTCGCTTTCCGGCGGCAACCTGCAAAAATTCATCGTCGGGCGCGAAATCATGCTGGCGCCGAAGCTTCTTTTCCTGGCCCAGCCGACCTGGGGCGTCGATATCGGTGCGGCCGCGGCAATCCGCAAGCGGCTCATCAGCCTTCGCAATGAAGGCATGGCGATCCTCATCATTTCCGAGGAGCTCGAGGAATTGTTCGAACTCTGCGACTTCATCCAGGTCCTGCACCACGGCACGCTGAGCCCGCCGCTGGTCACGCGCGACACCAGGCCCGAAGAGATCGGCCGTTATATGATCGGAGCCCAGCCGCATCGCGAGAAAGCCCCCGCATGAGCAGAACCTTCCTCGCCCTGCCCACGCTGGTCCGCCGGGAGCGGGCATCGCTTGCCGCCACCCTTCTCGCGCCGCCCTTAGCCCTCATCGTCACCGTCATTCTCAATCTCGGACTTTACGTCGTCATGGGCCGCGATCCGGCTGCGGTCGTCTATGCGATGCTGATCGAGCCCTTCGTCTCGTGGGCGTCGTTCTCCGAAGTTCTCCTCAAGACCGGCCCATTGCTCCTGATCGCGCAGGGGCTTGCAATCGGCTTCCGCGCCAAGGTGTTTAATATCGGGGCTGAAGGACAATTCGTGCTCGGCGCGATTTTCGCCTCCGCCATTCCGATCTGGTGGCCTGGCGCAACAGGACAATGGATCTGGCCGGCAATGCTGCTGCTCGGCACGATAGGCGGTGCATTCTGGGCGTCACTTACCGCCTTCTGGCGCGTCAGGCTCAATGCCAATGAAATCCTCGTATCGCTGATGCTGAGCTTCGTTGCCGTGCAACTCCTCAATTATCTGCTGCTCGGGCCGTGGAAAGATCCGAACGGCTTCAATTTTCCGCAATCCGTCATGTTCCAGTATGACGCGATGGTGCCGATCCTGCTTGAGGGAACGCGCGTCAATGTCTCGCTCATTGTCGCCCTCCTCCTGTCGATTGCCGCCTGGGTCTTCATGCAGAAGAGCTTCATCGGCTACAAATTGCAGGTCGGCGGATTGGCGCCGCGGGCGGCGAGCTATGCCGGATTCACGGAGAGCCGGGCAATCTGGCTTTCCCTGCTGATCGGCGGGGCGGCAGCCGGTCTTGCCGGTGCGGCCGAGGTCGCCGGCCCCCTCGGTCAATTGCAGCGCTCGATCTCCACCGGCTACGGCTATGCGGCAATCATCGTCGCCTATCTCGGCGGCCTTCATCCGATCGGCATCATCATCTCAGCCATTGTCATGGCGGCCCTCTATATCGGCGGTGACAACGCCATGGTTTCGGCCAATCTCCCCGTTGCCGCCGTCCGGGTTTTCCAGGGCAGCCTGCTTCTCGCCTATTTGGTCGCCATCGCCTTCACGCGCTACCGTCTTGCCTGGCGTCCGACGGCAACCAGGAGCGCGACGTGAACGCCATCGAGTTCATCCTCGCCGGAATGCTGGCGGCTGCGACCCCCTTTCTCCTGGCAGCGCTCGGGGAGCTGGTCGCCGAACGCGCCGGGGTTCTCAATCTTGGCGTCGAGGGGCTGATGGCATTCGGCGCCGTCATCGCCTTCATAATCGTCTATCACGGCGGCGGCCATTTTCTGGCTTTCCTCGCTGGCGGCCTCGGCGCCGCCCTCCTGTCGCTGATCTTTGCGGCCATCGTGCTCGGCTTCAACGCAAACCAGGTCGCGACAGGGCTTGCCATCGGGATTCTCGGGCAAGGCCTGTCGGCGCTGTTCGGCAAGACCTACGAGAGCCTGACGGTCAGGGCTCTGCCGAAGATCGCCATTCCCGGCCTTTCCGATCTTCCCGTCATCGGCGGCCTGTTTGTCCAGGATATCGTCGTCTGGCTTTCGCTGGCCGCAACCATCGCGATCTGGGCGATGTTTGCCTATAGCAAGGTTGGTCTGATCATCCGCGCAATAGGCGAAAACCCGAAAGCGGCGCATGCCATCGGCTATCCGGTCATCGCCATCCGCTTCGCCGCGGTCGCATTCGGCGGCATGATGGCAGGCTTTGCCGGTGCCTATGCGGCGACAATCTACACGCCGCTCTGGGCGGACGGGATGATTGCCGGCCGTGGCTGGATCGCGATCGCGCTCGTCGTCTTCGGAACCTGGCTGACCGGCCGCATCTTTCTCGGGGCATGCCTGTTCGGCGCCGTATCGTTGATGGGGCTCGCCGCCCAGGCGACCGGGCTCGACGTCCCCTCGCAGCTGCTGGCATGCCTGCCCTACCTGGTGACGATCATCGTGCTCGGCATCATTTCGGCGGATCGCCGCCTGCTCAAGCTCAACGGCATCGCCTCGCTCGGCGAGCCGTTCGAGCGATAGCGATGATGCTGCGGCGCGCAATGTCATAACCGGGATTCGAATCTTCGTCCGCCATTCCGATGGCGGTTCGGCCTTCGAGCATCCGAGGCGCGGCGCATGGCTTACTCAGCTTGCGCCAGCTTTGGTTGCAGGCTGCTAGCGCCTCATTGACTGGTGCCCATGGCATCCAGGATCGTCCTCGCGATGTCGGCGAAACCAAGCCCTGCGGGCTGGGCGGAGATCCATTTCGGCACATGCTGCAGATGCGGAAGGACAGGAACGATATTGCTGACGCCGAAAGAGTTGGGAATGAAGCCAAACATCGGCGCATCATTTCGAGAATCGCCGACGAATGCGGTCATGAAAGGCAATTCTGCGGGATCGACCCCGAATAGGCCGGTCAGGAGGCGCTCGCTCATGGCGCGTTTGTCATAATCGCCGATCCAGGTGTTGAGGTGGATGGAGCTGATGGCGACGGTCCCGCCCATTGCCCTGATATCGCCCGCCAGCTCCTCGACAGCGCGCGCATCCTGCCCCTGAATGTCGATCGCCACGTCAGCCAGGCGGAACACCTGATCATGGGCAATCCTGAACGTGCCGCCTTTTTCCGAAATCAGATTTTCGATCGCCTTGAGATGCCGGCGTTGACGCTCGCCTTGCAACGCGCCGTCCTCCCAGTAGTCGAAGACAACCTCGCCGCTGCGGCGCGTAACGGCATAGGCACCGCTTTCGCCGATGACCGCGGCGACAGGCCAGGCACGGACGATGTGTTCGCACCACCCAGCTGAACCGCCCGTGACCGGAACGACGGCAATGCCGGCGCGGCTGAGGTCCCAAAGGGCACTATAGGTCTGCGGCAGAAGTTTCCCCTCGGTCGTCAGCGTATCGTCGATATCGGTGAAGAGATAACGCACGTGCTGCAACTCGGCCGCGGATGGCGCCAGATTTACGAACGTCATATCGTCTCCTCGCCGCAGGTCACCACCTCCATGCTGCTCTCGGCGAGCACGCCGGCGACGGATGCATCGGCCGGCAGCCGGTCGGTGTAAAAGCGGGTAATCTTGTTGAAGGGCGCAACGCGCACGCTCGCATGGCGCGTCCACTTGCTGACATCGGCCGCCAAAAGGCGCGTCTGCGCATTCTCCAGCAGCGCATTGGTGATCTGCGCTTCGGCATAGCTGAAGTCCATCAGGCCGGTCAGCGGGTTCAGTGCGCCGGCGCCGACAACCGCATAGGTCGCATAGAATTTCTCGACGAACTTGATCACATCCGTGCCTACGACGTCACGGTCGTCATGACGCAGCAGCCCGCCGGTGAGATGGACTTCGACACTGGGAGATTCGCAAAGCGTCAAGGCGACGTGGATATTGTTGGTGATCACCCTCAGCCCCTGATGATCGCGCAAAGCCTCGGCAACGAACTGAACCGTGCTGCCGATCCCGAGAAACACCGTCGCATCCGCGCCGATATCGGCGGCGACCCGTCTGGCGATCTGTCGCTTGGCACGGCGGTTGAGCTGAGCGCGGGCGTTGAGCGAGATGTTGCTGCCCTCGACCGGCACATCGACGCCACCGTGAAAGCGGCGGGCATGACCGAGATCGCAAAGGGCATTGATATCGCGCCGGATCGTCTGGGTCGTCAGATCGTATCGGCGCGCCAGCTCGTCGATATATTGGACGCCCTCGGTTTCGATCAGCGCCAGTATTTCGCGTTGTCGGCTCGATATGACCCGGCTCCCCATCGCTCTTCCTTACGAGAGATAAACACTCGGATCGTCTGTTATCACACCGGTCAAGCCGGCATGCCAAAATGATGCGAGTTCCCTAGGATCGTTGGAGGTCCAGGCCCGAACCTTGATGCCGTGGCGCACTGCCTCTTCGAGAAAACCGATGCTGAGGGATTTGTAACCAAGATGGACCGTCGTCGCCGGAATCGATTGGAGCACGTCTCTCCAGTCATCCGGCACTTTGCTCCACAGCATGGCGAGCTCGTAGCTTGGGTTGATTTCGTGCATACGCTTGAGTGCTGCAGCGTCGAAGCTCGATATCATGATCTTGGTCTGCGGCGCGCGTGCCCGCAGGTGTTCATCAACCGTTTTCACCAGCTGATCGAGCGATTTGTGATGCGGGTGCTGCTTGATCTCGACATTGGCATTCAGCCCCAGTTCTCCCAAAGCGGATACGACCGCGGCAAGGGTTGGCATGGGTTCGCCCTTGAAGCGGGGATCAAACCATGCGCCCGCGTCGATCTTATCGAGATCGGCCGCACTGAGGTCACCGAGATTGCCCTTCGACGAGGAGCAACGGTCGACCGAAACGTCGTGGATGACGACGGCCGTTCCGTCACCAAGAAGTGCGACATCCAGCTCGACCCATTCAGCCCCCTGCTCGGCCGCCGCCCGAAAAGCGGCGATCGTGTTTTCCGGTGCGATCGCCGATGCGCCTCGATGCGCCTGAACCTCGCTGCGGATGGGTCCGGATCGCTGTTCTGATCTTGTCATTGTCTCGTCTCTTTCGTGACTTCTTGAGGCTCGGAGCACGACGGAGGACGCCTGCGCGTCTCAATCCGTCCGCCTTCCCGTTTTGCTGTTGAAGGGGTGCATCTGATCGATGCGGGCAAAGACATCGATCTGCGCGGTCTCGGGAAAGTCCGGCCGGCCCTGAACGGTCAGGACGATCGTCTGCTGGCCCTCGCCCAATCTGACGTGCAGGTGGCTTTCCCCGCCGATCGGCTCGAGCAGCTCGACGATCGCACTGAGGCGGATGGAGGGCTCGGCGGGCTGTTCGATGAGCAGCGCATCCGGCCGAAGCCCGACTATATCGGTCCCTTCGGGCAATGTGAGGCTTCGATCGGCCCCGACCGTCTTGAATACGTCGATCGGCACCAGGTTCATCGGCGGGGAGCCGATGAAGCCGGCAACGAACAAGCTCGCCGGGCGGTCGTAGACCTCCACCGGCGTTCCGACCTGTTCGACCAGCCCGCCATTCATGACGACGAGCCTGTCGGCGAGCGTCATGGCTTCGAGCTGGTCATGCGTCACATAGATGCTGGTGGTCTTCAGGCGGCGCTGCAGCCGGCGTATTTCGACGCGCATCTGCACGCGCAGCTTGGCATCGAGATTGGACAGAGGCTCATCGAAAAGAAACGCAGCCGGCTCGCGGACGATCGCACGTCCCATCGCGACGCGCTGGCGTTGCCCTCCCGACAATTCGCGTGGCTTGCGGTCGAGCAGCGGTCCGATTTCGAGGATGTCGGCCGCTTCCTTGACGCGGCGATCGATTTCCACGCGCGCCGTGCCACGGTTCTTCAAGCCGTATTCCAGGTTTCCGCGAACCGTCATGTGCGGATAAAGCGCATAGTTCTGGAAGACCATGGCGATGTCGCGCTCTGCCGGCTCTGCCTTGTTCACGTTGCGGCCGGCAATCTCGACTTGCCCGTCGCTGATCGATTCCAATCCGGCAATCATGCGAAGCAAGGTTGATTTGCCGCAGCCGGAAGGGCCGACGAGCACGATGAATTCGCCGTCTGCAACCGCCAGATTGATGCCATTGACGGCGGGAACGGAACCATAGTTTTTCTTGACGTCGACAATATTGATCGTGGCCATTTCATTTCTCCGTTTCGACCAGGCCTTTGACGAAAAGGCGTTGCATGGCGACGATGACGAGGACGGGCGGCAAAGCGGCCAGGATGACCGCCGCCATGACGAGATTCCATCTCGGCTCGGCATCCGCGACTGCCGCCATGCGCTGGATACCCATCACGACGGTGTAGAGGCTCTGGTCGGTGGTGACGATCAGCGGCCACAGATATTGGTTCCAGCCCAGCACGAACAGGATGATGAACAGCGCCGCGATATTGGTCACCGACAGCGGCAGCAGGATATCGCGGAAGAATTTCAGCGGTCCTGCGCCATCGACGCGCGCCGCCTCCATCAGTTCCTCGGGAACGGTGAGGAAAAACTGGCGGAACAGGAAGGTCGCGGTTGCCGATGCGATCAGCGGAATAATGAGCCCGCCATAATTGTTCAGCATTCCGAGGTCGGCGACCACCTTGTAAGTCGGTACGATACGGACCTCGACCGGCAACATCAGGGTGATGAAGATCATCCAGAAGGCGAGCGTGCGAAAGGGAAACCGGAAATAGACAATGGCGAAGGCGGAGAGGATGGAAATGGCAATCTTACCGACCGCGACACCGACCGCCATGATCAACGAGTTGATCATCATCGGCCCGATCGGCGGCGCACCGGAACTTGTCATTCCCGACGACAGCATGGTCGAATAGTTCTCGATGAGGTGCGGTCCCGGCACCAGCGGTACGACGCCGGACAGGAAGTCGTTCGGACCGTGGCTCGATGCGATGAAGGCGATATAGACCGGGAAGACCACGATGGTGACGCCGAGGATCAGGACGAGGTGAGCCAGGACATTCAGGAAGGGACGATTTTCAACCACCTTTGACGCTCCTCAATATTGCACGCGGCGTTCGACGAAGCGGAACTGGATCGCGGTCAGAGCAATCACGATCACCATCAGTATGACCGACTGCGCCGCCGAGGAGCCCAGGTTGAGGCCGATGAAACCGTCGAAATAAACCTTGTAGACCAGAATTTCCGTGGCGCGCGCCGGTCCGCCCTGCGTCGTCGCATGAACGATGCCGAAGGTATCGAACATCGCGTAAACGATGTTGATGACGACCAGATAGAAGGTGGTCGGCGAGATCAAAGGAAAGACGATCGTCCAGAAGCGCTTCACCGGCCCGGCGCCGTCGATGGCGCCTGCTTCCTGAAGCGAGCGCGGCACGGATTGCAGCGCGGCCAGGAAGAACAGAAAGTTATAGGAAATCTGTTTCCAGGTGGCGGCGATGACGATCAGGACCATCGCATCGTTCGGGTTGATCAGATGGTTCCAGTTGACCCCCATGCTGCGCAGCATATAGGCGACGATGCCGATCGAGGGGTTGAACATGAACCACCAGAGAATGCCGGCGATCGCGGGCGCGACGGCGTAAGGCCAGATCAGCAGGGTCGAATAAAGGCGGGACGTGCGCAGCACGCGCATGGCCGCGGCGGCCAGAATAAGGGCAATCGCCGTGGACAAGACCGTCACCAGAACGGCAAAGACCAGGGTGTGGCCAAAGGCGTCCATATAGAGCGGGTCGGCAAAGAGCCGGCGATAATTTTGGAACCAGACGAAGCTCGTTTTGAAACCGAAGGCATCCTGGCGAAGGAACGACTGCCAGAAGGCGGTTGCGGCGGGCCACAGGAAGAAGACCACGGTTATTAGAATCTGGGGAGCAATAAGCAGATAAGGCAAGACCTTATTGGGAAAGACGGTCCGTTTGGTTTGCATGGGCCCTCACTGACTGACGGAGAGGCAGGGGCCGGCCTAGCCGCCCCCTGCCCGGGAGCCCTCAATTGGCGGATTGGAAATCGCGAAGCTGCTCGTTGCCGCGCGCGACAACGGAATCAAGCGCCTCCTTCGCGGTCTTCTTGCCGCCCATCAGTGCCGCGAATTCATCATCGATGATGCCGCGAACCTGGACGTAATTGCCGAAGCGGATACCCTTGGAATTTTCGGTCGGCGTGACCCGCGTCAACTGCTTGATGGCGACATCTGCGCCAGGATTCTTTTCATAAAATCCCTGCTCCTGGCTCAGCTTGTAGGCAGCCTCGGTGATCGGCAGATAGCCTGAGAACTGATGCCAGTCGGCCTGAACTTCCGGCTTCTGCAGATAGGTGTAGAACTTTGCGACACCCTTATATTCTTCCTCCGGACGACCCTTCAGCGTCCAAAGCGTGGCGCCGCCGATGATCGAATTGAGCGGCTGCGCGATGACGTCGTCATAATAGGGAAGCGGTGCGAAGCCGACCTTGAAATTTTTGGCATTGTTGATGACGCCGGCACGGCCGGCCGACGAGTTCATATACATCGCGCACTCCTGCGAATAGAACATCGGAGGGGCATTATCGCCGCCCACAGGTCCGCCGAATTTGAAGAGGCCTTCATCCTGCCACTTCTTCAGGTTCCCCCAGTGGCGGATCGTCAGATCGTTGTTGAAGGTAAATTCCGCGTCCAGGCCGCCGAAGCCGTTTGCCTTGGTGGAGTAAGGCTTGTCATGCAGGGCGTTGAGATTTTCGGTTTGCACCCACGAGATCCAGCCGCTTGTAAACCCGCATTTGGCAGCGCCGGACTTCATGATCGTGCGCGAGAAGGCTTCCACGTCGGCCCAGGTTTTCGGCGGCGTCTCCGGATCAAGCCCGGCTTTCTTGAATACGTCCTTGTTGTAATACAGGATCGGCGTGGAGGAGTTGAAAGGCAGAGACAAGACATTGCCGCTGGTGTCCGAATAGTAGCCCACAACAGGCGCAATGAACTTGTTTTGATCCCAAGGTTCGCCTTGATCCTTCATCAACTGGTACACGGGATAAATGGCGCCCTGGGCCGCCATCATCGTGCCGGTGCCGACTTCATAAACCTGGACGATGGCGGGCTGCTGGTTGGCCCGGAAGGCAGCGATGGCGCCCGTCAGCGTCTCATCGTAATTGCCCTTGAAAACCGGAACGATTTCATAGTCGGACTGAGACGCGTTGAACCCCTTGGCGATTTGCTCCAGCTTCGCGCCGTTCTCGCCGCCCATTGCATGCCACCACTGGATCTTCGTGGCGGCCATTGCTGGCGCAGACAACGACAGGCCGGTCAGTCCTGCGGTCAGGAAAAAAGCGATCTTATTCATGGTCACTCCCACTTTCTCTCGGTCCGCAGCCTCCCGCTCCAGACGCGCGGCAATGGTAGCAGCGGAGTTTCACATTGCAATAACGGAATGTTCAAATGAACATATTGAATACGCGTACACTAAGCGCAGAACGGCTTCTTAGCGTCACAGCGTGATCGGCATGGCCGGCATTCGCCGCCAACCGCTCGAATGCACAGATACAATGTTCAAATGAACGTCTTGTGTCAGTTGCGCAAAAAATATCATTTCTGTCGAGGACGCAGATATTTCCCGCAGCAACGAGGCTGGCCCGCGCCAAGACAAGACGGCCGGCGACATATACGCGTTCAAATATGCGGCACGGTCCCAAGCCCCATCGCCGCATCGATGACCGCTTCACGGCGGGTCGGATGTGCGCGGCTGATGCCAACGACCTTCAGAAAACCCAAACCACGCCTCACACGGCTTGAACACGGGCGTTGCGCCACGCCGCAAACCGCTCGAGCGTTTCTTTGTTGGGCGGATAGACGCCGAGTGTTGGCTTGCCGGATTCGATCTCCTGCTTCAGGAACACCTCCTGCTCCTCCATCGCGACGGCCTCATCGGCGATTTCGCCTACATATTCCCGAGGAATGATGATGACGGCTTCGCTGTCTCCGAAAACGATGTCGTCCGGATAGACCGCAACGCCGCCGCAGGCAATCGGCTGGTTCATATCCGACGCGTGATGGGCAACCAGATTGGCGGGCGCCGCAGGACCCAGGCAATAGGTGGGAAGGCCGAGCTGGGCGATATCGGCGGTGTCGCGAACACCTCCGTCGAGCACGAGACCGGCGCAGCCGCGATAGACAAGGCGACGAGCCAGTACCGCGCCAATGCCGGCGATCTCGGCGATCGAGCGGCAGTCGAACACGAGCACGTGGCCCTCCGGTATCGTGTCGATCGCCTTGCGCTGCTGGTTGGACGGATCGGAACTATAGGTCGAACCGTCGATATCCTCGCGGGCCGGAATATAACGGACGGTGACGGCCGGACCGATCATCGGTTTTTCGGTGGCCGCGAGCGGCCGCACCCCGCGAACAGCGGTGTTCCTCAGCCCCCGCTTCAGCAGCAAACTGCTGAGACTCGCCGAATTCGTCTGCAAAAGTTTGGCATAAACCGATGGGTCCAAAGCGGTCATGAGATCCCTCCCCTTGTTCGGCGGAAGATCTACCATATCAAAGCAATAGTTCAATAGTGGATTTATAGTTTCTTATTTGGACAACGGATGGAGCCCATTGATGGTTTTCGTCAGCGTAGCAGCCGCCTCCAGGACCTCGCGCCGGATCGACCGAGCCCGATCCGGTGTTGCCTCTCCAATGAACGGGACGCTGACGGTGGCGATCAGACGACCTTGATCATCGAATACCGGCGCGGCGAAGGCGCGCAAGCCGAGGTTGGATTCCTGATTGTCCTCAGCGTATCCGTTGCGGCGAATTTCCACGAGCGCCTCTTTCAGCGCCTCCGGATCAGTGATCGTGTAGGGCGTCTTGGCCTCCAGCCCGCTGGCGCAGTAGGCTTCGGCTTCACTATAGTCCGAATAGGCCAGAGCAAGCTTGCCTGCGGCTCCGACGTGCTTGCGCGAGCGCGCGCCGACCTTGATAAACAAAGCATAGTCGCCGGGGCTCGAGGCGGCAAATATCGTCATCATTTCATGCCCCTCGGGCACCGCCAGCTTGAAGGATTCCATTATCCGCTCCGCCGCCGCCGCAAGAATTGGTCTTGCCGCCTCAATGAGCGTCACCCGATCGGCACCGGGCGATATCCGCCGGGCAAGCTCGACGAATTTCGGCCCCAGTTCGTAGGAGGCTCCGCCATTGACCCGCGCGACCAGGCCATGCGCAGTCAGCGAATTCAGAATGCGGTAGACCGTCGAGCGGGGCACATGCAGCTGATCGACCAGAGCCCCAAGGGAAATGCCCGTTTTCGCATCGGCCACCGCCTCAAGCAGATGCGCCGTCTTTTCCACCACGGGAGAACCATGCCTCGGTTCATTCATGAAATTCATATTCCATTAGAGAATTAATCTTCTTGACTTGCCCGGCGTTGACAACCATCTTGTCCACCGCAAGTGTCGTATTTGACACTACGCGCTTGCGGGAGGAAGTAAAGCCGATAGAGCGCCGAACAGGTCCTGCGCAGCCGGAACGGCTGCCGCGAACTGGATGCCGGCGCGCGGCTGGGAACGGGAGGAGGCTTTCATGGCGATAAGGACTATCCACGCATTGGGCATCGGGCTGGCAATCTCCTTGGCGGCGAGCGTCGCAATGCCCGCCTACGCTGCCGAGGACAAGCTGACGGTTGTGGTAACCGACGAACCGAAGTCGCTGGATCCCTGCGACACCGATCTTTCGGGAAACTCCCGCATCCTGCACAACAATATCACTGAGGCGCTGGTCAACCTCAGCCCGCAGGACGGATCCGTCGTTCCAAGCCTTGCCACCGGCTGGCGACAGGTCGATGAGCTGACCTGGG
Source organism: Rhizobium sp. M10 (assembly GCF_002531955.1). Classification (NCBI taxonomy): domain Bacteria; kingdom Pseudomonadati; phylum Pseudomonadota; class Alphaproteobacteria; order Hyphomicrobiales; family Rhizobiaceae; genus Rhizobium; species Rhizobium sp. M10. Next base: position 312,012 of record NZ_NWTA01000006.1, on the reverse strand, counting down.
AGTTCAAGCTGCGCGAGGGCGTGGCGTTCCATGACGGCAAGCCGTTCGATTCCGACGCAGTCGTCGCCGCCGTCAAGCGGGCTCAAGACCCGGCACTGGCATGCGAAGTCGGACTGGCCACCTTGAAGGGCGTCAAGCTCAACGCACAGGCCGCCGATCCGACGACCGTCCTCATCAAAACCGACGTCGTCGAACCGATCCTGCCGAACAAGATGTCTGCCGTCGACATTGGTTCACCGGCGACCCCGAACGACGGCAAGACGCGCAGCCCGGCCGGAACGGGGCCTTACAAGCTGGAAGCATGGACGCCAGGCCAGTCCGTAACGCTCACGGCCTATGACGGCTATTGGGGCGATAAGCCGGCGGTCAAAAACGCGACGATCATCTGGCGTGCCGAATCCGCCGTTCGTGCGGCAATGGTGGAGACCGGCGAAGCGCAGATCGCCTATGAGATCGCGCCGCAGGACGGCACGACCGAACAGGACCAGGCCTTTCCGAACGCCGAAACTTCGCTGTTGAGGATCGATGCCCAGGTGGCGCCGCTCGACGACAAACGCGTGCGCGAAGCGCTCAATCTCGCCATCGACCGGGACGGCCTCGTCGGAACCATTTTCCATGGGGACGCCCAGAAGGCGATGCAGGTCGTGCCGCCTTCCGTGTTCGGCTTCAATCCCGACATTCCCGTCTGGACCTATGATCCGGAAAAGGCGAAGTCGCTGCTTGCTGCTGCCAAGGCCGATGGCGTGCCGGTCGAGAAGGAGATCGTCATCTACGGTCGCATCGGCATCTATCCCAACTCCTCCGAAAGCCTGGAGGCCGTTCAGGCGATGCTGGCGGATGCCGGTTTCAATGCGCGGCTTGAAATGCTCGAGACCAGCCCGTGGCTGAAACGGCTTCTGAAGCCGTGGGACAAGGATCGTCAGCCGTCCATCCTGCAGACGCAGATCGACAATGCCGAGGGAGACGCCGTGTTCACTCTGCCCAACCGCTTCACCACCGACGGCAATCAGGCGACAATTGCCGACCCCAAGCTCGACAAGCTGATCGCCGATGGTTCGAAGGCAACCGGCGACGAGCGCAAGACGCTATTCCAGGAAGCTTTCCGATACATCGCCGTCGATGCGGTCAATATCGCGCCGCTCTTCCACATGGTCTCGATTGCCCGCGTCGCAAAGGACGTGAACTACACCCCCGATGTGCAGGCCGGCAACGAGATCAAGCTGAAGTCGATCAGCTATCGCTGATCGCAACCTCTGTCGCCTGAGGAGAGCGGATGTCCCTCACCTATTTCCTGAGACGTGCAGCCTTCGCGGCGCTGGCGCTTGCGGCGCTGATGACGTCCGCCTTCTTCCTCGTGAGGCTGACGGGTGATCCCGTCAATCTCTACCTACCTGTCGACGCCTCGGATGCGGCGCGTGAAGCCATGCGCGTCCGCCTTGGGCTCGATCGTTCACTTCTCGCCCAGTTCTTCGATTGGGGCTGGGATATGCTCAGTCTCGATTTCGGGATGTCCCTCTGGCACCATCGCCCAGCCATGGAGGTGGTGCTGGAAGCGTTGCCGAATACATTGGCGCTCGGCGCCATCGCCTTGGCACTCGCCTTTGCCGCCGCGATCGTCGTCGGCTCGATTGCGGCGGTGAATGCCGGCGGCTGGGTCGACCGGGGCGTCAATCTCCTGTCGCAGGCGGCCGCCAGCGTACCCGATTTCTGGCTCGGCCTGATGGGCGTGCTTCTGTTTGCGGTCACCTTCCGAATTCTGCCGACGTCAGGCTTCGGCGGTCCCGTCTACTGGGTGTTGCCGGTCGCCTGCCTGTTTGCCCGACCTTTCGGAACGCTGGTGCAGATCATCCGCGGCTCGATGATCGAAGCACTGAACGCAACATTCGTCCGCACGGCCCGCGCCAAGGGTGCCCGCGACGGACGCGTCACCTTCGTGCACGCCCTTCGCAACGCGCTCCTTCCGGCAGTCACGGTGACCGGCGATCTCGCCGCGCAGTTCGCCGGCGGCGGCGGTGTCGTCGAAGTGGTCTTCGGCTTTCCCGGCATCGGCAAACTTCTGATCGACGGCATCCTGAAACGCGATTTCGCGATCGTTCAGGCATCGATCTTTGCCGTCGCCGTCGTCATCTTCTTCATCAACATCCTGATCGACATGCTCTATGCCTCGATCGATCCGCGCGTGAGGGTCGAATGACCGACACATCCGCCGAGTTCCTCCCCGCCCGAGAGCGCCGCGGCCGGCGCATCCTCTGGCTCATGCGGGCGCTTTCGGGTGACCCGATGGCGGTGGCGGCAACCATCTGGCTGCTGATTGTCGTTCTTGCCATTGCCGCCGACAGCCTTTCGCTCCTCGGCGAGAACCGCATCTCGCTCAAGGCACGCAACCTGCCGCCCTTCAGCTTCGGGCAGTCCTGGACCTTGTGGCTGGGCGCCGACGCGCTCGGACGCCCTCTCCTCGTCCGTCTCATCGAGGCGGCATCGACGACGATCGGGATCGCTCTCGCCACGGTATTGACGAGCCTGGCCGGCGGGACGCTGCTCGGCGTCGTCGCCGGCTATTTCGGCGGCTTCGTCGGCAGCCTCATCATGCGGATCTGCGACATTATCCTCGGCTTCCCGACGCTGCTGGTCGCCTTGTTCGGCCTCTATCTATTCGGCCCGAGCGTCAGCAACCTCGTGATCGTGCTCGCCGTGACCCGCATGCCGGCCTATATCCGCGTTGCAAGGGCCGAAACGCTGGAGGTCCGCGAGAGGCTTTTCGTCGATGCGGCGCGCGTCTTCGGCGGTGGACCAGCCTGGATCCTGCGCACGCACATTCTCCCGAGCGTTGCGCCGACAATGCTGACGCTCGCCTCCGTCAATCTTGCCATGGTCATGCTGTTCGAATCCGGGCTCAGCTATCTCGGACTTGGCATCCAGCCGCCTTCGGTCAGCTGGGGCCTGATGGTCGCCCAGGGCCAGGGCTACCTGTCCTCCGCCTGGTGGCTCAGCTTCTTCCCCGGCCTCGCCGTCATGTTCACCACCATGTCCTTCAACCTTCTCGCCAACTGGTTCCGGATCGTCAATGATCCGTCGCAGCACTGGCGGCTTGTCAGCCGGAGGCGCTGATGGCCCTTCTCGACGTCAAGGACCTTCAGGTCAGCTTCGACACGGCTGCCGGCCGCATCCTCGCCCTCAACGGCGTTTCCTTTTCGCTTGAGCGCGGCGAGGTTCTGGCGCTTCTGGGAGAAAGCGGCTCGGGAAAGTCGGTGACCGCCTCGGCCATCATGGACCTCGTTCCCAACCCGCCCGGCGCCATCGACCGCGGATCCATCCGCTTCGAGGGCACCGAGTTGCTGCAACTTCCACGCAACGAGCGGCGTGATCTCTGCGGCGACCGCATCGCCCTGATCTTTCAGGACGCGCTGGCGTCGCTCAATCCGGTCTATCCGGTCGGCTGGCAGATCGCCGAGATGTTCCGCATCCATGGGCGCAAGCCGGAAGGCGGTGTGGAAAATGCGGTGATCGGCCTGCTGACGGCGATCGGCATTCCCGACCCCGAACGGCGCGCCAGGCAATATCCGCACGAGTTTTCGGGCGGCATGCGCCAGCGCATCATGATCGCCATGGCCGTGGCGCTCGAACCCGACATCATCATTGCCGACGAGCCGACGACGGCGCTCGACGTTACGATCCAGGCGCAGGTGGTCGAGCTGCTCCGCACGATTCGCGAACGCAGCAATGCCGGCATGATCTTCATCACCCATGATCTCGGCGTGGTGGCCGAGCTCGCAGACCGTGTCGCGGTCATGTATGCCGGCCGCATCGTCGAAACCGCCAGCGTCTTCGAACTCTTCGAGGATGCCCGGCATCCCTACAGCGTCGGGCTGCTTGCCTCGCAGCCGCGCATCGACACCGACGAGGACGAACTGATCCCGATCCCCGGCTCGGCCCCTAATCCTGTCGCCCTGCCGTCCGGCTGTGCCTTCAGGACACGCTGTCCGCGCGCCGAGGGCGTCTGCGCCGAGCTGGCGCCTCGTCTTGAAACCGTCGGGCCAGGCCGCCAGGCCGCCTGCCACTTCCCGGTAGCGCCAGCATGAGCGACCCTCTTCTCAAAGTGCAAAATCTCTCCCGGCATTTCGGCAGTGGCGCAACGGCGGTACGCGCCGTCGATGACGTCAGCTTCGACATCGCCCATGGAGAAACGGTCGGCCTCGTCGGCGAAAGCGGATGCGGCAAGACCTCGCTGGTACGCACACTCCTGAAGCTCGGACCGGCAACGAGCGGCAGCGTCCTGCTCGACGGCGTCGAGACCACCGAGGCGAGCGGCCGCCAGTTGCATGATCTGCGCCGAAAGATGCAGGTCGTCTTCCAGGACCCTTACCAGTCGCTCAATCCGCGCCTGCGGGTCGACCGGTTGATTGCCGAACCTTGGGCGCTGCACCCCGGCGTCCTGCCCAAATCTCGGTGGCGGGAAGAGACGGTCAAGCTGCTCGAATCCGTCGGATTGCGCGCCGAACATGCGGAGCGCTATCCCTCCGAATTTTCGGGAGGCCAGCGTCAGCGGCTCGGCATTGCGCGCGCCCTAACGCTCGATCCGACGCTCCTCGTCTGTGACGAGCCGGTCTCGGCCCTCGACGTCTCGGTCCAGGCGCAGGTCGTCAATCTGCTCGCCAGGCTGAGGCGCGAGCGCAATCTGGCGATGCTGTTCGTCGCCCATGATCTTGCCGTCGTGCGGCATGTCTCGGACCGGGTGATGGTCATGTATCTCGGCAAAATCATTGAAACAGGACCGAAACATTCGATCTTCAGCGCGCCGGCCCATCCCTACACCCAGGCCCTGATGTCGGCGGTCCCGACACCGGATCCGCGGCTTCGCGGACAACGCAGCCGCATCGTTCTGAAAGGCGACCTGCCAAGCCCCGTCGATCCGCCGAGCGGATGCCGGTTTCGAACGCGCTGCTGGAAGGCGACATCGATCTGCGCGGAACAGGAGCCGGCCTTGACGAACAGGACGGCAGCCCCGGGCCTGCTGACCGCCTGCCATCACGCCGATCCGGCTTTTTCCACGACCGCCGGCTGACTACCGGAGCACCCAGGCTTCTCTTGCGAGGAAGCCATGTCCACGCCGGTCACCGTAGCTGCAGAGCCAAAGTAAGGAGCGCGGCGAAAACCATGAGGACGCCGTAAGGTATCTTCCGGCTTGCCCGGATTTCCTCGATGCGCATGAAAAAGGCGAGATGTGCGACGCGCAACGGTACCGGCAGACGCAGGATCAGGAGCGTCATGATGCCGAGGACGAGGAGCAAAAACGAAAACGGCAGCATTCCGTGCCATCCGACAAAAAGGCCGATCGGCAGGAAAAGCTTGGCGTCTCCTGCGCCAAACAGCCGGAACGCCCACAGCACCACTCCAAGCATGAACATCAGCAGACCGGCCCCGACGTCGCCTCCAATTCCGCTTGAAGCAAAGAGTGCCGCGCCGACATCCTCGGAGCCAAGCATCACGGCCACCGCGCGCAGTGCATAAAGTGTCACGAGCGCAAGCACGATCGTGTTGGGGATCTTCCAGGTGCGGAAATCGGTCCAGGCGGCATAGAGAAAAAGTAATACTGATAGTGAGTTAATAAAAACGGCCATTTGCGACATAGGAATCAACCTTTTGGGCTATGATTGGCTACCACGTAACTTCGATTTTCACTCAACTTCGGCAAAATCAGCCGGTTTTTACCGCCTATCCCTGGGCTTTCGTCTTAACCATAAGTATAAATCTCAATTCGTGCGGGTATAAAACAATTGACTAAATTAGAATTAACAGACTATTAATATTCCCAGTCGACGAGGCGGTCTCGACGACAAGGTGGCCGGGGGGATTTACGGCGCACAACTTACCTGGGAGGTAATTCTCGATGAAAGCATTTGTAAACAGCGTACGCGCTTTCGCGCGGGAAGAAGATGGGGTCGCACTCACGGAATACCTCATTCTGCTCGCCTTGCTGGTTGGCGGCGTGATCACGGCGGTGACGTTGGCCGGCACCAACCTGGCTGCCGTTTGGACGGCATGGGCAGGATGGTTCACCACCGAGCTGGCCGTCCCGGCCTGATATTTGGCGCTCGAAGAAGCGAGGGGTTTTTGTTAACCCCTCTCTTCTAAATTAGCATCAATGAATGGATGTATTCCGTTCAGTGTAGTGAGTAACCGTGATGCGTTCTTCAACGATTTTAAGCCTCGTCATTGCGTTTGTGTTCGCGGCAGCAGCAGTTTTCGGTATGCGCGAGTATCTGTCCGATCAGAAGGCCCGACTGCTGGCGATGAACGGTATGAAGGCCGAGGAACGGACACTCGTCGTCGCCGCCAAGCCAATGCGCTTCGGCGACCGGATCCGATCCGAAAATCTCAGGGCCATTCCGTGGCCCTCCAACGAAACACCCGCAGGCTCCTTCGTCAGCATCGAGGCGGTTGTCGGCAACGAAGCCCAGCCGCGTTATGCCATGGCGGCGATCGACCCAGGCGAGCCGGTGTTGTCCTCGAAAATCACCGGTACCGGCGAACGCGCCACGCTGTCGGCGGCGCTCGACCAGGGCATGAAGGCGGTCTCCATCCGCGTCAACGACGTGCTCGGCGTGGCCGGCTTCGTCAGGCCCTCCGATCGCGTCGACGTGCTTCTGACGCGGGTCGTGCGCGGGCCGGCAGGCAACGATCAGACCTTCGTCGATGTGCTTTTGCAAGGCGTCAAGGTGCTGGCGGTGGACCAGACGGCAGACGAGCGTAAGGACGAGCCATCCGTCGTCAAAACCGTGACCTTCGAGGTCACGACCGACGAGGCCCAGCGCCTCACGCTCGGCTCCAGCATCGGCACGCTCTCGCTGGCGCTTCGCAATATCGCCTCCTCCTCTGTCGAGCAAACCCGGCCGATCACCGTCGCCGACCTCGGTGGCGGGGCAATGGCGACGGAGCTCGGCAAGGATTTGGAAAAGAATAAGTTGCCAGAACCGGAAAAACAAGTGCAGATTGTGGAACAAAAGGTCGAGCCGGTGTTGCCGGTCGAGCCGAAGTGGGCGACAGTGGGTGTCTGGAACACGACGAAGCGCGAGGAGCACCGAGTCGGCCTGGTCCAGTGATATTTAGGCGGCATGCCGCAAGTGCGGCTAGCCGAATGAGGGGGCTAAAGCAGGCATGGCGAACGGCAAGAGAAGAATCGCAAGGACGAAAAGCCTTGCGGCACTAGCGGCAATGTTTTCGGCCTGTGTGTGTTTAGGGCCCGGATTTGCCGGCTTCGCCACCGCACAGGAAAAGTCCGTCACGCTCGGCAAATCGGTCCAGCATGTGACATTGCCTCCGAACGAGACGCTGACGCTCAATACCGGCCAGCCCTTCGGCGATCTCGTCATCGGCAGCGCCGACATGATCGACGTGGTGCCGCTTTCCGACCGGTCGCTGTTCATTCGCGGCAAGAAGACCGGCGCCACCAATATCTCGGTCTATGGCGACGACAAGTCGCTTCTCGGCGTCATCGACATCCGCGTCGCCAGCGATTTCAGCGAAGTCGCCTCCGCCATTCGCTCTGCCGCGCCCTCGGCCCGGGTCAGGGTGGTCAACTCCAACGATCGCATTCGCCTGGTAGGCGTGGTCCGGGACGGGATCGAATTGCAGCGGGTGCTGGAAATCGCCCAGTCCTATTCCGAGCAGCCGGTGCTGAACCAGTTGCGCGTCAGTGACAGCCAGCAGGTGATGTTGGAGGTTCGTATCATCGAAGCCTCGCGCCAGACGGGTCGTGACCTCGGGATCGGGTGGTCCGGGTACGGCAACAACAACCGCATCGGCAAGGCAACGACCAGCCAGGGTATTACCGTGAACGACAACGGTGGCCTATCCCGTACCCTCCTTGACCCCAAAGGTGCGGCAACAGGTATGCTGCCCTTCGGCCAGTTGATCGCCAAAGTGCTGGAAATCTCGGGCGGCCACATCGACGTGGTCATCAACGCGCTCGAGCAGAAGGGATTGGTGCGCCGCCTGGCGCAGCCGAACCTGATCGCCATGAGCGGCTCGACCGCCAGCTTCCATGCCGGTGGTGAAGTGCCGATCCTGAAGACGACGAATAACGGCTCGACGGTGGCCACCGAGACGGACTATCGCCCCTTCGGTGTGCGGCTGACCTTCAAGCCGGTCGTGCTTGACGACGGCGTCATCAATCTGGAGATCGAGCCTGAAGTTTCCGAGCTTGATCCGTCGATCAACGTCAACGGCAATCCGGGTTTCATTTCGCGCGCTGCCAGCACCACGGTCGCGCTTCGCGACGGCCAGAGCTTTGCTATGGCCGGCCTGCTGCAGTCGATCAATGCCAAGGACATCCAGCAAATGCCGGGCCTCGGGCAGATACCGGTCCTCGGCGCACTGTTCCGTTCGACGAGTTTCCAGAAGAGGGAATCCGACCTCGTTATCGTCGTCACCCCGCACATCGTGCGACCGGCCCGACCGGGTGAGGATCTCTACAGTCCGCTCGATCAGACGCGTTCATCCAACGACGTCGAGCTTTTCGCGCTCGGCGTCATGGAAGTCGACAAGGACATGCTCCGACGCTTTCGCAATGGTGTAGGTGTGACTGGGCCTTATGGTCATCGTCTCGACCTGAACCAGGGAGGCAAAGTCGTTGTTAGAAAACGCTAAGCGGGTCCTTCTCGTCCTTGCAGCCGTCGGCCTCGCTTCGGGCTGCGCCGACTACATGAACAATCGCGACACGATCACCTTCGGGGCCGGCAATGCCGTGGAAGCAAACAAGGCCATCCATATCGAGGACCCCTTCCCGCCGGAAGCCCAGCGAACCCGAATCGCAAGCGACGGCAAGCTGATCCGCAGGGTGGTCACTCAGTATCAGAACGGCGGGCTTGGCGTTGTTCAGCCGTCGCCGGCCACGGGGGCTAATGGGGCGTCCAACGGGGCGACCGCCAGCCAGTAGCTGGCGAAAGGCATGAACGGCGGCAGCGCGCCGGAAGGGAAAATGCACAAAATGGGGTCGTCACGGCAATAGCGCCGTGATGGGGGTATGCCAATGCTGAGCAGGATTGTCAGACGGTTCTGGAACGATCATCGTGGCTATGTCATCGCCTTGACGCTCATCGCCATGCCAATGCTTCTCGGCTTTTCGCTGCTGATCATCGATGTCGGCCGCAGCAGCAACCTGCATACCGATCTCCAGAACGCCGTCGATGCGATGGCGCTGGCCGGAGCCCGTGAACTTGATGGGCGTGACGATGCCATTACCCGGGCGCAGACGGCGATCGAGAAAATCTCCAATAGCGCGGCTTTCTCCGGGGGTGGGACCGGCATGTCGCTCGGCTCGCATATATCAGTGACCTATGACGCCGGAAACGATGCCGGGAGCACGGTCACAGTGCTTTTTCTGAAGGACATCCCGGCCAACGACGACACGCCCATCCCCTCTTCGATGGAAACGACCGTGGCCAGCGAAGCTTCCTATGCCTGGGTCATCGCCAAGCCGCAGGCGATGCAGACGATCTTTCCGATCCCGGTCGGCTTCACCCGCAATACGATCAACGTCGCTGCCGACGCCGTGGCGGTCTACCACGCCAGCGCCTGCGATGTGACGCCGATCTTTATCTGCAATCCGTTCGAGCCAGTGGGGAACACGAGTGAAAGCGCCAGCGAGGATGCAGCGACGGCCTTGCACACCAATTTTGCAGCCGGCAATCTCTATGGGCGACAGATCGAGCTTCACAGCACCGCGGCGTCCAATCCAGGTCCCGGCAATTTCGGGTTCCTCCGGACCCCCTTGGGCAATGGCGCGTCCGTGCTGGCGGAGGCTCTTGCCACCGGCAATCCCGGTACCTGCTACACACAGGACAGCCTCGATACGGAGACCGGCGCAAAGGCGGGGCCTGTTGAGGATGGCGTGAATACCCGCTTCGGCTTTTACTCCTCATCGTTCAACAAGGTGAACGGAGATTATCGTTACCGGCCTGCCCAAAACATACGTTCGGCTCAATCGATCAGCGGCAAGGGAAAAAACAGCTGCGATGGCTACGATCCTGTCATGGTCGGAGATGTTGTCGGCGATGCGACCAAGGCTCTGCCGCTAGGCTACGGAGCGTCCATGACCTCGCTTGGTGGCGGCAAGATCAGCAGCGGCAACAATTGGCAGTACAACACCTATTGGAATGTCGCGCAGGGAACGGCTGTGCCCTCGGTGAGCACGGTTCTCAGCAACTACTCCAGTTATCCCCCGCAGGCGACCGGAACACCGAGCCAACCCTCCGCTTACGATGTTTATCGTTACGAGCTTGCAACCCCGTCTTTCATCAGCCATGCCTCGGCCAATGGAGAGACCGGAACACCGGCAACGGGCGGCCAGTGCTATAGCGGCCCGGATCTTTCGAACTATACGGCGGCCGAATTTGGTGATCGCCGCGAGATCTTCTCGGCCATTGTCAATTGCGGCTATGAAGCCTCGGTCGGCCACCTGAACGGTCACAAGGCCACGCGCGCCGTGGCCTTCGCGCGCATGTTCCTGACCAAGCCGGCGATAAAGGCCGCCAGCGAACGATACCTTTCCCTGGAGATGATCGACATCACCGGCAAGGGTGGCCGCGGTACGCTGGACGAATTCCTGCGGGAAGAAGCGGAGCTGGTCAGATGATGGCGCTCCGCAATTTTATCCGGCATCGGCTTTGCCTCGGCTTCTGGCGCCGGGAGGAAGGCGCAGTGCTTGCCGAAGCGCTGCTCGCAATCCCCTTTGTGACGCTCTTTGCGGCGGGGATACTGGAGTTTGGCAGCATCTTCTGGCAGCGCATGCAGATCGACGCAGGCTTGCGCGATGCCGGGCGTTACCTCTCGCGATGCCGACCGGCGTCGGGAACCTATGTGCCGACATGTAATCAGACGACTGCGAAGACGATCGCCTTTTACGGAACGCAAACACCCGCGGCAGACGCTGCACCCCGCGTTCCCGACTGGAAGGACCCTGCCGACATCACCATCACTGCACCCGACGCGGACGGCAACATTACCCTTTCGACTGCTCACCTCTACAAGAGTTCGCCGGTGTTCGGCTTTCTCGGAATCGATGCCATCACGATCAGTTCCTTCCATGAAGAGAGATACATCGGATGGTGATCTCTAGGGCAATCAAGTCATTCTGGCAGGATAGCAGTGGTGCCAGCCTCGTCGAAGCCCTGCTGACCTTTCCGATCGTCATGCTGGTATTCGCCGCCTTCATCGAGTTCGGCTATGCCATGTCGCAGTGGAACCAGACGGTCAAGGCACTGCAATATGGTGCCCGTTTGGCCGCGGTATCCGATCCGCTGACGACGAATTTCGATGCCGTTTTCCCGATCGAAGCTGCCGATCCACTCAACAACGGCAAAGCGGCGCCGAACGATGCAACAATATCCTCGACCTGCGGACCGGCCCTTGCGAACTGCACGGCGGCATTGAACCGGATCGTTCGGGGAAGCGACGGCCTTTGCCAAGCAGGAACTGATCCGTACCCCGGCATTTGCGATCTCAACTGGCGCATCCAGCCGCAGAACCTGATGGTCACCTATCAGCGATCTGGGCTCGGCTATTGGGGACGGCCGGACGGACCCGTGCTGACGATGCGGCTGGAGGTGCGCGACATCACCTTCGATCTGCCGATCCTCGGCGGCCTGTTGGGACTGAACGATATCACCGTCCCGGCTCATCCGGTGACGATCACGACGGAAGACCTGAAGACCTGTTCAACCTGCTGACCCCTTGTTACGCGTAGGAAAGCGAAAATGACAGCTCACATGAACATTGCCGCATCCACCAAGATTCTGGTCCTCTCGGACGACGCGGCGGCAGCGAGCTTCATGCTCGATACCTTCGGATCGCTTTCGCGTTACGATGTCCGCCATCTCTCGTTGAAGGCGCTCGGAGAAAAAGGCAGGTTCGATCCGACGCAGTTCGACCTGATCGTTCTCGACCTCGACAAGGGCGAATTGCTGCACCATCCGGAAGTCTTCGCATTTCGCACCAGCTATCGGGACATCCCGCTTGTCGTCGTTTCCGAAAATCTGCCGGACGACATGCTGCGGCTGCTCTTCCGCCTGAACGGCAATGACTGGCTGAAGAAGCCGCTCGAGCGGCGCGCACTGATCGACATGATTTCCACCCATGCGCCAGGCACGGGGGCGAGCGACAGCCGAGTGCACGCCGTGGTCTCGGCCGTCGGCGGCGCCGGCGCCAGCATGATCGCCGCATCGCTCGCGCATGTGCTGGCCCAGCCGACCAAGAATTCCACGCCGCGGGTGGACTTGTTCGACGCGGATTTCTGCGCCGGGATGCTTGGCTACTATCTCAACCTTGTCAACGACTACGACTTAAAACCGGTCATCGCCAATCCTTCCCGGGTCGATCTGGAATTCATCGATCTGGTCAGAAAGCGTCATCCGGGAGGCTTTTCACTGCTGTCCTTCAAGCAGCCATCAGTCCTTCTGACGCCGAAGGGCGGTGAACTCGTGCTGCGCATGCTCGACGTGGCCGCCTTCGAGAGCGACCACACGGTCATCGACATTCCCTATTATGACACGCCGTGGAAATACGACGTGCTCACTTCGGTCAACAGCATCTGCATCGTCACCGAGATGACGGTCCCCGCGCTTTCTCAGGCCAAGGATTTGTTTGCCACTCTGGTACGGCTGCGCGGCAGTTCGGAGCAGATATTCATCGTCATCAACAAATACCGCGCCAAGCTTTTCGGGCTCGGCGTGCGCCGGCAACAAACGGAGAAGATATTCAAGGATATCCCGACGCATGTCATTGCGGATGACTGGGATACGTTGAGCGAGGCGGCCAACCGTGGCGTGCTGCCATTTCAAGTGAATTCCCGGGCGCGCTTCTGCGGTGCGGTCGGCAAACTCGGAGCCCTGGTGCGATGAAGGCGATCGACAGTGGGCGCATAAGGTCCCGCGCTGCCGATGTGGGCCTAGTGGTTTTGGCAATTCTGGCCGCTGTCGGCGATGCCGCGGCAGGCGGGCTTGTGCCACGCAGCCTCGGGCCGACGACTAGCGCCGCGGTGACGATCGAAAAGAACTATGCGCCGGGGACAATCGTCATCGTCAGCGGCAATCGTACGCTGGATCTCGTCATCTCCGAAGGACACGCGATCCGCTACAAAATCGGCGTCGGACGAGACGGATTTCGCTGGAGCGGTACCGTCAAGGTTGGACGCAAGGCTGAGTGGCCTGACTGGCGCCCGCCTGCCGAGATGAAGGCGCGCTCAGCTGGACTTCCGGACCTGGTGCCTGCCGGGCCGCTCAATCCATTGGGCGCTCGCGGGATCTATCTCTACAAGGACAGGGCCGACACGCTCTACCGCATTCATGGAACGAACGAGCAGTCGACGGTCGGCGGTTTTGCGTCATCGGGCTGTTTTCGCATGAGCAATGCCGACGTCATCGATCTCTACGAGAGGGTGAAAGTCGGTTCCACGGTCATTGTAAAATAGTTCAGGGGTGGGAAGCATGGCGAACGGCATCATGGGGCGTTTCTACAAGCAGCAGGAACCTGAAAGCCGGGAACATCTGGAGGCGGCCGACCCGTCTCCAGTCGGCGCTGTTCAGAACATGCCTGTCCAACCGGCCCCTGGCAGCGCCACGGCGAGTGGCGAAGAGGCTTCGCTCGGGGCGGACATGGTGTCCGAGCGGGTCAATCTGCACCGCTACCTGCTCGATCGCATCAACCTCGGGATCCTCGACACGCTCGACAACGAGGAGATCGCCACCGAAATCAGGCCATTGGTCAAGGACTATATCCGGAGCAACAACTTTCCGCTGAATGCCAAGGAAATCAATGATCTGATCCGCGATATCACCGACGAGATGCTGGGGCTCGGACCGATCGAGCCGCTGCTGGCCGACGACAGCATCGCCGATATTCTCATCAACGGCTACAACAGCGTCTATGTCGAGCGGAGCGGCAAGCTCGAGGGCACCGCGGTGCGGTTCAAAGACGAGGACCATCTGCTTCGGGTGATCAACAAGATCGTCTCGGCGGTTGGCCGCCGCGTCGACGAGTCAACGCCGATGGTTGACGCCCGCCTCAAGGATGGCTCACGTGTCAACGTCGCCATCAGGCCGATCTCGGTCGATGGACCGCTCGTTTCCATTCGAAAATTCACCCGCAAGCCGCTGACAATGGAACGCCTCGTGCAATATGGCGCCATGGCCGATGCGATGCGCATCCTTCTCAGCGCCGCGGTCAAGGGCAAGGTGTCCATGGTGATTTCCGGCGGCACCGGTTCCGGCAAGACCACCTTGCTCAACGCTCTCTCGTCGCAGATTTCTCCAAAGGAGCGGCTGATCACCATCGAGGATGCGGCCGAGCTTCAACTGCAGCAGCCACATGTCGGACGTTTGGAAACCCGACCGCCAACGCTCGACGGACGCAACGAGATCCGCCAGCGCGAGCTTTTGAAAAACGCCCTGCGCATGCGTCCCGACCGCATCATCGTCGGCGAAGTCCGCGGCGACGAGGCGTTCGACATGCTGCAGGCGATGAATACCGGTCACGAGGGGTCGATGACGACGATTCACGCCAACACGCCCCGCGACGCTGTCGGTCGGCTTGAGCAGATGGTCGGCATGGCCGGGATGCCGATGTCGCAGTTGAGCATTCGCTCGCAGATTTCGTCCGCCATCACCGTCATCGTGCAGGTCCAGCGCCTGAGCGACGGCAGCCGCAAAGTTGTCTCGATTTCCGAGATCACCGGCATGGAGGGCGAAGTCGTGCAGATGCAGGAGATTATGAAATTCAAGAAAATCGGCACCGATGAAGGCGGGCGGATCCATGGAGAATTCCGCGCCACCGGCATTCGGCCGCGGTTTGTCGAGGAATTTGCCGAACTCGGGATCGAGATCCCCGTGGCGATTTTTGATCCCGGTAAACCGCTGCAAACGGGACCTGTTCAATGATCCTCACTCTGCTTTACGCTGCCGTTTTCACTGCTGCCCTTGTTGCTGTCGAAGCGATCATGCGCGGCTACTTCAAGACATCCGAACGCCACCGCGCTGTGAACCATCGGCTGAGCTTGCTCGAGGTCAGCGATGATCATCGTAAGACCTATAGCGATATGCTCAAGGAGCGCGGCGTCGCCGGCAGTTGGCGGCAAATCCCCGCGATGCAGCGACTGCTGCAATTCTACGCCCAGTCGGGAATCAAGTTCGATGCCAGGCGATTTGCTCTCTTCACAATCGCGGGCGCACTCTTAACGTGGCTGGTCGTTCAGTTTCTCGTGCCGAGCACTCTGTTTAGAGTACCCGTCTTTCTCCTGATCTGCCTCCTCATCCCTGCACTCGTCGTCTGGCGCGCCCGGGCGCGCCGCATGAAAAAATTCGAACTGAAGCTTCCTGAAGCGCTCGATGTCGCCAATCGCAGCTTGGCCGCCGGCCACCCGCTGCCGGCGGCGATTGCCTTGGTGGGACGCGAGATGCCTGATCCGATCGGCACCGAGTTCGGCCTCCTCTCGGATGAACTCACCTACGGCGTGACGCTGGACGATGCCCTTGTCAACTTGGCGGACCGGGTCGGCGTCGAGGATCTGAACCTGCTTGCGATATCGCTGAGCGTACAGGCGGGAACCGGCGGAAATCTGGTGGAGATCTTGCAGAACCTTTCGAAGACGCTGCGGGACCGGACAATGCTCAGGGCAAAGGTCAGGGCAATTTCCTCGGAAGGACGCATCACGGCGATCTTCATGTCGGTCTATCCGTTTCTGCTCTACGCGATGATCAAGGCGTTGTCGCCGACCTACTTCGATCCTGTCTGGGACAGCGGCCACGGAGCCGCCGTGGTGTGCGTTTTGCTGGCCATCATGGCGATCGGGAATGTCATTCTCTACAAGATGGTCAACTTTGAGTACTGAGGCGGTCATGTCGAGTGAGTATGGAATCTACCTCATCGTCTTCTTAGCAGTGCTGATCTTTACGGCAGCAGCCTCGGAACTGTTTTTTCGACAGCGCGAGGTCTCGGTTCGGGTGTCGAAGAGCTCGGCGGCGGCCGGCGAGGAATTCCACCTTGGCGATACGACGATTGCCGATCTCGGCGAGGCGGAAAACCGCCTGATCCGTCGATACTTCGAGATTACGCGACGTGACACGAATGCGAACTCCACTCAGAACCGGCTGATTCGGGCGGGGTATTTCGCTGCCGGCGCCGTGACCACCTTCCAGGTGGTTCGCGCGGCGGTCTGTATCAGCGTGCTCGTCGCGGCGGTCTGGGCCCTAAACCGGGTCGCGCCTGATATGTCGCGGATGGCGACCCTGATCGTTGCCATGTTTGCTGCGGGCATGACCTTCATTCTGGTCAACATCTATATCGACCGGCGGGGCGCCGCCAAGGAGAGGGAATACCGCCGCCTCTTTCCCGATTTCATGGATATGCTGATCGTCTGCCTCGATGCGGGGATGAGCATCGAGGCGGCGGCGAACCGTGTTGCCCGGGAATTCGTCGACAAGCAGCAGGACTTCGGCCTGCATCTGTCGATCATGATGCTGGAAGTGCGGGGCGGCCGGCGATTGCGCGAGGCGCTCGCGAACCTTGCCACCCGCCTGAGGATTGACGAGGCCCGGGCCCTTTCCGTTCTGTTCCGCCAATCGGAAGAGCTCGGGACCAGCGTAACGCAGACGCTGCGGGTCTACAGCAAGGAAATGCGCGACCTGCGTATTGTTCGCGCGGAGGAAAAGGCGAACGCTCTGCCGGTCAAGATGCTGCTGCCGCTCGGCGCATTCCTTTTTCCGGTAAGCCTCATCATCGTTCTCGTTCCCATTGTCATCCGTGTCGTCAGTCTTCTCATCGGCATGAAACCCGGCGGTTGAGCCAAGCGAGGTCGTATGCAGTATTCGCTCGAACAGAATCGTAACGATGCCATCATCTCCCTCGATCCGCGTATGCCGGTGGCACCGGCAAGCATCGAACAAGCGGGACTGGATCCGTCGTTCCTGCTTCGGCTGGCGTCAAAATGTGCGGCCGAGCAGGATACAACTACGGCATCTCATCTGGCCGACCGGATGAAATTGCCGAAAGTGATCGTCAATATCCTGATCAAGGAACTCGTGAAACTCGCATACCTCGAGGCTCGCGGCTTGGCCGGTGAGGATGTGAGATCCGATGTTCGATACGCGCTGTCGATGAAGGGGTTCGAATATGCCCACGCGGCGTCGCGTCAATGCCAATATGTCGGACCGGCGCCGGTGTCGCTGGACGCCTTCTGCCGACAAATCGACTTGCAGTCCATCCATTCCGAGCGCGTGACCCCGGAGCGGCTGACCGAGAGCCTTGACGGGCTGGTGCTCTCGGACGCCCTTGTCGAAAAGCTCGGCCCGGCCCTGAATTCCGGGCGCTCAATCCTGCTTTACGGGCCACCCGGCAACGGAAAGACGAGCATCGCCGAGCGGACGTCGCACCTGTTTCGCCAAACCATCTGGGTGCCTTATGCCATCGAGGTCGGCGGCCATGTCATCAGCTTCTATGATGAAGCAGTGCATCACCCCGCATCGGAGGCTGGCACAGAATCCCGTCCCAAAGGCGATCAACGATGGATCGAATGCCGCCGTCCGGTGATCAAGACCGGCGGGGAATTGACCCTCGATCAGCTCGATCTCACCTTCAACGCGGGACCGAATGTCTATGAAGCGCCGATACACTTGAAGGCGTCCGGCGGCGTTTTCATCATCGACGACTTCGGGCGCCAACAGGTGGCGCCGCAGGCGCTCATCAATCGCTGGATTGTGCCGCTCGAGCGCGGCTATGACTTCCTGACGCTGCACACCGGCAAGAAGTTCAAGGTTCCCTTTGACGAGCTGGTCGTATTTTCGACCAATATCGCACCGAAGGACCTTTCCGACGAGGCCGGCTTGCGGCGCCTCAAGTACAAGATCTTTGTGAACACTCCGTCGCGCGACGAATATATCAGAATTTTCAAATCCTATGCGAGCGGCACCGGATTGACTATCTGTGATCCGGACCTGCACCTGTTCTACGATCGCAAGTACAAAGACGATGTGCTAGCGTCTTGCTATCATCCGAAATATCTTTTGGATTTCGTCGGTTCTTACTGCGAGTTCAACGGCATAGCGAGAATCGCCTCGCTCGATATGCTCGAACGGGCCTGGGAAGGTGTATTCACGTCGGAGTGATTGCGGGCTTGACGCCGAGCACGGCGCCTGAATCTATCCAATTAACGATTTACGGGGGAGTAAACGAATGACCAGCATCCCGAGCATCGAAGGCGAAGCAGGTGGCGTGAGACCAAGTAATACGCGAGCAATTGAGCCGAAATCCTCCAGAAACCCGCTGCTCGTCGGTCTGCTGCTCATGCTCTTGCCTGTGAATGCTGGCGTTCTCATCTATACGGCCAAAAACTCAGCGGATGTGCGCGAGAGCCGCGAGACCATCGCCGCCCTGAAAAGGTCCATCGATGGCCTGAGAGGACAAATGGAAAAGCAGTCGGACAAGATCGCGAGCAACGCCAAGGCCGACGAACTCGCCGCTATCCGTCAGGAAATGGAAAGCCTGCAAAAGGCGATACTTTCGACGAATGAACGGATGCGCAACGACATAGGCGGTACACGCATGGGGTCAGCTTTGGTGCTGAGCGCACCCGGCAAGGAACCAGCACAATTTTTCGCACCCCACGCTGTGCCAGCGGAGACTCAAAATCCAGACAGCACTCTTGCGTCCATCCAAGCCGAGGGCATTGCAGTCAATAACCTGCCGCGTTACGAACGCACACTATCGCCGGAAGGACAGCTCATCCTTCGGAAGGCACGGTAGACACCGGCTTCAGCGAAATCTTCAAAGCAATCGGTGGTCGCCGCCGCGCCGATGCTCGCGATGCGGCAACGGCGCTCTTAAAGCTCTTTGTTTTTATGCATGTCGTTGTCCTGGAACCGCTGCACACTTCCGGGCGACATGCATTCGCTTGATGCAGATTGCCAAATCGCCGAAGGTCTATCCCCGCTGAGGGTGATTCACGCTGTTCTTCATCAATTCGAGATTACGGGCAGTGACTTCGTTCCCGGGATCAAGCTCGTAGGCTTTCAGGAAATACCGTCTGGCAGTGCGCAAGTCACCGCGTAAAAGGTGAGAATATCCGATATTGTTGTAGTAGACGGGGGTGTTGCCGATCATTCGCGAGAGCTGCTGGTAGGCGCGGTCGGACGTGTCGAAGCGGGCAACCATGTCGGCCGAGGCCGCCAAACCTAGCCAAGCGGCCGGATCCTCCGGAAAGACGTCGACCGCTCGCTTGTAAATGGCGTAGGATTTTCCGTAGTTCTTTTCCTGAAACTGCAGTTTCCCGTTGGTTATCAACTCGTCGTTCTTGTAGAAGGCGACGGCCGAGTCATCCTCAAGGGTCTTTGCACTATCGCCATAGGCAGCAAGACCATCAACGCCGGATGACTGGCAACCAGCCAAAATTGCTCCAGTCGCTATCAAAAACGCAATGCATTTAGTTCCAGCTCTGATCTGCAACATTCAACTTGATCCCCCATCAGACATTCTTTACCTGAGATTCGGATGCGCTCACCGAAAATCATCGTAAAAAAAAGCTAACAACTCCAGAATTTGAGCAAATAGTCGCAAAAAAACGACAGATGCGGTCTTCGCCGGAACGCGCAAAGGTGATACACGCCAACTATCCAAAGTTGGTATCATGTGCCCGGTGATTCTCAGAGTAGAAAATTAATCCACGTCGCCTACCCTTTTCGTCAGGTCAAAGGATGGTACGCCCTATGCGGATCGCTATTTTCACGATGATGCGACTTGGGCCATCGCTGGCTTACGCGACAGCATCGATCTTCGTTCTCAGCATGCTGCTCTTGGAAAGCTTCCCCTCAAGCGCCTCCGCCTGGTGGCTGCATATGACTATTCTTCCTGTCATGCGCGAGCCGATCCATCTGCTTTTGGCGGTACCCGGCATTGGAATTTGGAGCGCCATGGCCCTGCTGACGCTTGCATCGATTTTCGGGATTCGAGTGGCCTTGCAACCGCAGCGACACCACCGGTCAGGATTCATCCATGCCCATATCGCGCTGATCGCGACCGGTCTGACCATGGGGCGGGCAGCAGTTGCGCAAGCCGGCCTTTCGGATTTTACGCTGCCTCAATTTCAGCGGGGCGACTGGTCGTTCCTGCCGCTATCCTACTCACCGCTTGGGACCTTTCTTTTTATATCGGTGTTTTTGGCCTGCATCTGCTGCCATGTGAGAATCATCAAGAGCACACTGTCCGCGTGATAGGAAAGGGTCGAACGCCCCTGCTCAATAACCATCGGTAGAGTCTCGGCGTTCTTCGCTTGTTCGTAAACATCAGACGCCCTCTTTCTTTTTCTTTGTAATTTCCGACATATATAAAATATCATGTACGTTCCGCAGATTGTCACGCGGGGATTAAGGTGTTGGCGATGGCAACCGCCAATCTTCACTTTGTTGTTTTTGCTGCTCTCAGCTTGGGGCTTCGTCGCACAATCGGCGTCTGACCGTGTGTCTGTCGTTCTCAAGGTGAACGGCGCCATTGGGCCCGCGATAGCCGACTACGTAAAGCGAGGCATTGAGCGTGCTGGCGAACGTGGGGCGGTCTTGATCATTCTGCAAATGGACACACCAGGTGGCCTTGACAGCTCCATGCGGGAAATCATTCGCGCGATCCTTGCCTCGCCGGTGCCTGTCGCGAGCTTCGTCGCGCCAAGCGGGGCACGGGCTGCCAGCGCCGGCACCTATATTCTCTACGCGAGCCACATTGCGGTCATGGCACCTGGGACCAATCTAGGTGCGGCGACACCAATCGCGCTCGGCGTAAAGCCTTTCGGCGGTGATGAGGAACCCGAAAAGAAGCCGGGCGAAGCTGGCGGCAAGCCGGCAGAAGCTCCAGGCGATGCCCGCGACGCAAAAGCCGTTAACGACGCAGTCGCTTATATTCGCGGGCTTGCGGAATTGCGCGGTCGCAACGCCGACTGGGCAGAGCGTGCTGTCCGCGAAGCTGCGAGCCTTTCATCCACTGCGGCAGTGCGCGAACATGCCGTCGATTTCGCTGCAGTTGATGTCACCGATCTCCTTGCAAAGGCACAAGGGCACGTGGTGCGGGTCGGTCAAACGGAGGTCCGGCTCGATACCGCCGGTTTGGCCGTGCAGGAATTCGAGCCCGACTGGCGCACGCGCCTGCTTTCCGTCATTACCGATCCGAACATCGCGATCATCCTGATGATGGTCGGTATCTATGGCCTGATCTTCGAATTTCTTGCACCCGGGACAATGCTTCCTGGCACGATCGGCGGCATCTGCCTCCTCCTTGGTCTCTATGCCCTGGCATTGCTGCCGGTGAGTTTTGCCGCCCTTGGGCTTATTTTCCTCGGCGTCGGTTTGACTGTGGCTGAGGCGCATTCGCCAAGCTTCGGCGCTTTGGGGATTGGCGGCGGGGTAGCCGTGATCCTGGGAGCAACCATTTTGTTTGATCCCGATATACCCGGCCTGGAAGTGTCGCGCCCCCTACTGGGCGCAATTGCATTTGCGATTCTTGCCTTTAGCCTTGTCGTTGCTCGCCTGGCATTCACCTCGCGCTCGCACCAGGTTGCCACCGGTGCAGAGGAGATGATCGGCATATCAGGTAAAGTCGAGAGTTGGACGGGGCTCACGGGGTACGTCATTGCGCATGGCGAACGCTGGAAGGCGGTTTCCGCAGAACCCCTTGTTGCTGGTGACCTTGTCAGCGTGATCGGCCGCAATGGGCTGGCGCTCGAAGTCGCCAGCCGTCCAAAGGACACCTAACGGCGCTCAGGAAGCAGGAGGAGGAGTCATGGATATGTTTGCAGATCTTGCCTTCTATTCGGTGATCATTGTCATTGCGGTCGCCATCCTCGCATCCGCGGTTAAGATCCTGAGGGAATATGAACGCGGCGTCGTGTTCACACTTGGCCGCTTTACCGGAGTCAAGGGACCCGGCTTGATTCTGCTCATCCCCTATGTCCAGCAGATGATCCGAGTCGACTTGCGCACGCGCGTACTCGATGTCCCCAGCCAGGACGTCATCTCACATGACAATGTCTCGGTTCGTGTCAGCGCGGTGATCTATTTCAGGGTTATTGACCCCGAGAAGTCGACAATACAGGTCGAGGATTTCATGATGGCAACAAGCCAGCTTGCCCAGACGACGTTGCGCTCCGTGCTCGGCAAGCACGACCTCGATGAAATGCTGGCAGAACGTGACAGGCTCAACTCGGATATTCAGGAAATCCTTGACACTCAGACCGATGCTTGGGGAATTAAAGTAGCCACTGTCGAGATCAAACATGTTGACATCAACGAGTCGATGATCCGCGCAATTGCTCGCCAAGCGGAAGCCGAACGCGAACGCCGCGCAAAAGTTATCAATGCCGAGGGCGAACAGCAGGCTGCAGCGAAGCTGCTGGAAGCGGCCGAAATTCTGGCCAAGCAGCCGGAGGCGATGCAACTTCGTTATTTGAGCACTTTGAACGTCATCGCCAGCGAGAAGACTTCGACGATTTTATTTCCCTTCCCGATGGAGTTGGGCAATCTGATGGCCATTAAGCCCAAGTGATCGACCGAAGCGGAACGCCGCCACCCCCTTGTCTTGGCCAACTCGGCTCAGACGTGCAAAGCGTTCCCCAAAGCTTTTAGCGCTGCCTCCATCACCGCTTCACTGCGGGTCGGATGGGCGTGGATGGTGCCCGCAATATCCTCCAGGCGCGCGCCCATTTCGATCGCCAGGGCAAAAGCCGCTGACAGTTCGGAAACGCCTGCTCCGACCGCCTGCAGGCCGAGAACGAGGTTGGTGTCGGCACGGGCGACGACGCGCACGAAACCCTCCTCCGAGACCATCGTCATTGCCCGCCCATTGGCGCTGAACGGAAACTGGCCGGTGCGGATTTTGTAGCCTTGCGCCTGCGCCTCCGCCGGCGAGAGACCGGCGCTGACGATCTCGGGATCGGTGAAGCAGATGGCGGGGATGCAGCGCTTGTCCCAGGCGCGCTTCTTGCCGGCGATGATCTCCGCCACCATCTCCCCTTGCGCCATGGCCCGGTGGGCCAGCATCGGTTCGCCGGTCACGTCGCCGATCGCATAGATGCCGCGCATCGAGGTGCGGCAGCGATCATCGATCCTGAGATAGGGACCGGCGCGATCGAGATCGAGTTCCTCGAGACCGGATCCCGCCGTTCGCGGCCGGCGGCCGACGGTCACGAGGATGCGGTCGGCCGACAGGCTTTCTCTCCGGCCATCGGAGGTTTCGACAAGCAGCGCCTCACCATTGTCGGCAAGGCCCCTCGCCTTCGCGCCTGTCAGCACCCGGATGCCGCTTTCGGTGAGCTTGCGCATGACGGGCCGTACGAGTTCGGCATCATAGAGCGGCAGCACCTGCTGCGTCGCCTCGACCACCGCCACTTCCGATCCCATCTTGGCGAAGGCCATTCCGAGCTCCAGCCCGATATAACCGCCGCCGACCACGACCAGCTTCTTCGGCAACTCCGTCAGCGACAGCGCCTCCGTCGAGGAAATGACGCGGCCGCCGAATGGCAGGTTGGCAAGCTCGACCGGATCGGAGCCGGTGGCGATCACCACGGTCTCGGCGCGG
Organism: Rhizobium sp. M10; assembly: GCF_002531955.1. Taxonomy (NCBI): domain Bacteria; kingdom Pseudomonadati; phylum Pseudomonadota; class Alphaproteobacteria; order Hyphomicrobiales; family Rhizobiaceae; genus Rhizobium; species Rhizobium sp. M10. The sequence continues at coordinate 288,411 of NZ_NWTA01000006.1, read as the reverse complement.
ATGATCTGCTGGCCGGTTTCCGTCTCCACCTCCACCGTCTTGCCGTCGCGAAAGTGAGCCCGGCCATGAACGATCTTGACCCGCGCCTTCTGCAACAGCCCGGAAACGCCGCCTGTGAGCCGGCCGACGATGCCGTCCTTCCAGGCGATCGTCCTGCCAAGATCGATCGAGGCGCCTTCGATACGGATGCCCATCGGGTTCTTGCCGGCGAGCATCTTTTGCGTGGCGTCGAACTCCTCGGCCGCATGGATCAAAGCCTTGGAAGGAATGCAGCCGACCGTCAGGCAGGTGCCGCCCGGCTTGCCGGCCTCGACGATGACGGTATCAATGCCGAGCTGCCCGGCGCGGATGGCGCAGACATAACCGCCCGGGCCGGCGCCGATGACGAGGAGTTTGCAGACAATTTCCTTCATGGATCAGCCTTCGATGAAAATGAGCGCCGGCGTTTCGAGGAGTGTGCGGATGCGTTGCACGAAGGTCGCCGCATCCCAACCGTCGATGATGCGATGATCGAAGCTCGAGGAGAGGTTCATCATCTTGCGCGGCACGAACTGGGTGCCATCCCAGACGGGGCGCGTGGCGATCTTGTTGACGCCGATGATCGCCACTTCGGGATGATTGATGACGGGCGTCGAGACGATGCCGCCGAGCGCCCCCAGCGAGCTGATGGTGATGGTCGAGCCGGAAAGTTCGTCGCGCGTCGCGGTCCCCGAGCGCGCCGCCTCCGCCAGCCGGTTCATTTCGGCGGCGCAATCCCAGATGCCGCGGGCTTCCGCATGCCGCACCACCGGCACGGTGAGCCCGGCCGGTGTCTGCGTAGCAATGCCGATATGCACGGCGCCGTGGCGGGTAATGATGCCGGCATCGTCGTCAAAGGTGGCGTTGACCTCGGGCTGCTCGGAAAGCGCCTTGACCAGCGCCCGCATCAGGAAGGGCAGAACCGTCAGCTTCGGATGATCCGGCCTGCGGTCGCCGTTCATCGTGACGCGCAGTTCCTCGAGCGCGGTCATATCGACTTCCTCCACATAGGTGATGTGGGGAATGCGCGAGGTGGACAGCACCATTTTCTCGGCAATGCGGCGGCGCAGGCCGGTCAGCTTGATCTCTTCGGTCGCCGTCTTCCTGGCAAAACCGCCCTTCATGGGCGCGGGCGTCGTTCCCTGCGACAGGGACTGTTCGACATCTTCGCGCAGGATGCGACCGGCAGGCCCGGTGCCCTGCACCTGTCTGAGATCGACACCGCTCTCTCTGGCGAAGAGCCGCACGGAAGGCGCGGCAAGCGGCTTTTCGACCGGCGCGGGAGCCGGCGCAGGTACAGGAGCCGGCGCTGCCGGGACGGGCTTGGCAATCTCGGCCTTTGGCGTTTCGGCGACCGGCGTCTGCTCGATCTGTGCGCGCGGCGCCTCGTCGGTTTCCCCCGCCGTCTCGATCCGCACCAGCGGCGCCTTCACGGCGATGCGGTCTCCGATCTCGCCGGCGAGCCAGATGACGGTGCCATTGACGGGTGACGGAATTTCCACCGTCGCCTTGTCTGTCATGACGGCAGCGATCACCATGTCCTCGCGGACCGGATCTCCTGTCTTCACGTGCCATTCCACAAGCTCGGCCTCGGCGACCCCTTCCCCGACATCCGGCATCTTGATGATGAATTCGCCCATGGCTCAGGCCTCCATGACTTCGGCAAGCGCCCGCCCGACGCGGCCGGGACCGGGGAAATAATCCCATTCCTGCGCATGCGGGTAAGGCGTATCCCAGCCGGCGACGCGCACGACAGGCGCTTCGAGATGATAGAAGCAATGTTCCTGCACCAGCGACACGACCTCGGCGCCGAAGCCAGAGGTCAAGGTCGCCTCATGCACGACGACGCAGCGCCCTGTTTTGGCGACCGATTTGACGATCGTATCGAGATCGAGGGGCAGCAGGCTCCTCAGATCGATCACCTCGGCATCGATGCCGGCATCGTCTGCCGCCGCCAGCGCCACATGCACCATGGTGCCATAGGCAACCACGGTCACCGCAGAGCCGGCGCGCCGCACTTCGGCCTTGCCGATCGGGATAGTGTAATGGCCGTCGGGCACCTCTCCGAGGTCGTGTTTCGACCAGGGTGTGACCGGCCGCTCGTGATGGCCGTCGAAGGGACCGTTATAGAGCCGCTTCGGCTCCAGGAACATGACGGGATCAGGATCCTCGATCGCCGCGATCAGCAGGCCTTTGGCGTCATAGGGATTGGAGGGCACGATCACCTTCAGCCCGCAGACATGGGTGAATAGCGCTTCCGGGCTCTGGCTGTGCGTCTGGCCGCCGAAGATGCCGCCGCCGGTCGGCATACGCACGACGATTGGGCACGTAAAATCGCCATTGGAGCGGTAGCGGATACGCGCTGCCTCCTGCGTCAGCTGGTCATAGGCGGGATACATGTAATCGGCGAACTGGATTTCGACGCAGGGCTTCAGCCCGTAGGCGGCCATGCCAATCGCCGTGCCGACGATGCCGGACTCGCTGATCGGCGTATCGAAGCAGCGCGTCCTGCCGTATTTTGCCTGCAGGCCCTGGGTGCAGCGGAAAACGCCGCCGAAATAGCCGACATCCTCGCCGAAGACGACGACATTGTCGTCCTTCGCCATCGAGACGTCCATGGCGCTGCGCACGGCCTCGATCATCGTCATTCTGGCCATGTCAGTACCCCGCCTTCTGCCGCTGGCGGCGGATATGCGCCGGCATCTCGGCATAGACACCTTCGAATATGTCGCGCACCGAAGGTCTGCCGCCGGCATGCAGCGTGCCGTGCGCCTCTGCCTGGCGCTGCGCCTCGATCACTTCGTCCATGATTTCGGCTTCCGCCTGGACGTGCCGTTCCTCCGACCAGGCGCCCTTGACGATCAGATGTTTCTTCAGGCGCAGCACGGGGTCGCCGAGCGGCCAGGCTTCCGATTCCGTCTTTGGCCGATAGGCGCTCGGATCGTCGGAGGTGGAGTGGGCGCCGACACGGTAGGTCACATGTTCGATCAGCGTCGGGCCGAGATTGCGCCGCGCCCGCTCCGCGGCCCAGCGGGAGACGGCATGGACCGCGAGGTAATCGTTTCCGTCGACCCTCAGCGCCGGAATGCCGAAGCCGAGGCCGCGAGCGGCAAAGGTGCCGGAGCCGCCGCGGGCGATGCCCTGGAAGGTCGAGATCGCCCACTGATTGTTGACGATGTTGAGGATCACGGGCGCCTTGTAGGTGGAGGCGAAAACGAGCGCCGAATGGAAATCCGATTCCGCCGTCGATCCATCGCCAATCCAGGCAGCGGCAATCCGGCTGTCGTTTTTGATCGCCGAGGCCATCGCCCAGCCGACGGCCTGTACATATTGGGTGGCGAGATTGCCGGAGATGGTGAAGAAGCCGTGCTCCTTTGAGGAATACATGATCGGCAGCTGCCGGCCGTGCAGTGGATCGCTCTCGTTCGAATAGATCTGGTTCATCATCTCGACCATCGGATAGTCGTCAGCGATCAACAGGCCCGCCTGGCGATAGGTCGGGAAATTCATGTCTCCCTTGTTGAGGGCCTTGCGGAAGGCGCAGCTGACGGCTTCTTCGCCGAGATGCTGCATGTAGAACGATGTCTTGCCCTGGCGCTGCGCCATCAGCATGCGGGCGTCGAAGGCGCGCAGCTTCATCATGTTGCGCAGCCCGGTCAGCAATTCCTCGTCGGAGAGCGATCCTGCCCAGGGACCGACCGCCTCGCCGTCGCGGTTCAAGACGCGGATGATCGAATAGGCAAGCTCGCGGATTTCTTCCGAGGCGACATCCACCTCCGGCCGCGGCACGGAGCCGGCCTTGGCGATCTTGACGTTGGAAAAGTCGGGCTGGCCGCCGGGGCGGACAGCGGGTTCGGGGACGTGCAGGCTCAAACAAGCGGAATCCACCATGTCTTTTCTTTCCTCCCTTTGCCGGCCGTGCGTCCCTCCCCGGAAACAGCGCCGGTACGGTTCTTATAGATTGCGGGCGATCACCATGCGCTGCACGTCGCTTGTTCCCTCGTAGATCTGGCAGATGCGCACATCGCGATAGATGCGCTCGACCGGATAATCGGCCATATAGCCGTAGCCGCCATGGATCTGGATCGCATCGGAGCAGACGCGCTCGGCCATTTCCGAGGCAAAGAGCTTCGCCATCGACGCTTCCGCCAGGCAGGGCATTTCGGCCTCCCTCAAGGCGGCCGCATACAAGACCAGCTGGCGCGCCGCCTCGATCCGCACCGCCATATCGGCCAGGCGGAAGGCGACGGCCTGGTGCTCGAAAATCGGCTTGCCGAAGGCCGTTCGCTCTTTGGCATAGTCGCGCGCCGCCTCGAACGCCGCCCGTGCCATGCCGACCGCCTGCGCGGCAATGCCGATCCGCCCGCCCTCGAGATTGGCGAGCGCGATGCGATAGCCTTCGCCTTCCGCACCGAGCCTCAAAGCGACGGGAATGCGCATGGCGTTGAAGGCGATCTGGCAGGTATCGGTGGAATGCAGCCCGAGCTTTTCCTCGACGCGGATCACCTCGTAGCCCGGCGTCTCCGTCGGCACGATAAAGGCGGTGATGCCCTTCTTGCCGGCATCCGGATCGGTGACGGCAAAGACGATAATGACATTGCCGTTCTTTCCCGACGTGATGAACTGCTTGGCGCCATCGATCACATAGTGGTCGCCGTCAAGCCGCGCCCGGGTCTTCAGGTTGGAGGCGTCGGAACCCGCCTGCGGCTCGGTCAGCGCAAAACCGCCGATCCACTCGCCGCTTGCCAGTTTCGGCAGGAAGCGCTGGCGCTGCTCCTCGGTGCCGAATTTCAGGATCGGCACGCAGCCGACGGAGGAGTGCACGCTCATGATCGTCGAACAGGGTCCGTCGCCGGCGGCGATCTCCTCGAGTGCGGCGGCATAGGCGACCACGCCGGTATCCGAACCGCCATAGGCCTCCGGCACCAGCATGCCGAGCAGCCCGAGTTCGCCCATCTCCTTCAATTCGTCGCGCGGAAAAAGATGCTCCCGGTCGCGTTTGGCCGCTCCCGGCGCCAGCCGGTCGCGGGCAAAGTCGCGGGCGAGATCGGCGATCTGCTGCTGAAGGTCGGAAAGGATCATGTGGCTGCCCTCCCCGCTAGTGCCGCTCGATGGCGACGGCCGTCGCCTCGCCGCCGCCGATACAGAGCGCGGCCATGCCGCGCTTCAGATCGTAGCGCTCCAGCGCCGAAAGCAGCGTCACCAGAATCCGGGCACCCGACGCGCCGATCGGATGGCCGAGCGCACAGGCGCCGCCATGCACGTTCACCTTCTCATGCGGCAGATCGAGATCGCGCATCGCAGCCATGGCGACGACGGCGAAAGCCTCGTTGATCTCGAAGAGATCGACGTCGGAAAGCGCCAGGCCGGTGCGGTCGGAGAGCTTCTGCAGGGCGCCGATCGGCGCGGTGGCGAAAAGATTGGGCGCCTGTGAATGCGTGGCGTGGCCGAGGATCGTGGCGAGCGGCGTCAGACCGCGACGCTCGGCCTGCGAGCGGCGCATCAGCACCAGGGCTGCCGCGCCGTCGGAGATCGAGCTGGAATTGGCCGCCGTCACCGTGCCACCCTCGCGGAAGGCGGGTTTCAGCGTCGGAATTTTGTCGAGCTTGGCCTTGCCCGGCTGTTCGTCGCGGCGCGCCACCTGCTCGGCTTTGCCCGATTTCACCGTCACCGGCACGATCTCGCTTTCGAAACTGCCCTCCGCGATCGCCTTCTGCGCCCGCGTCAGGGAGGCGATGGCGTAGTTGTCCTGCGCCTCGCGCGTGAACTGATAGGCCTCGGCGCAATCCTCCGCGAAGCTGCCCATCAAACGCCCCTTGTCATAAGCATCCTCCAGCCCGTCGAGGAACATATGATCCACGACACGCCCATGGCCGAGCCTGTAGCCGCCGCGGGCCCTGTCAAGGAGATAGGGCGCGTTGGTCATGCTTTCCATGCCGCCGGCGACCGCCACCGAGGCGCTGCCGGCGGCAATCAGGTCATGCGCCATCATCACCGCCTTCATGCCCGAGCCGCACATCTTGTTGACGGTGCTGGCGCCGGTCGAAAACGGCAGGCCGGCATGGACGGCCGCCTGGCGTGCCGGCGCCTGCCCCTGCCCCGCCGGCAGCACGCAGCCGAAGACGACCTCCTCGATCGCCTCGGCCTCGACGCCGCTGCGCTCAAGTGCCGCGCGGATCGCCGTTGCGCCAAGCTCGGGCGCCGCCGCATCCTTCAGCTCTCCCTGAAAGCTGCCGATCGGGGTGCGTGCCGCACCAATGATGACGATAGGGTCCTGCAATGACATCTTTCCTCCTCGGGCGATGCTTAACGCGCGCCCATCCGCAATGCGCCGTCGAGGCGGATGACCTCGCCGTTCAGCATGTTGTTTTCAAAGATATGGCGCACCAGCCCGGCAAATTCCGCCGGCCGGCCAAGCCGCGGCGGAAAGGGCACGCTCTTGCCGAGCGCTTCCTGCACCTCCGCCGGCATATCAGCCATCATCGGCGTCTCGAAAATGCCGGGCGCAATCGACACGACCCGGATGCCGTGCCGGGCAAGTTCGCGGGCGATCGGCAAGGTCAGCGCCGCCACCCCGCCCTTGGAGGCGGCATAGGCCGCCTGACCGATCTGCCCGTCGAAGGCGGCGACCGAGGCCGTGTTGACGATGACCCCGCGTTCGCCTTCCGCATCCGGCTCCATGTTCCGGATTGCGGCTGCGGCAAGCCGGATCATGTTGAAGGTGCCGACGAGATTGATGCCGAGCGTGCGCGCAAAACTCTCCAGCCGGTGCGGTCCGTCGCGGCCGATCACCTTTTCAGCCGGCGCAACACCGGCGCAATTCACCAATCCGCGCAAGCCCCCGAAGGCTTCCACCGCAGCGGCGACCACCGCCGCTCCTTCCTCGCCATCGCTCACATCGGCCTTGACGAAGCGAACCTCGCTGCCGAACTCCCGGGCGATCTCTTCGCCCGCTTCCGCATTGAGATCGGCGATCGTCACGCGCCCTCCTGCTTCGACGAGCATGCGCGCTGTTGCGGCACCGAGCCCAGAGCCGCCGCCGGTGACGATGAAACTTGATCCTCGGATCAGCATGGATCTCTTCTCCTCGCCGCCGGTCCATCTCCTCCAGATAGTGTCGGCAGGCAGGATTCTATTCGTTCCGGCTATTGCAAGCGATGACAGAACTGCTCCATAATTTCGGCCAGTTTTGCCATAGCGAGGATCCGATGGCCGAGATCGAGCGACGCATGATCGCGCCGGGTTTCGTCGAGGAGGCGCTCGACAGCCTGCGGCGACTCGGCAAGCCGACCGCACCGATCCTCGCCCGCGTCGGCATGGCATCGACGATCGACCAGCCGGTTTCGGCGGAGACCTACGGCGCGCTGTGGCTGGCAATCGCTGCCGAACTCGACGACGAATTCTTCGGCATGGGCGCGAGGCCGATGCGCAGCGGCAGCTTCACCTTGCTCTGCCATTGCGTGCTGCATGCGCCGACGCTCGGTCACGCATTGCGCCGGGCGCTGCGCTTCCTCGATGTCGTGCTCGACGATCCCCGAGGGCGGCTCGTCATCCGCGATGGTCTCGCCGAAGTCGAGCTCAGCGATGCCGGCGGCCCGCGTTCGGCCTTCGCCTATCGGACCTACTGGATCATCCTGCACGGCATCATCTGCTGGCTGGTCGGCCGGCGTATTCCGATCCGCCTCGTCGATTTCCGCTGCGCCGAACCCAAGCAGGAAGCCGACTATCGGCTCTTCTTCGGCGCGCCCGTACGTTTCTCCCAACCAATCAGCCGCCTCGGCTTCGACAGCGCCATGCTCGACCTGCCGATCTCCCGCAGCCAGCAGGCGCTCAAACAATTCCTGCGCGGCGCACCCGCCAATATTCTGGTGCGCTACCGTTACGACGCCGGCATCGCCGCCGCCGTGCGCCGCCGCTTGAGCCAGGCCACGCCCTCTACCTGGCGAAGCTTCGCGGAACTCGCCGCCGACATGCGCATGCCGCCGTCTACGCTGCGCCACCGCCTGCACGACGAGGGACAAAGCTATGCCGCCATCAAGGACGATATCCGCCGTGATCTCGCCGTCGACCTGCTGCTGAACACAGCGAAGACCATCGGCGAGATCGCCGTGCAGCTCGGCTATTCAGAGCCCAGCGCCTTTTTCCGGGCCTTCCGGAAATGGATGGGCAAGAGCCCGGAGGCTTTCCGGCGAGAGGAGGCGGGTGAACAAGATCGCGAGCGGTAGCATAGAATCTTGATCAGCGCTGCGATCTGGCGCTGGCCGTCCAACACGTTCCCTCATGCCTGTACTCGTCACGGGCATCCAGCGCGCCCAAGTCCTTGGGCGCAAGAGACGCCTTCAAAAAATGAGTCATTCACCGCGCGGACGCGCGGTGGCTGGATGCCTGTGACAAGCACAGGCATGAGGGAGGTACGGGCGGGCTTGCCGCACCACCTTCCATTAGCGCTTCCAAATACCATTCAACCAACAGCACTTTGAACCTGCCGCAACCCGCGCTACATATTTTAGCGGGAGGAGTGCCATGTTTGATTTTTCGCTCGGCGAAACCGCGGATGCGATCCGCGACACGACGGCGCGGTTTGCCGCCGATCATATTGCTCCGCTGGCAGCGGAGATCGACGAAAGCAACACGTTTCCACGCCAGCTCTGGCCGCAGATGGGCGCGCTCGGCCTGCATGGGATCACCGTCGAGGAGGAATTCGGCGGCGCCGGTCTCGGCTATCTCGAGCATGTCGTCGCGATGGAGGAGGTGTCGCGCGCCTCGGCCTCCGTCGGCCTGAGCTATGGCGCCCATTCCAATCTTTGCGTCAACCAGATCCGCCGCTGGGCCTCACCGGAACAGAAGCGTCGCCATCTGCCCAAGCTGATTTCCGGCGAGCATGTCGGCTCACTTGCCATGTCGGAGGCCGGCGCCGGGTCCGATGTCGTCTCGATGCGGTTGCGGGCCGAGCGCAAGGGCGACCGCTACATTCTGAACGGCACCAAATTCTGGATCACCAATGCGCCCCATGCCGAGGTGCTGGTCGTCTATGCAAAGACCGATCCCGCCGCCGGCCCGAAAGGCATTTCCGCCCTCATCATCGAGAAGGGCATGCCCGGCTTCAGCGTCTCCAAGAAGCTCTCCAAGCTTGGCATGCGCGGCAGCGATACGGCCGAGCTGGTCTTTGAGGATTGCGAGGTACCGGCCGAGGCGCTAATGGGCCGGGAAGGCGAAGGCGTGAAGATCCTGATGTCCGGCCTCGACTATGAGCGCGCCGTGCTTGCCGGCGGCCCGCTCGGCATCATGCAGGCCTGCCTTGATGTCGTGCTGCCCTATGTGCGCGATCGCAAGCAGTTCGGCAAACCGATCGGCGATTTCCAGCTGATGCAGGCCAAAATTGCCGACATGTATGTCGCGCTGAATTCGGCACGCGCCTATGTCTATTCCGTCGCCCGCGCCTGCGACGCCGGCCGCACAACCCGCACCGACGCGGCAGCCGCGATCCTTTTTGCCAGCGAGAACGCCGTGAAGGTGTCGCTGGAGGCGATCCAGGCGCTCGGCGGCGCCGGTTATACCAAGGAATGGCCGGTCGAGCGTTTTCTGCGCGACGCCAAGCTCTACGATATCGGCGCCGGCACCAACGAGATCCGCCGCTACCTGATCGGCCGGGAGCTCATCGCATCATGACGGTGATATCGACCGCGATCGATCGCGACAGCGAGAACTTCAAAGCCAATGCCATCAAGAACAAGGCGCTGACCGACGAGCTCAGCGAGCGTTCCGCGAAGGCGCGCGAGGGCGGGTCGCAATCGGCCCGTGAACGTCACACGAGCAAGGGCAAGCTCCTGCCCCGCGACCGTATCCAGTTGCTCATCGATGCCGGCAGTCCCTTCCTGGAGATCGGCACGCTGGCGGCCAACGGCATGTATGGCGGCGAGGCGCCGGGTGCCGGCATCATCGCGGGCATCGGCCGCGTTTGCGGCCGCGAGGTGATGATCGTCGCCAATGACGCGACGGTAAAGGGCGGCGCCTATTTCCCAATGACGGTGAAAAAACATCTCAGGGCACAGGAAATTGCCATGCAGAACCGGCTGCCCTGCCTTTATCTGGTCGACAGCGGCGGCGCCAATCTGCCGCATCAGGCCGAGGTCTTCCCCGACCGCGATCATTTCGGCGCGATCTTCTACAACCAGGCGCAGATGTCGGCCGAAGGCATTGCCCAGATTGCCTGCGTCATGGGAAGCTGCACGGCAGGCGGCGCCTATGTTCCCGCCATGTCCGACGAGACGGTGATCGTGCGTAATCAGGGTACGATCTTCCTCGCCGGCCCGCCGCTGGTCAAAGCCGCGACCGGCGAAATCATTTCGGCCGAAGAGCTCGGCGGCGCCGAGACGCATGGCCGCCGATCGGGCGTCGTCGACCATGTCGCCGAAAACGACGAACATGCGCTGCTGCTAGTGCGCGATATCGTCGCCAGCCTCAACAGCGTCAAATCGGTCGATATCGACATTCAGCCTCCGCGTCCCCCGAAGCTCGACGTCGAGGACCTTCACGGCATCATTCCTGAGGACGTGCGTTCGCCCTATGATGTGCGCGAAGTGATCGGCCGGATTGTCGATGGCTCGGAACTGCATGAGTTCAAGCCGCTCTACGGCACCACCCTCGTCTGCGGCTTCGCCCGCATCTGGGGTATGCCTGTCGCCGTCATTGCCAATAACGGGGTGCTCTTTTCCGAAAGCGCGCTGAAGGGCGCGCATTTCATCGAGCTTGCCTGCCAGCGCCGCGTGCCGCTGCTCTTTCTGCAGAACATTTCCGGCTTCATGGTCGGCGGCCGCTACGAGGCCGGCGGCATCGCCAAGGACGGGGCAAAGCTGGTGACGGCGGTTGCGACTGCGACCGTGCCGAAAGTGACCGTCATCATCGGCGGCAGCTTCGGGGCCGGCAATTACGGCATGTGCGGCCGCGCCTATCGCCCGCGTTTCCTCTTCACCTGGCCGAACAGCCGCATCAGCGTCATGGGCGGCGAACAGGCGGCCTCGGTGCTCGCCACCATCCGCCGCGACGCGATGGAGGCGCGCGGTGAGGACTGGCCGACCGGCGCGGAAGAGGCTTTCAAGGCGCCGATCCGCGCCGGTTACGAGGCCGAGGGCAACCCTTATTATGCCACCGCCCGCCTCTGGGACGACGGCATCATCGATCCGCGCCAGACACGCGACGTGCTGGGCCTTGCCTTTTCCGCCAGCCTGAATGCGCCAATCCCGAAAGGGCCGCGCTTCGGCCTGTTCAGGATGTGAGGCGTGCTATGATGGAAAGTCTTCTCATCGCCAACAGGGGCGAAATCGCCCGCCGCATCATCCGCACGGCAAAGATGCTCGGCATCCGCACCATCGCCGTCTATTCCGAGGCCGATGCCGGCCTGCCCTTCGTCAGGGAAGCGGACCAGGCGATCGCCATCGGCCCGCCGCCGGCCCGCGAAAGCTACCTTTCTGAGGCACGCATCCTGGAAGCTGCCCGCAAGTCAGGTGCTGCCGCCATCCATCCCGGTTACGGATTCCTGTCGGAAAATGCCGACTTTGCCGAAGCGGTTGAAAAGGCCGGCATGATCTGGGTCGGCGCTCCCCCGGCTGCCATCCGCGCCATGGGTCTGAAGGACGCCGCCAAGGAATTGATGCAGGCGGCAGGTGTCCCCGTCACCCCCGGTTATCTCGGCCTGGACCAGAGCGACGCAAGGCTTGCGGCCGAGGCCGATACGATCGGCTATCCCGTGCTCATCAAGGCCGTTGCCGGCGGCGGCGGCAAGGGCATGCGCCGCGTCGACCGGCGTGAGGATTTCGCTGAACTTCTCGCCTCCTGCCGGCGTGAGGCGGCCGCCGCCTTCGGCGACGACCGCGTGCTGATCGAACGCTATATCGCCAATCCGCGCCATATCGAAGTTCAGGTCTTCGCCGATAAGCTCGGAAATTGCGTCCATCTCTTCGAACGCGATTGCTCGCTGCAGCGCCGGCACCAGAAAGTCATCGAAGAGGCCCCTGCCCCCGGCCTTGATGCCGCCACCCGCGCGGCGATCTGCGATGCGGCGGTCAAGGCTGCAAGAGCGGTAAACTATGTCGGCGCCGGCACGATCGAATTCATCGCCGACGCCTCCTCGGGCCTCAATCCCGACCGCATCTGGTTCATGGAGATGAACACGCGCCTGCAGGTGGAGCATCCCGTCACCGAGGCCATATCAGGCGAGGATCTGGTCCTCTGGCAGCTGAAGGTCGCAAGTGGCGAGCCGCTGCCGAAAAGCCAGGACGAGATCACCATGAACGGCTGGGCCTTCGAAGCCCGGCTCTATGCCGAAAACCCCGCCGCCGGCTACCTGCCCTCGACCGGCCGGCTCGACCATCTCAAACTGCCGCAGGCGGTCCGCGTCGACAGCGGCGTCGAGCAGGGAGACGAGATCACCGCCTTCTACGATCCGATGATCGCGAAGATCATTTCGCATGGGCCGAACCGCGAGGCCGCCTTGTCGAAGCTCGCCGCCGCCTGTGCCGGCATCGAGGTCTGGCCGGTCAAATCCAATGCCGGTCTTCTCGCCCGCATCGCCACCGATCCGGATTTCCGTGCAGCCCGGATCGACACCGGCTTCCTCGACCGCCATGGCGAAAGCCTTGTCGCCAACGATCCTGATGAAACCGTCATTAACAAAGCGGCCACGGCACTGTCGAAGGACATGGATGGCGATCCCTGGTCTGCGCTGACCGGCTTCCGCATCGCTGGGCCAAGCGACAGCCGCGTGCGGGTGCGCATCGACGGTCATCTCCATTGGGGACGCGCCTACACCGACCTCGAAGCGAATGCCGTCGAGATGGACGAGACAACGGTGCTTTTCGATGCGGGCAATGCCTGGTCGATCGGCCTGCCTCACGCAGGCGAGGTCGAGGCGAACCACGGTGTGGGCGATGGCGCCATCCTGTCACCCATGCCGGGCCTCGTCATTTCGGTGGAGGTCACGGAGGGCGATCGTGTCGCCAAGGGAGACCGCCTACTGACGGTCGAAGCCATGAAAATGGAACATTCGCTGCGGGCGCCCTTCGACGGCATCGTCGGCAAACTGCAGGTTTCCCCCGGCGTCCGTGTTTCGGAAAACCAGCTGGTCGTCACCGTCATGAAGGGAGAGGACTGATGGCCGGCCGCTATTTCGACGAATGGGCGGTCGGCGACCGCATCGCACATAACATCCGCCGCACGGTTACCGAGACCGACAACCTGCTCTTTACGACCCTGTCCCACAATCCGCAGCCGCTGCATCTCGATGCCGAATATGCGGCCGGCACCGAGTTTGGCCGGATCGTCGTCAACGGCACCTTCACCTTTGCGCTGACCGTCGGCCTTTCGGTCGGCGACACCACACTCGGCACGCTCGTCACCAATCTCGGCTATGACAAGGTGACGATGCCGAAACCGGTCTTCATCGGCGATACGCTTCGGGTGGAAACGGAGGTGACGGAGCTGCGCCGCTCGAACTCCCGCCCCGATGCCGGCATCGTCACTTTCCGTCATGTAACGCTGAACCAGCGCGACGAGATCGTCTGCCAGTGCCTGCGTACCGCCATGCTGAAGGGGAAGCCATCATGAAGCTGCGCTCGCTGCTCTTCGTGCCCGGCGATCGGCCGGAACGTTTCGAAAAAGCGCTCACATCGGGCGCCGATGCCGTCATTCTCGATCTGGAAGATTCCGTCGCGCCGGCCAACAAGCCAAAGGCCCGCGACAGCGTCCACGAATTCGTGCAGCGCCATGCCGGCGAGACCAAGCTCCTCATCCGCATCAATCCTCTCGCCTCGCCGGAATGCGAGGACGACCTCGCCGCCCTGAGCGGTCTTCAGCCTTTCGCGCTCATGCTGCCGAAGGCCGAAGGCGCCACTTCGGTGCGCAAGCTTGCAAGCGCTCTCGCGGCGGCTCCTCCCATCCTGCCGATCGCGACCGAAACGCCATCGGCGATCTTCGAGATCGGCAGCTATCGGGATGTCTCGGACAAGCTCTGCGGCCTGACCTGGGGCGCCGAGGATCTGCCGGCTGCGATCGGGGCTGCGACCGCGCGCAGAACGGACGGCCGCTATACGCCGCCTTACGAGCTTGCCCGCTCGCTCACGCTCTTTGCAGCCCATGCCGCAGCTGTTCCGGCAATCGATACTGTCTATCCCGATTTTCGTGATCTCAACGGACTGCGAGCCTATGTCGGCCGCGCCCGGCGCGACGGCTTTTCCGGCATGATGGCCATCCATCCGAGCCAGGTGGAAACGATCAACCACGCCTTCACGCCGGATGCCACCGAGATCGCCTGGGCGGAGAAGGTCACCGCCGCCTTTGCCGCCCAGCCCGATGCGGGTGTCATCCAGGTGGACGGACGCATGCTTGATATGCCGCATCTGAAGCTCGCGACTCGCATTCTGGAGAGTGCCAGACGATAGAGTGCAGATTAGCCCGACTTTGCGGTTGGTTTGGCGGCGACATGCTCCGGCTCAAGGTAGCCGGCACCGATGGCGACGTAGAGATCCACATAGTCCTTGGCGACCTGCTGCACGGTGGCGGCAAGGCTTGCCTCAGCGTCGGAGACCGAACGCTGCGCGTCGAGGACATCGAGCAGCGACGAGGCGCCATCCTTATAGCTCGTGGTCGAAAGCGCGAGTGATTCCTGCGCCGTCTGCACCTGCCGGCGCAGCGGCTCCAGCGTCTGCGTGTCGCGACGAACAGCCGTCAGTGCGTTTTCGACTTCTTCGACGCCGCTCAGCACCGCTGCTTTCCAGGCGAGATACTGGGTCCTGGCGTCGGATTTTTCGATCTCGACATTCGCCCGCAACGTGCCGCCGTCAAAGATCGGCAAGTTGAGCGATGGCCCGAACGACCAGCTGGTCAGACTTCCGCCGCTGGCGCCCGACGCTTTGACCCAGCTCGGCGAGATCGAACCGGAGAGCGAGATCGACGGATAGAGCTGGGCTTCGGCCGCGCCGATATCGGCAACGGCGGCCGCCAGCTCGCGTTCGGCCTTGCGAATATCGGGACGGTTGCGGATGAGGTCGGCCGGAATACCGGCGCGAATGTCGCCGCGGAAGACCGGCTGGCCGGCACTCTTCTGCAGCTCCCCCATCAGCGCGGATGCCGGCATCCCGATGAGCGTGGCGATGTGATGGGCCGATTCCGTGAAGCTCTTTTCGAGGCCGGGAATATCGGATTTGGTTGACTGTACCAGGCCCTCCGCCTGAACAACATCGAGGCGGGAGGCCGCACCGGCTTTCAACTGCAGCTGCGTCAGCTCGTAAGTCTGCTGGCGAGATTTCAAACTCGCCTGCGACAGCGCGATGCGCTCCTGGTAGTAGCGGGCGTCGATATAGCTCTCGACAAGGTCCTTGAGGAAGGTGAGCTTGGCATTGTCGGCCGTTGCATAGGCGGCCCCGAGCGTGGCGATTGCACTTTCCCTGGAGCGACGATACTGGCCGAAAAAGTCGAGCAGCCAGGAAAGGCTGGCATCGCCGCCGGTCGTGTTGGTCGTGCCGACGCTCGTGCGCAACCGGCCCTTCTCCCCGGAGACCGTATGCGATGCGCCGACAGTCAGGCTCGGCAGGCCGCCGGCGCCGGCGACGGTGACGTTGGCAGCTGCCGAATTGATGCTTTCGAGCGCCTGCAGCACATCGAGGTTCTCGCTGAGGCCATGGGCCACCAGGCCGTTTAACTGCTTGTCGCGATAGGCCGTCCACCACTCGGCCGTCACGACATTGCCGTTGCTCTTGTTGCCCCCTTCTTCGAATTTGGCGGGCAGCGGCATTTGCGGGGGAACGTGATCCGGGCCGCTGACGCAGCCTGCCAGCAGAAGTGTCAGTGCGGATGCGGCGTAGCGGAGGGATGATAGTCTTATGCGAAGCGACGTACTCACGGGCGAGCCTCTTGAACCGGGATCGTGGGTTCAGGCTTAGCGGCGCCAGTGTTAATGGCGGTTAAGGAACTGTAAAGTTAGGTAAAATCCGGCACCGCCTGTCGAGCGATGCTGATCAGCTTTCACCGCCGGCCGCACCATAAGGCATCGGCCGCCTCGGAAGCTCGAGCGTGATCGCCAGGCCGCCGGCTTCCGGCAGCGAGGCATGCACGCGCCCGCCGTGACGCTCGATCGCCTGCCTGGCGATAGCAAGGCCGAGACCATATCCGCCGCGCGGCATGGCATCCTTGCCGCGGGAAAACGGCTGAAAGATCCGTTCGAGCTCATCACGCCCGACGCCTGGCCCCTGATCGGTGACGCAGATCCTGAGGCGGTCGGCCATCGTTTCGCAGGATACGGCCACACGCGAATGCTCGGCGGTATATTTGACGGCGTTGCGGACGACATTTTCGAGCGCCCTGTAGATCAGTTCGCCTTCCACCTCGGCACGGAAGATGCCGTCGACGCTCGCCGTGATCGCGACCTCCCGCGCCTGGGCTTCGAATGCCGCGTCGCCCAAGATTTCGTTGAGGAGCTCGATGATGTCGAGGGTCTGCGTCTTCAGCGGCCGGCCGGATCCCGCCGTCAGCCTGGCAAGGGTCAGAACCTCGCCCACCAGCGTATCGAGCCGTTCGACCTCCCTGTCCATACGGTCCAGCATGGCGCCGAGTTTAGCGGGGTTCTGCCGGAGCACGCCGACGGCTGCCTGCAGGCGGGACAAAGGCGAACGCAGCTCATGGGAGACGTCATGGAACAGCCTCTGCTGCGCATCCTGAAGCTCCTGAAGCCGGGCGGCGCTCGCATCGAAATCATAGGCAAGGGCGGTCACTTCATCCTTTCGCCCGGCCATCTTGTCGCCGATGCGAAAGTCGAAACGGCCATGGGCGAGCGCGCTCAGGCCATCGCGCAGATGCACGACGGGACGAATGAGATATCGCGCCAGCGCGCCGGCCGCGATCGTGCTGGCGACCAGGATGGTGAGCCACGGTAGGAATGGGCCAAGGCTGTCGAAGGTGGAACCGGCCGGAGCCGACACGGAAAGCCGATAGCAGACTCCATCCTTCGGCACGGATCGGGAGGTGACCGTGTTCTTCTCGGCGCAGGCATCGGCCTCGGCAGGCTTCGACAGGGACAGGCCGAGCGGTTGCGTCTTTTCGCTTGTGGTCACGAAACGCGCCGCGGCCGCTTCGCCGTCCTCAGCCAGAATATTTGCAGTCAGGTTGAGCACAAGCGTCCGCCGCTCATGTTCCAGCTCGCTTGCGAAGGGGACCGCCTGAAGGAGTTTGACGATAAGAATAATGGCAGCAAGGCTTGCCGCCAGAGTCAGCCAGATAATCCTGAAGAATTTCCAGAAAAGCCGGGGCATGGTCAGTCCACGAGAAGTTGATAGCCCTGGCCGCGGACGGACTGGATCCAGGATTGCCCGTCCTCCCGCAGCCCGAGCTTCTGACGAACGCTGCTGATATGGACGTCGATGCGGCGATCGAACGGCGTGAGCGGTTTTCCGAAGGCCCGCTTCGAAATCTCCTGCTTCGACACCAGCTGGCCGGCGCTGCGGGCGAGGACTTCGAGCAGGCTGAATTCGGTGCCGGTCAGCTCCAAGGTCTCGCCGCGCCATTCGGCGCTTCTATTACCGGAATGGATGACGAGCTGCCCCGCCCTGATCGTGTCGGTCGATACACCCGTCGCTGGCTGACCCGCGCGGCGCAGGATGGCGCGCAGCCTTGCCGCCAGTTCGCCCGGGGAGCAGGGTTTCGGCACATAGTCGTCGGCGCCGAGATTGAGGCCCGATATCCTGTCCACGTCATCGCCTCTTGCCGTCAGCATCAGGACGGGAACCTGGCTCAGCTTCCTGATCCGCTGCAGCACCTCGATCCCGTTCATCCGCGGCATCATGATGTCGAGCACGATGATGTCGACCGTATTGCCGGCAGCCGCGGCAATGGCGGCACGGCCGTCCGTATCGGTTACGACATCATATCCTTCCTCGACCAGATATTCCTGCAGAAGCGTCGTCAGCTCGGCATCGTCGTCGATGAGGAGAACCTTGTTCATTCGCGTTATCCGTCTTTAATCCCGGCGAGCCATACAGCACGAAAGCGCGCGGGCGGCCAAGTTTTACCTATCTTAACACTAACTTGACCGCGCTTAACGTTCGCCCCGTTACTTATGCTGCCATGACATGGATGCGCACCAGGACGGGTCGCCTCGACATCAGCGGCAGTCCTTCGTCGCGTTCGCGCGGAACGCAAAGGCCACCCATGCCTTTGACCACAAGGAATGCTTTGTTGAGAAACCCATCCAGAATACTTGCCGCCGCGCTTGTCGCGGCAGCTCTTGTCTCCCCCATGCGTTCTGCCATGGCGGAACAGGCCGCTGCAACGGCTCTCACCGTCTCTTTGACGTCGCCGATGCAACGAGACTGGCCGGAGACCGTTCCGGCGAGCGGATGGCTGAAGCCCTGGCAGGAAGCGGTCATCGCCTCCGAAACCAGCGGCCTGCGCATCACCGATGTCCTGGTCGACGTCGGGTCCGTGGTCACGAAAGGACAGACGCTCGTCCGGCTTTCCCAGGAAAGCGTGCTTGCCGATCTTCGCAAGCAGGAGGCGGCCGTCGAGAACGCCAAGGCAAGTCTTTCGAAGGCCAAGGCCAATGCCGACCGGGCGCGGCAGCTGCGTCCTTCCGGCGCGCTCTCCGACGAGAAGATCGTCGAATACCTGGCCGACGAGCAGACGGCGACGGCAAGCCTTGCATCCGAAGAGGCCGCACTCGACAGCGAAAAGATCAAGCTTGCGCAAACCACGATCACGGCCGTCGACGACGGCCTCATCACCTCCCGTTCCGCCGATCTCGGTGCCGTCGTCTCCGCCGGCACGGAGCTGTTCCGCATGGTCCGCCAGCAGCGTGTCGAATGGCAGGCCGAGATTTCCGCGCGCTATCTCTTGCGTATTTCGGAAGGCTTGAGCGTCAAGATCAACGGGCCGGACGGCCAGGTCATCGATGGCAAGGTGAGGCTTGTCGGGCCTTCAGTGAGCACCGACACCAGCCGGGCCATCGTCTATGTCGCGCTTCCCGCCGATGCCCGTCCGCGCACCGGCCTTTACGTCACCGGCAACATCGAACTGCAGACCTCTCCGGCGCTGACCGTTCCCGAGACGGCGATCGTGTTCCGGGACGGGATCAGCTACCTCTTCACTTCAGGCGAGGATCAGCGGGTGCAAAGGGTCAGGGTGGAAACGGGCCGCCGCAACAATGGCGAGGTGGAAATCGTCTCCGGCATCGACCGCTCGTCGAAGGTGGTGACCTCGGGCGGCGCCTTCCTGTCGGACAATGACCTCGTGAAGATTGCGGAGAAAAACTGATGAACTTCTCATCCTGGTCGATCCGCAATCCCGTGCCGGCGATATTGCTGTTTGTGATGCTGACCGTCGGCGGACTGTTGGCCTTCAAGCAGTTGCCGATCCAGAACTTCCCCGATATGGACCTTCCCACGATCAACGTCACCGCCACGCTCGAAGGCGCCGCACCGACGCAGCTCGAAACCGAGGTCGCCCGCAAGATCGAGGATGGTCTTGCCGCCCTCAGCTATCTCGACCATATCACCACGACGATCACGGACGGCACCGTCTCGATCAAGGTGTCCTTCAAGCTGGAAAAAGACAGCGAAACGGCCCTGAACGAAGTCCGCAATGCCGTCGACAGCGTCAAGGGCGATCTGCCGGCGCAGATGGAAACACCCAGCGTCAGCAAGGTCACGGTGCAGAGCTCCCCTTTGGTCACCTATGCCGTCCGCTCCACCGCTCTCAACGAGACCGAACTTTCCTGGTTCGTCGACAATGATCTGACCAAGGCGCTGCTGTCGGTATCCGGCGTCGGGCAAGTCAACCGCATCGGCGGCATCGATCGCGAGGTTCATGTGGATCTCGATCCCGCGACGATGGCGTCGCTGGGCGTCACTGCGGCCACCGTATCGTCGCAGCTGAAGGCGGTGCAGACGGATACGTCGGGCGGCCTCGGCGAAATCGGCGGCACCCGCCAGACCTTGCGCACGCTCGGCGCCCTGCCGTCGGTCGAGGCGCTGAAGGGACTCAAAATTCCCCTGGCGAACGGCCAGCAGGTTCGCCTCGATGACGTGGCATCCGTCACCGACAGCTTCGCCGAGCGCTCCTCGATGGCTTATCTCGACGGCAAGCCGGTGATCGCGGTCGAGATCAAACGCTCGAACGGATTTTCCGACAGCGGTGTTGCCGCCGACGTCGACAAGGCGATCAAACAGTTCGCCGCCAAGCATTCCAACGTTGAGATCGACGAGGCTTACAGCACGATCGGACCGATCATCGGCAATTACGACGGTTCGATGCACATGCTCTACGAAGGCGCGATCCTGGCGATCATCG
Organism: Rhizobium sp. M10; assembly: GCF_002531955.1. Classification (NCBI taxonomy): domain Bacteria; kingdom Pseudomonadati; phylum Pseudomonadota; class Alphaproteobacteria; order Hyphomicrobiales; family Rhizobiaceae; genus Rhizobium; species Rhizobium sp. M10. Next base: position 268,062 of record NZ_NWTA01000006.1, on the reverse strand, counting down.
TCGTCTGGCTTTTCCTGCGGGACTGGCGGGCGACGATCCTGTCGGCCGTGGCGCTGCCCTTGTCTGTCATACCGACCTTCCTTGTCATGTATTTCGCCGGCTTCAGCCTGAATATCGTCACGCTGCTTGCGCTGTCGCTGGTGGTCGGCATCCTCGTCGACGATGCCATCGTCGAGATCGAGAACATCGCCCGCCACTTGCAGATGGGCAAACGGCCGATCGATGCCGCCCTCGAAGCGGCCAACGAGATCGGGCTTGCCGTTATCGCAACCACCTTCACGCTGGTCTCGGTCTTCCTGCCGACGGCCTTCATGAGCGGCATACCGGGCCTCATTTTCCGCCAGTTCGGCATCACCGCTGCCGTCGCCGTGCTCGCCTCGCTCGTGGTCGCGCGCCTGCTGACGCCGATGATGGCCGCCTATTTCATGAAGGCCCATCCGACCGAGGAGAAGGATGGCCGGATCATGCGTGCCTATATATCAATCGTGAAGGCTGCCATGAACCGCAGGAAGACGACCGTGGCCGTCACCGCCGTCGTCGTGGCGCTGTCGCTTGCGACCATCCCGCTGCTGAAATCGGGCTTCCTGCCCGCGTCCGACGACGCGCGAACCCAGATCACCCTCACCATGCAGCCGGGCGCCACCATCGAGCAGACGGATGCCACGGCCAGGAAGGCCGCGGATATTATCGGCAAGCTTCCCGACGTGACGCATGTCTTTTCCGCCGTCGGTTCGACCTCCTCGGGCGGCGGCCCCGACGCCAGCACCACGAGCGATGTCGGATCGGCGACAATCGTTGCCGTGCTGCCGCCCATCGACGAGCGCGACCGCAAGCAATCGGAAATCGAAAACGATATCCGGCAGGCGCTTTCCGTCCTCCCCGGCGTGCGTGTGGAGGTCGGCGGCGGCGGCAATGGCACGAAGCTCGAGATCACACTAGCAAGCGACGATGCGAACGTGCTCGACAGCGCCAGCACGGCGCTCGAGGAACAGCTCCGCTCGCTGCAGGGCATCGGCGCGGTGACATCGACCGCGGCCAGGCAGGCGCCCGAGATCCAGATCACGCCCGATTTTGCACGCAGCGCCGCGCTCGGGGTCACGTCGAGCGCTATCGCCGAGGCTGCGCGCGTGGCGACGAACGGGGAATATTCCTCCGATCTGCCGAAGCTCAATCTGCCTCAGCGGCAAATCCCCATCGTCGTCCGCTTCTCGCCCGAGACCCGCACCAATCTGGACGACATCAAGAACATGCGGGTGGCCGGAACGAACGGCAACGTCGATCTCGGATCGATTGCCGATGTGAAGATCGGCGGCAGCCCCTCCGAGATCGACCGCATCGATCGGATGCGCAATGTCACCCTTTCCGTCGAACTGAACGGCCGGATCCTCGGCGACGTCAACCGCGAAGCGCAGGCGCTGCCCGCTCTCCAGCACCTGCCGGCGGGCGTCACCCTGGTCGAACAGGGCGAACTTCAGCGCAGTTCGGAGCTGTTCCAGAGCTTTGCTCTTGCCATGGCAATCGGCGTGTTCTGCATCTATGCGGTCCTCGTTCTGCTCTTCCACGATTTCCTGCAGCCGCTCACTCTGCTGATGGCTCTGCCGCTCTCGCTGGGCGGCGCGCTGATGCCGCTGGTGCTGACCGGAACGAGCTTCTCCATGCCTGTTGTCATCGGCCTGCTCATGCTGATGGGCGTGGTGACGAAGAACTCCATCCTGCTCATCGAATATGCGATCATGTCACGTCAGCGGGGCATGGCCAGGTTCGACGCCCTGGTGGATGCCTGCCACAAGCGCGCACGGCCGATCGTCATGACCACCATCGCCATGGCCTCAGGCATGCTGCCGGCCGCGCTCAGTCTGATGGGCGGCGATTCCAGCTTCCGCCAGCCGATGGCGATCGTGGTGATCGGCGGCGTGGTGATGTCGACGCTGCTCAGCCTGATCGTCATCCCCGTCATCTTTACCTTCGTCGACGATTTCGAACAGATCCTCAAACGGGTCCTGCGCCGGCTCGGACTGGCCCAGGACATCGCCGGGGATAAGCCGCATGCGTCCAACGATCACGCAGCGGTCGCCTTCCAGCCCGAGCAGGCAAGACGAGGGCAAGGTCACAGATGATGTCCGCTGCCCGACAAGGCGACAGAAAGTGACGGCAAGCTCTTCGGTCGCGTTCTCTCCCCCACGGGAACAAGACCGCGGGACGTACTCCCCCGCAGGCGGCCTCAAGCCGCCTGCGCGTCCTGCATCCCAATCAGGAGGTACAGAAATGGTTCGGAAAGAGCGTGATGCCCTGTCGGGAGACATATCAATTGGTGGAACGGGGTGATCCGATCTCCCAGTTCAACAGAGCAGCGCTGCTGCCTATGCTGAATGTTGCCAAGTCTCACGACAATGGCCTCATCGACCCGAAATCGGGTAAAGCGCCGCTCGCGTAGCCGACGGCGCCGAGCGAAGCGATGGCGATCCGGCCGTCGCGGATCGACAGCAGCGGCCCCTCCCGCCCCTGCTCGTAGAGATCGGAATGGGCAGCGGCAAAACGCACCTTCTCCGCCTGCGGTGCGCCCTGCATGCCGGTCACATAATGATGGCCGTTGCGCTCGACATGGAAGAGGCCGAGCAGCGAAACCAGCGCCAGATCCTGCTGCACGGCAAGCCCGGCTTGGCAGGTCAGATCCTCGCCGGTGAGAAACAACCCCGGCACGCCTGCCGTTTTGATGCGGATCGCTTTCAGCAGCGAGCGGTAAATGCCCTTGCAGGTCTTCGAGGAGACGCCGGTATAACCAAGCCGCCGGGCGCGGGCGAAGGCGCCGTCGCCATCGTCGCTCTCATCAATCAGGAAGGGCAATTGCGCGGCCAGATTCCCGAGCGGTGTTTCCATGGTGATCGCGCGCGAGAACGGCTGTTCGACAAAGGCAATGGCCGCGCGCAGCCGCGACAGCCGCGGCATGGCCGCGATCCGCACCAGCAGGGCAGCAAGCTCGTCGACTGCTGTGAACTGTTCGTTGCCATCGACCGTCACCCGATAGTCCGGCAGATGGTCCAACGCGGCGGCGATGCGCGCCAGCCGGTCGATATCGGCATCGACCGCGCCCGAAAGCTTGATCTTGAACCAGCGATTGCCATAGCGCGCGATCACCGCCTCGAGGCTCTGCGGCAGGCCGTCATCGACGGGATCGACGATCTCGCTCTCGGTGATCGGGTCGAGAAGCCCGATCGTATGCCGGGCCGAGATGGAACCGGCGGGACGAAAGCCGGCCAGCACAGCCGACACTGCATCCGCGTCGATATCGCCGGGCAGCATCGGGCCGCCGATGCCGATGAGGTTGCGGCTCACCACCTCGAAAAATGAAAACCCCGCAAGACGGCAATAGGCATCGAGCGCCGCGCGGGCGATCAGCGAAGGACCGAAACCGGCGGCCAGTGGATTTCCAGGCAGGCGGCGGGCGGTTTCCATCTCGTTCAGACGGGCGGCGGCGAACAATGTCATCGGGGCGGACGGTTCCCGCGACGCAGCCGTGGCGACGCGGATAGAGCCGCGCAATTGATCGACATTCTGCGCCGGCGTCAGCGCCGGATTTTTGTCGAACCATTTCGGCACCATCATTTCGGCGGCAGCACCGATGGCACTTTTCCCTGCCTCATCCTCGACACGCACTCTGAGGAAGGCCTGCGGCGCCTTTTCCAGCGTCGCCGCACCGAAGCGGAACGGCAGGCGCAGGCTGATATCGCGCTCGAAGGCGTCGATCTCGACAATTTTGATGCGCGGCGCCGTCACGGAACCTCCGATGCTTCTGTCCATGGTCACGCCATCCGGTCCAGCATGGCGCGTGATACTTCGTGCTGAAGCGGTTCACGGCGCAGCAGCCGGCCGATCTCGTCGACCATGGCCTGCCCTTGGGCGAAATGTGCCTCCTCGGTGTGGCCGGCGGCATGCGGCGAAATGGTGACATTGGTCAGCTGAGGGTCGCGGAACGGACTGTCCTGAGGCAGCGGCTCTTGATCGAAGACATCGAGAGCCGCCTCGATGCGGCCGGACCTGATTTCGGCGAGCAATGCGACTTCGTCGACCAGCTCGGCCCGCGCCGTGTTGATGAACAGGGCGCCGGGGCGCAGCAGCACCAGCTCGCGGGCGCCGATCATCCGGCGCGTTTCGGGCAGGACGGGCGCATGCAGGGAAATCACATCGCTCTGTGCAAGCGCGTCGTCCAATCCTGTTCTGACGACGCCGAGCGCTGCGGCCTCGCTGTCGTCGAGATAGGGATCGACGACCAGCACGCGGCAGCCGAATGGAACCAGCAGACGCATGACTGCCCGGCCGACATATCCGGCCCCGACGATGCCGACCGTCCTGGCGCCGAGCAATCTTTGCGGCACGGCGGCGCGGACATCGAGCCATTCACCGCCTCTGCGCAATCGATGATGCAGCCGGTGAATGCCGCGCATGGCAAGCAGCGCTTCGGCGACGACGAATTCGGCAACCGAGGCGGCGATTTTCGAGGCGGCATGGCTCACGCGCAGGCCGTCGTCGAACAGACGGGCGGGAACGAGCGTGCGGATGCTGCCAGCCGAATGGGCGACGAGGGCAAGTTGCGGATGGCGCTGGCGCAGGGCGGGATCGAAGGGCGGCGTGCCCCATCCGGTCAGGCAAGCCGTAGCGCCCTGCAGCAACCGGTCGGCATCGGCGGCATCGATCGTGGCGCCGGCCGGCCAGCGCACCTCACCGAGGCCGTTCAACCGGGCGGTCGCCGCATCGTCCAGCATCATGCGGCGGGTCTTTTCGGTCAAAAGGACGGCGATGATGGGGGCCTGTTCGCTCATGGTTCTACTCTTTCGCTGCGGCGACGAGGCGCCTGAGATGGGCGAGATCGGCGCGAGCCTTGGCGAGCGCCTGGTCCCGGGGAACCCGGTATTGCGAATGCATCGAGAGCGCGCCGGCAAATCCGGTGGCGATGAGATGCGGGACGATATCGTTCCAGGGCACCATGCCCTCGTCGAGCCCATACCAGTCCGAATGCCATGCGCGCTGACCATGGGCGCCGTAGGCGCCGGGAAACCAGCCGCAATTCTTGACACCCATGCAGCAGAACCACGGTTCGAGAAGGTCGAGGGTCAGACGCCAGTCCTCGCTGCCCTCGCGAATGAGCTGGTTGGCCGGATCGGGGTAAGCGCCGGTCCTGATCGGATCGCGCCCGGCCAGCAGTTGCGCGGCGAGCGCGCCCGAGGCGTGCAGGGTCCCGCCGTGAAGCTGGATGGTGAGCTTGATGGCGAATTTTTCGGCGAGGTGTTCGAAGCCATCGAGGTCGCGTCGCGCGTCGTCGAGTTGCGCCTGCCAGCGCCGCGACGAATCATACCGCCAGAAGCCGAGCCGGATCTGCCCGATGCCGGCCTCGCCGCAGCAAGCAAGCAGCCGGGACGCGGCATCGTCCGGCCGCGTGGCGTCGATGGTCGCCATCGGGATGCGCAGGCCGGCCGCAGCAAAAAGCTTGACCGCCTTGACGATTTCCTCCGGCCGGTCGGGCGAGACGGCGTGACCCTCGCGAACAAGAAGGTCGGCACAGTCGAAGCCCAGCCCCGCCGTGATCTCCGCCGCCGTCTGTAACGGCAGGCCTTCCAGGGTCTTGGTGAAATAGGCGATATCCATCGTTGCATTGCTCATCGACGAGAAACACAGAGCTCGCTGTGGCGGCCGAATGCATCCCGGGCGCGCACCGCGTATTGCGCGCCCGCCGGCGGCGACATGTGCAGGAATGCCGTCGAGATCAGCGGCGCGGGGCTGACCTTTTCAAAGGTCTCGCCATCCCTGCTGACGAGGACATCGTAGAAGATGGCGGGGCTCGCATCGCCGGCCGCCCAGAACAGCATGCGCTCCTCCCGGCCGCCGAGACCACGGTAGCCTTCGACGGTGAGGCCGGTGGGTGCGGCCGGAGACGCGCCGGTGTCGGGGACGACGAGCACCTGCGTCAGCGACGGCAAGGGTACATCGAGATCGACGCTGATCCGGCCCTCGTCGCATTCAACGACACTGATCGGATGCAGCAAAGCCGGTTCCTGGGCGCGGCGCAGTTCGCCAAACTGCGCTTCATCAGGTTCGGGCGGCGCGCCGACCGGCTCGAAGGGTCCGCGCGGATTGCTTTCGTCGCGCTGGGCCTCCCAGACTTCCATCGGATTGGTGAATTCCTCGTCGATGCGCAGCAGGCACAGCGCGTGGCGGCCGAGAGCGAGCCCGTTGACCTCCAGGCGCACGGCGGTCCGGCCCGAACGGTTGATGGCATCGACGCTATGAATAAGGCTGATCGAGACGCCGCCCCCCGGCAGCCGCGTCGGCAGGATCGCCAATCCATCCTGGTCGGGGGTCAGCGGCGGCTCGGCCGTTACCTTGCAGACGGTGTCGCCGAGCGTCGCCAACAGTTCCATCGACGTGAGACCGGGCTTTTTGATGATGTCGAAGGGCGGCGCCGTGTCGATGTCGGTGACCAGCCTGTCCAGATCGGTCTTATGTTCCCATTGCGCCTTGGTGAAATTGCGCGAACCGAAATAGGCAAAGATCGTGCGCTGGCTCCAGCCGCCGATAAAGGCGTGGTCATTGCTGAGGAAGGTGAAATTCGCCGCCTTCGGGGCGATGATGCGCCGATCGTGCTGTTCGATGATGCGGGCAATGATGCCGGCATAATAGGCCTTGCCGTGCCAGCTGTGATGATCGCTCCAGCCGAGCTGCGGGTCGCATTCGTCATTGATGATCGGCAGGCCGGCAAGGCGTGGATGGTGCTCCTTGAGATAATCGACGACGAGCAGCGTGCGGTCGACAATGGCATGGGTTTTCGGGGTCAGGTCGTCCTTGCTGCCGTTGACGCCCTTCTCGTGGATCGAGATGTAGTCGAGGCGAGGCGGGCCGCCGCCGGTCAGGCAGCTCGTGCCGCTGTCGCAATGGGCCATGAGGGCGCGAAAGATCGGCGAGAGCGTGCGGGCGGTACCTGGGCCACCCATCGGCAGGCTGGAATCGACCGCATCGAGCCCTGCCACGCAGGCGTCGTAATAGTTGGTGTAGCCCTTGATCCCATAGGTCCACCAGCCGGAATCGGCCTCGTTCGTCGTTTCGAAGTACCAGGTGCGCAATTCGTCCATGCCGTAGCGCGCGCCGTAGCGATCCGCCGTCACCGTCACCAGATCCCGCCAGCGCTTGACCTGATCCATGTCCTCATAGTCGGTGAAAAGGCCCGAGGGATTGCCCATCAGCTCGAAGAACGGCTTCAGGCGGTGTTCGATCATCACGTCGAGCGCCCGGTCGAGCAGGGACCAGTCATAACCTGCGCCGCCGGTCGAGCGCAGCAGATTGTAGAGATAATGGACGCGCAAATATCGGATGCCCTCGTTGGGCAGGCCGCCCATATAGGCGAGCATCTGGCGCATTTCGGGTTCGAGCAGCAGCTCGGCCGGCGAAAATCCGGTGCCGCGCCAGAACCGGTTGAACGGGCGCACGGCCTGGCCGGCATCAACGTTTATTCGCGTACGCTCGCGCATGGATCGTCTCTCCTAGGACGGAAATCTGGCGGTGCCGACCGAGCCGGCACAGGCGGCCAATGGCCTGACTATTTGAATTTGTCGCGCATCGCATCGATGCCGGGGATGGTTTTGGTCAGATGCTGGTGGGCGGGATCGAAGCGCTGGATCAGCCCGCGGCGATGTTTGCCGACCAGGATGGTGAAGATGTAGCCCCGATGGCCGGGCGAGGTGACGGTCGGGTGGTAACCGCGATCGACCAGGACGGTATCGCCATCACGGGTCATCAGGATCTTGACCGGACCGTCGTCGTCATAGGTGATCTGGCTGCCGAAGCCGGTCTCCGGCAGGAACCGATAATGATAAAGTTCCTCGTGCAGGGTCTCGGCATCGCCGTCTTCGGTGTCGTGCTTATGCGGAGGATAGCCCGACCAGCAGCCCTCGCCGGCATAGAGCTCGCTCACCAGCAGATTGCCGCAGCGCCCGTTCTGCCCTTGGCCGAGCAGATGGACGATCCGCCGCTGGCTGTGCGTATCGGGCGAGCCGACATTGACCGCGTCGACCTCCTCAGGCGTGACGCGGAACGGGGCGTAGCGCCTGTCGCAGATGCCGCCGGCAATCGCGACTTCGGCCGGGCCGCCACGAGCCGATACCCGGACGTTGGCGTTGACGGGCGCGTAAACCGAGTCCGCATCGCCTTCCCAGATATCGGCTCGCCGGCCCACCGCCCCGAAGCTGACGTCATCCACCTCGATATCCACCTGCCCCGACAGCACGACGTAGAGGCTTTCGTGCAAGGGCAGCCGCCGCGTCTCCCGGCCATCCAACGGAAGCGCGAGGAGATCGAAGTAGATGAGATCGAGCGTCCTGGAGGAGGTATCCACAATGGGACGCTGCTCGGAGCGTGGAATGAATTCGGGCATCAATTGAACTCCGGAACGATACGGTCGGCAAAGGGATTGAGCGACAGGGATTCGGCGTAGTGACAGGCGGCCGCGTGCCCATCGGCCGTCACGGCGCGCAGCGCCGGCACCTTCTGCCTGCATAGCTCGGTTGCGTAGCGGCAGCGCGGATGAAATGCGCAGCCGGGAGGCGGATGAGCGGGGTCGGCGACCTCGCCCGCCAGCCGGATGCGCTTGCCGTGACGGCGCATCCTCGGATCGGCGATCGGCACGGCCGAAAGCAGCGCTTCGGTATAGGGATGGCGCGGGCGAGAAAAGATCTGCTCCGTCGGCGCCTTTTCGACGACGCGGCCGACATACATGACGGCAATATTGTCCGAGATGTGCCGAACGACCGAGAGGTCGTGGGCGACGAAGAGATAGGTCAGGCCGAACTGTTCCTGCAGATCCTGCAACAGGTTGATGGTCTGGGCCTGCACGCTGACATCGAGCGCCGAGACCGCCTCATCCGCGATGACAAGGCGCGGGTTGGACGCCAGCGCCCGGGCAATCCCGATGCGCTGGCGTTCGCCGCCCGAAAAAGCATGCGGGTAGCGGCGCATATATTCGGGCCGCAGGCCCACACTCTGCATCAGCTCGGCGACCCGGTGCTCGAGTTCCCGGCCCTTGGCGATGCCGTTGACGCTCAATACCTCGCCGATAATATCGATGACGGGAAGACGCGGATTGAGCGAGGATTGCGGATCCTGGAACACGATGCGCAGGTCACGATGGACTTCATCGAGGGCGGGACCGGAGAGGGCCGCGAGATCCACCGTGCCGCCGCTGCGATCGCGATAGCGGATCTCGCCGCTGGTCGGCTGGTAGATGCGCAGGACGGTGCGGGCAAGCGTCGACTTGCCGCAGCCGGATTCACCGACAATGCCAAGCGTCTCGCCGTCATCGACGCGAAGCGAGACGCCGTCGACCGCCTTGACGTGGCCGACGACCCGTCGGAACGCGCCCTTGCGGATGGGGAAATGCATCCTGAGATCGTTCAGTTCGAGCAGCGGGCTTGGCTGCGTCATGGGATCGGCCATCATTGTCTTCCCTCGTAAAGCAGGCAGCTGGCGACGTGCCCGTCACCGATGACGACGGATCCGGGGTCTTTCTGATCGCACAGGCCCGCCCTCGCCTGCCTGCATCGGGGATGAAAGCTGCAGCCTTCGGGCCGGTCGAAACGCGAGGGCACCATGCCCTCAATGGTCGCGAGCCGTTCGGTCGGCTGCCCGTGCATGCGCGGCACCGATTGCAGCAGGGCCTTGGTGTAGGGATGAACGGGCGCATGGAAGATCGTGTCGACGTCACCCGCTTCCACCACCCGGCCGACATACATGACGACGACCTCGTCGGCGATTTCGGCCACCACGCCGAGATCATGGGTGACGAACAATACCGAGAGCCCGAATTCGGCCTGCAGCGAGGCGAGGAGATCGAGGATATTGGCCTGGGTGGTCACATCGAGCGCCGTGGTCGGCTCGTCGGCGATCAGGAGTTTCGGGCGACAGGCGAGCGCCAGCGCGATGCAGACGCGCTGGCGCATGCCGCCGGAAAACTGGAAGGCATAGCTTTCCATGCGCTCGGCCGGCCGGGGAATGCCGACCAGAGCCAGCGTCTCGATCGCATGCTCGCGCGCTTCCTTCTTTCCCATTTTCAGATGCAGGCGGATCACCTCCATCATCTGGTTGCCGATCGTATGGACGGGTGAAAGAGCGGCCATCGGCTCCTGGCTGATCAGGCCGATCTGGGCGCCGCGGATCGCCCGCATATCGCGGCCGCGCGGGTCGAGCGCCGCGAGATCGATCGGGGGGGCTGCCGGATCGGGCCGGTAGCGGATCGCGCCCGAGACGATCCGCCCGCCGCGCGGAACCTGGTTGAGGATCGAGCGGCCGGTGATGCTCTTGCCCGAGCCGGATTCGCCGACGACGCAGACCGTCCTGCCGCGCGGGATGGAGAAGGAGACGCCGTCCACCGCCCTCACCGTACCCGCGCCGCCGAAAAAATGGGTCCTGAGGTCGTCGACCTCGATCAGCGGGTCGCGATCGGTGCGCCCACGGCCGGCCGCGGCGAAATTGGCGTCAGTATTCATAGGGATCTGCAGCATCGCGTAATCCATCACCAAGGAAATTGAGGGCGAGCACCGTGACGATCACCGCCAGGCCCGGAAGAAACAGCCAGGGTGCGCTCGTGACCGCGAGAATGTTCTGCGCCTCCTGCAGCAGCACACCCCAACTGACCACCGGCGGCCGCAGGCCGATGCCGAGGAAGGAAAGTGCGGTTTCGGCAAGGATCATCGTCGGGATGGCGAGCGTGACCGAGGCGATGATGTGGCTCATGAAGGACGGGACCATGTGCCGCCAGATGATGCGCATCCTGGAGCAGCCATCGAGATGGGCGGCGATGACGAAGTCTTCGGTCTTCAGCGACAGGAAACGGCCGCGCACCACACGTGCCAGGTCGGTCCAGCCGATCAGCGACAGGATGACGGTGATCCAGAGATAGACCAGGATCGGATCGGCGCTGATCGGCACGGCAGCCGCAAGCCCCATCCACAGCGGGATGGTCGGGATCGAGTTGATGAGCTCGATCGAACGCTGGATGACATCGTCCACCCAGCCGCCGTAAAGACCGGAAATGCCCCCCAGGATGATGCCGAGGACGAGGCTGATCGCCACGCCGATCAGCCCGACCGACATGGAAACGCGCGTGCCATGCACCGTCCGGCTGAAGACGTCGCGGCCGAGGCGATCGGCGCCAAAGAGGTAAAAGGGTTTGCCCGCCTCGATCGGGCCGATCAGGTGACGGTCGAAATCGAACAGTCCCCAGAACCGATAGGTCTCGCCTTTGACGAAGAAGCCGACGGGAATGACGACGGCCGGATCGGGCACATAATTGCGGCTGAGCGCGATCGGGTCGACCTTCATCGAATAGCCGTTGACATAGAGTGGATGAAACTGGCCCGTCGCGTCGTAGCCGGCGACTTTGAGCCGCTGGGGCGGCGCATAAGTGTAGCGGGAATCGTAGGTCTGCGATGAAACCGGAGCGATAACCTCGGCAAACAGGGCGACCAGGTAAATCAGCAGGATGACGACGCCGGCCCCAAGCGCCAGCCGGTGGCGGCGGAAGCGGCGCCAGATGAGTTTCCATTGGCCGGCGACCGCATCGGAATTGCGAACACGTTCAGGTATCAGGGCGATGGCTTGATCGGTCATTGATATCGTTCCTCAGCCATTGCGAATGCGTGGATCGAGCCAGGCGAGCAGCAGGTCGGAGATCAGCGTGCCGATCAGCGTCAGCATGCTCATCAGCAGGATGAAGGTGCCGGCGAGATACATGTCCTGGGCAAACAGGGCGTTGAGCAGAAGCGGCCCCGTGATCGGCAGGCTGAGCACGATGGAGACCACCACCGAACCCGAGACGAGGTGCGGCAGCACCCAGCCGACCGTCGAGACGAAAGGATTGAGCGCCACCCGCACCGGATATTTCAGCAGCAGCCGGATTTCGCTCAAGCCCCGGGCACGCGCCATGTCGACATAGGGCTTGTTGAGTTCATCGAGCAGATTGGCGCGCATGATGCGGATCAGCGCCGCCGTCGCACCGGTACCGAGCACGACGACCGGAATCCACATATGCGAGATGAGATCGCCGAGCTTGGCCCAACTCCAGGCAGCATTGATATAGAGGGGCGAAAACAGCCCGCCGACGCTTTGACCGAAATACTGCGCCGAGACAAACATCAGCACCAGCGCCAGCAGGAAATTCGGGATGGCAAGGCCGAGAAAGCCGAAGAAGGTGGCGAAATAATCGCCGAGCGAATATTGCCGCACGGCCGAATAGATGCCGATCGGAAAGGCCACCGCCCAGACAAAGAGCAGCGTTGTGACCGAGACCACCATGGTCAGGCCCATGCGTGCCCAGATCAATTCGCTGACCGGCTTGTTCCAATCGAGGGACTGGCCGAAATCGCCATGCAGCAGGATGCCGCTGATCCATTTCCAATATTGCACCGTCCAGGGTTGATCGAGGCCATAGCGCTCGCGCAGGCCGGCGATGACGCCGGGATCGATGGTCTCGTTCTGCGAGGCAAGACGCGCGGTCATCGCGGTCAGGAAATCGCCCGGCGGCAGCTGGATGATGATGAAGGTCACGACCGAGATCGCGAACATCATCGGGATCATGTAAAGCAGACGTCTGATGATGAAGCCGGCCATATTCAAGCTCCTTCAACCGGCGATCGCCGCTCGGTCTGGGTGATGGGGCGGGGCTGCTGCCGGAATGGCGCCACGGACGCCATTCCGCCGATCGGATGTCTTTATTGCTGGTAGTAGAAGGTCTCAGGCTTTGCCGGTCCCGGCGTCATATAGAAGGACGTGCTGGGAATGACCTTCGGAACATTGTGCATATTGGTCTTGACGATACCGACGCGATCCGGCTCGAGATTGGTGCCGATGACGTAGAACTCGTCCCGGGTGATCGCCAGCAGCTCTTTCATGGCTTCAAGCTGCTTTTCGAGCGTCGGGGCTTCTTGCACCTGCCGGTAGAGATCCATCTGCTTCTTGGCGGCCGGGCTCGGTTCCTGAGCGTTCGGATCCTTGGGGTTCTGGTAATAGAGGCCCCAGGCGGTCGCGAAGCTCGACTCGTATTCGTGCGGGAAATACCATTTGGGATCGAGCAGGCCGAGGAAGTCATAGCCCCCGCCGCCGACCCATCCGAGGCCGTCATTGTCGTTGTTCTGCAGGCGGGAGAAGATCAGCGAGCGTTCGGCCGGGCGCGGCTGCATGTCGATGCCGACGGCCCGCCAATAGCGCTGGATCAGCTCGAGGGCGTCGACCTGGATCGGGCTTCCGGTCAGCGCATCGATCGCGAAGGTGATGCGCTTGCCGTCCTGACCGACGCGATAGCCTTCGCCGTCTTTCTTGGTCAGGCCGGCCTTGTCGAGATATTGATTGGCGAGGTCGACGTTATATTCCAGATATTGCGTCGCCATCTTCTCGTCGTAGAGCGCCGTGCCTTCGCGGGGCGCTGCCTGATAGGGCTTGGCCTGCCCGGCATAGATCAGCTGATTGAGCTCCTCGCGATTGATGGCGTAGCTGAGGCCGATGCGGAAATCCTTATTGGAGAAGACGGCGCGCAAGGCTGGGTTCTTGTGGGTCTGGTTGAGCGTGATCAGCAGGGCGTTCGACCAGGCGGGCCGGGCGATGAACAGGCCGTAGCCGGCCTTCTGCTGGTTCTGCACAATCACCGTGCGGGCGTCCGTCGTCTCGATGAAGCGGTTCTGCATATCGATTTCGCCGCTGATCGCCTTCAGGATGATTGCCTGGGTATCCTGCATCACGTCGATGGTGATGCGGTCGAAGTAGGGCAGCTGGTTTCCTGATGTATCCACCTTGGCATAATAAGGGTTGCGCTCGGCGACGACCTGGGTCGTGCCATTATAGGGCGCAGTCAGCACCCAGGCATCAAGGGTCGGACGGCCGAGATCGCGCCAGCGGCCGGGAAATCCGATCTTGTTGTTGAAGAGCTGGACCCAGTCGGTCGCACCGGCCGCCTTCACCAGGGCGTCGATGCCATCGGGATTGAAATCCTTGTGGAACTGTTTGAGGTAATGCGCGGGTGCCGCCGCCAGGATATCGGAGCCGCGCACGGTCGCCATGTTCATCAGGAACAGGCCGTTCGGTGCGGCAAACTTGAAGACGACCTTGTCGTCGGCGAGCTTTTCGACCTTGACCGGCTCTCCGCCGGCCGTCAGCCAGTCCGGTGCTGCCGGTGTGATCTTGGTGTTGCGCAGCACGTTCTCGTTCCACCAGACCAGGTCGTCGGCCGTGAAGGGCTCGCCATCCGACCAGCGTGTGCCCTCCCGAAGGGTGAAGGTATATTCGGTGGCGTTCGCATTGACCTCGACGCTCTTGGCGATGTCGGGGATGACTTCCGTCCATTCCGGATTCCAGCGGACCAGCCTGGTATAGCCGATCGAACGCTCGATCTCGCTGTCACCGCCGCCGAAGGTGGCCGTGCGCCAGGTTCCGCCATAGGCGCCGACCGATTCAAGCGGCGTCAGCACCAGCGGCTCCTTCGGCAGCCGTTTTTCCACCAGCGGCAGCTTCCCGGCATCGACGAGCGCCTTGAGTTCCGGCGCCTCCTGAAAGCCGAGCGCGGCGCCGGCCCAGCCGGCACCGATGAGGATGGCCGCGGCAATGGTCGAAACGACCTGCCGTCGTAGAATTCTGGCGTGCTGCATTCTCTCCTCCCGATGATGTCGTTCTAGGTTATCGTTAACGTATTCTCCTCTTTTTCTAACGTTATCGTTACCGTATTTCTTTGTCAAAGAGATTCTCTCGCCCACGTGATACGCCGAGGCAGCCTTGGCTTTTCAGGAAATTATGTTAGTTATCGTTATCGTAAATTTCCGCCCTTCTCAGAGACAATCCATTGAGCCGTCCCAAAGACCTGGAATCCAAGATAACCATCGCCGATGTCGCCCGCGCCGCCGGCGTGTCGCCGATGACGGTGTCGCGCGTGCTGAACGACCAGGGCGGAGCGAGTGCCGAGACCACGCAGCGCATTCTTTCGGCCGCGAACGAACTCAATTACCGCCCCAATCCTTTTGCGCGCGGATTGCGATCCGACCGGTCAAAGACCATCGGCCTTCTCGTTCCCGACATCACCAACCCGTTTTTTCCCGAGGTCATCCGGGGCGCCGAGGATGCGGCGAGCGCGGCCGGCTACAATCTGCTTCTGTCCAATGTCGTCGAAAACAGCAAACGGGAAGAGGAACTCATCGAGGCGCTCCTCAGGCATCGGGTCGACGGGATCATCGTCTGCAGCGCGCGACTGCCCGACGCCGCCCTCCACAAGGCGCTCGCCCACCACCGCGCCGTTGTGCTCATCAACCGCGAGGCTCCCCCCGAAGTCGCCGGAACGATCGTCACGGACTACGAGACTGGAGCCTCGCGGGCCATCGACCATCTGGTCGAACGCGGCCGCCACAAAATCGCGATCATTGCCGGGCCGCGCAGCTCCTTCGGCGGCAAGAGCCGTCTCGTTGGCTTCCGCAAGACGCTGGCAGCCCATGGGCTGAAGGCGCACGGCATCGTCTACTGTGACCCCACGGCTGCCGGCGGACAGACGGCGGCGGCGCAATTGCTGGCGGAAACACCCGGTATCGATGCCCTCATCTGCTACAACGACCTCAATGCGATCGGCGCCATGAAGGCCTGCCGGGCAGCCGGCATTTCGATCCCGGGACAGATCGCCCTCATCGGTTTCGATGACATTCCGGCTGCCGAACTGCTGTCTCCGGCACTCACCACGCTGCGCGTGCAGAAACGGGAAATGGGAGAGGAAGCGGTGCGCCTGCTGCTCAGCCGCATCGCCACCAAAAACCGTCAGCACGGCATCGTCATCGTGCCCGAGCTCATCATCCGCGAAACGACCTGATCGACGATCAACAGGAGGAATATCCCATGGATGCCGGCAATCTGCAGTCATTGGCGTTGCCCGAGGAAAAGAAGGCCTGGTTCGTTCACGACCGTTTCGGCATGTTCGTGCATTGGGGTCTCTACGCCCTGCCGGCCCGCCATGAATGGGTCAAAAGCCGCGAAGAGCTGAGTGACGCCGATTACCAGAAATATTTCGAGCATTTCGACCCCGATCTCTACGACCCACGCGAATGGGCGAGACGCGCCAAGGCCGCGGGCATGAGATATGTGGTGCTGACGACCAAGCACCATGAAGGCTTCTGCCTCTGGGACACCAAGGCCACCGACTTCAAGGTGACGAACACGCCTTATGGCAAGGATCTGCTGCGCCCCTTCGTCGACGCCTTCCGCGCCGAGGGTCTGAGGATCGGCTTCTATTATTCGCTGATCGACTGGCATCACCCCGACTTCACCGTCGATCCCCGCCACCCGCAGCGCAATCATCCCGATGCGCTTGAGATCAACGAAGGCCGGGACATGCAGCGTTATGCCGCCTTCATGCGCGAGCAGGTACGCGAACTGCTGACCGAGTTCGGCCGGATCGACATCCTGTGGTTCGACTTCAGCTACCCGCAGTGGAAGCTCGGAGACTTGGTCGGCAAGGGTCATCGGGATTGGGAAAGCGAGAAACTCGTGCGCCTGGTGCGCGAGCTTGCCCCCGACATCATCATCAACAACCGCCTCGATCTCGCCGGCCTGCAGCCCGACATCGTGACGCCGGAGCAATATATGCCGCGCGCCTGGCCGAAACGCGACGGCAGGCGCGTCGTCTGGGAAGCCTGCCAGACGCTCAGCGGCTCCTGGGGCTATCATCGCGACGAGGACACCTGGAAAAGCACGGAGCAGCTGGTGCAGATGCTGATCGGCACCGTTGCGATCGGCGGCAATCTGCTGATGAATGTCGGCCCGACGGCGCGCGGCACACTCGATCACCGGGCAATATCAGCGCTTGGCGCCTATGAGGAATGGATGGCGCTGCACGAGCGCAGCATTGTCGGCTGCACCCAGTCCGACTTCACCGCTCCCCCCGATTGCAGGCTGACCCAGAACGGCGACCGCCTCTACATCCACCTGTTCAACTGGCCCTATAGACATCTGCATTTCGATGCGCTGGCGGGCAAGATCGAATATGCGCAGTTCCTGCATGACGCCAGCGAGGTCACCTGGCTGCGCCCATCGGCCAACACGCTGTGGGCGAACACCCAGTTCCCCGTCGGCGAGGACGAACTGACATTCGTGTTGCCAGTGCGCCGCCCCAAAGTCGTGGTCCCGGTCATCGAGGTCAAGCTCAAGGCAGGGAGCGACTCTGGCGTTCAGGATTGATGCATTCGCTGTGCCCTGATCCGGCGCTTCAGGACAAGCTGATCGCCATCGGCCGGTCGAGGTCGCGGGCGAGATAATACTGGATCTGGCGGACGATCTGGCCGGCGTGGGAGATTGCCAGCCGGTCGGCCCGCTCGGCATCGCCGGCCTCGATCGCGGCGATGATTTCCTCGTGTTCATCGATATATTGGTGCGGCAGGCGGTCATCGAAGGTCGAGTAGTAAAGGCGAAGGATGCGCCCGCCTTCATCGAGCAATATCAAGGCCGTCAAGGAAAGTGCGCCGATCCGCGCCGCTTCACACGTCCCTCGAATCTCAGCTGCCTGAACCGATGGGCCGGCAAGCTCGATAGCTGCTGCCGGCCTCTTCATCCGTCGTGTTTCGTATCCTTGGACCGGGTCAGACTGTTGCGGCTGACCAGCGACGGCACTTGGAGAATATGCTCTGAAGCGGTGCGGCCCTCGATCCGGGAGATGAGGGCCCGGGTTGCGATCTGGCCGAGTTCCCTGCCCGACTGGTCGATGCTAGCAAGATTGACGAGGCCGAGTGCTGCGGTCGAGGAGTTGTCATATCCGACGACGGCGAGGTCCTCGGGCACACGCACGCCCATCTCCATCGCCAGGCTGAGAAGCGTGATCGCATCGAGATCGCTCCAGCAGAACACGGCGCGCGGCCTGTCCTTCCTCGCCAGGAATTTTCGCATCGCGTCTTCCCGCCTCGGTGAGGCTATCGGAATCTTTCCGATCGGCGCCGCGCCGAGCCCACCCCGCTGCATCGCCCGGCGAAAGCCGATCTCCCGCTGGCGGACGACGGAGACCGCGTGCCCTTCGCGCTCGCCGAGGCTGAGCATTTCGATGTCGCGATAACCGCAGGCCAGCAGCGCCTCCACCGCAATCTCGGCGCCGCGCTGATCGTCGGCATTGACGGTGTCGAAGGCCGTGGCGCCGGCATCGTGATAACCGACAGTGACGATCGGGATCTGGACGGCGAATTTTGCAATGATCTCGGAGGGCAAGCGCGGTGCAACGAGGATGAGGCCGTCCATTTTGTAGTCGATCATCGACTCGATCAATGACGTCTCCAGCTGCACGCGCGCATCGCTGACACCGATCATCGCCTGATAGTGCGAAGGCGCCAGCACCCCGTTCACGCCGGCAATCACTTCCGGCAGAAAGGGATTGCGGATGTCGATCAGAAGCACGCCGATGGTGAAGCTGCGCCCGCGCAATCCACGCGCCGCCCGCGAGGGACGATATCCGAGCGCCTCAATGGCGTCGGTTACCTTGGCCCGCAACGCTTCGCTGACGCCGTAAGCGTTGCGCATCACCTTGGACACTGCTGCGACCGATACGCCGGCATGGGTGGCCACTGTGCGGATCGTCACGCGCTCGTTTCGTTGCAGCTTTTGTTTGTCTTCGACTGGCATGAAATCTCTGCGCTCGTGGCCGCGGACCGTCAATATTCGCCCGCAGAATCACCATGGCAGACTGGCGATGAAATTTCTATTGCGCTCCCGAAGAAAATGTAGAACGTTATATGGAGAACGTTCTACAATTCATCGGGAGGACTTGATGAACTTTCAGCCTGTAGCCATCAGCGGCAATCCCGTTTCGCGCACATGGTCGGGGGAAATGATCGCGCCGCTGTCGGATGGCGGCCAGGGAACGGCGGCAAGCTTCGTCTCCAAGACCTTCGATCACGATGGTGCCGGCCTTCCGATCGAACTCTTCATCTCGGCGCTCGGGCTTTATCGCTGCTTCATCAATGGCACCCGCGTCGGCAACGATCTGCTGACGCCCGGCTGGACGAATTATGACGACCGCATTGCCTATCAGCGATACGACATCTCGAAATTGCTGAAACCCGGCCCCAACCGGATAGAAATCTGGCTCGCCGACGGATGGTACCGCTCGCCCATCATGTGGGGCGCCAAGGCTATTCCCAACTGCTGGGGCGACAGGATCGGCGCCATCGCCGACCTGGTCGGACCGAGCGGCGTCGTTCTTTCCACCGACACCACATGGCGCAGCGGCGCGTTGCCGATCCTGAAGTCGGGGATCTATTTCGGCGAGATTTACGACGCACGACTGGAAAACGCCGTGGAAACGCACGCTACAGAGCGATTGCCGTTCGACAAAGGACTGCTGGTCGCCCATGAAACGGCAGCGGTTCGGGAGCTGAAGCCGCTCGACCCGGTAGAAAGCTGGATCGATAATGACGGCAGGGCCGTCTTCGATTTCGGCCAGAATGCCGGCGGCTATATCAGATATACGGTCCGCGGCGCTGCCGGCGCCACTGTACGGGTGGAGCATTCGGAAGTCCTCGGCCCCGATCGCCATTTCGACAATCGCAATTATCGCACGGCCGCGGCGCACACGCTCTACACGCTGCGCGGAGACGGCGATGAGACCTACGCGCCGCATTTCACCTTCCATGGCTTTCGCTACGCCCGGGTGACGATCACTGGAAACGCCGAGATTCTCTCGATCGCCTCCATTCCGATTTCCTCAGTGCCCGAGCCGGCCGGCGGTTTCACCTCCGGCAACCCTCTCGTCAATCGACTCGTCCAGAATACCATCTGGTCGCAGCGCGCCAATTTCGTCGAAGTACCCACCGATTGCCCGCAGCGTGACGAACGGCTGGGCTGGACGGGCGACGCCCAGGTGTTTGCCGCAACCGCATGTTGGCTGAGCGACAGCCAGTCCTTCCTCAGGAAGTATCTGCGCGATGTGATGGCCGACCAGCGCGAGGACGGCGCCATCTCGCATTTTTCGCCGGACCCGACGCGTCTGCATCCCGCCGACTTTCCGAGTTATGCCGGCTCGACCGGCTGGGGCGATGCGATCGTCGTCATCCCGTGGGTTCTCTACACCCATTACGGCGACCGGGCGGTTCTTTCGGAGTGCCTGGATTCGATGGTGCGCTGGGTCGATTTCGTCTGGTCGATCTCCGACGGTCCGATCGTGCGCCCGCCGTCGCACTGGGGTGCGCGCGGCTTCACCTTCGGCGATTGGCTGCAACCGGTCGGCGACAACAGGAAGCCGCGCCCGACGATTGCCGACGATTGCGCCGCCACCCTCTACCACTTCATCTCGACAGATCTTCTGGCAAAGATCGCCGCTGTTCTCGGCGAAGATGCGCTTGAAGCGCAGATGAAGCGGCGCGCCGGAGAAATCAGACAGGCTTTCGCCAGCGAGTTCATCACCCCGGCGGGGCGGCTCGCCCATAACGACCAGACATCCTATGCTCTCGCCTTCCTTTACGACCTGATACCGGCGGAGCATCACCAGGCGGCCCGGCAGCATTTCCGGCAGGTGATCATCGATGCCGACTACAAGATCGGCACCGGCTTCATCGGCACGCCAGCCCTTTTACCGGCCCTGACGAAGCTCGACATGGACGACCTCGCCGAAAAGGTCTTCCTGCAGGAGGACGTGCCGGGCTGGCTCTACCAGGTCTCCAAGGGAGCGACGACGATCTGGGAGCGCTGGGATTCCATGGCGCCCGACGGCACCATCTACGAACCCGATATGAACAGCTACAATCATTACGCCTATGGCGCCGTCTGCCAGTGGCTGTTCGAATGCGTCGCCGGCATTTCGCCGAAGCCGGATGCGCCGGGGTTTGCCGAGGTCATCGTCGATCCCGCGCCGATCCCCTCGCTTTCCCCGGTTTCAGCCTATCACGATATCAGCCAGGGGCGCATAGAGGCCGGCTGGCACTGCACCGGCAACGAGATCACCTATGTGCTGACGCTGCCGGAGGGCTGCGTCGGCCGCTTCCGGCCCGGCCGGCGGCACCAGAACCCGTCGCTCAATGGGGAGCCTGTCATCGAGGAGGCGGTTCTTCCCCCGGGCACGCACCGGCTGGTCTTTTCCCTACCCGATTCCTGAGGAGCATACAGGTCACACCGTTCAGAGGAGGAACGTCATGACACATCGGATAAGGCTCATTCTCGCGGGCGCATCCACGCTTCTGGCGCTGGCAGCGGCCAACCCGTCACATGCGGAAGTCACCCTGTCATTCCTGATCGACAACAGTCCCGATACGGTGGCGGCCGCCGAAGCGCTGGTTGCCGCCTATCAGGCCAAGGCGCCTGATGTAACGATCGAAATCGAACAGCGGCCGGGCGGCGGTGAAGGTGACAACATCGTCAAGACGCGTCTGGCGACAGGCGAGATGCCAGACGTGTTCCTCTATAATTCCGGCTCGCTGCTGCAGGCGCTGAAACCTGCTCAGGCGCTTGTCGATCTCAGCGGCCTTCCCTCGCAGGCAAAGGTGGATGACGGTTTCAAATCCGTCGTCCGCGCCGGTGACAAGCTTTACGGGGTTCCGTTCGGCACAGCGATGGCGGGCGGGATTCTCTATAACAGAAAGATCTATCAGGATCTCGGCCTCTCCGTTCCGAAGACATGGGCGGATTTCATGGCCAACAACACCAAGGTCAAGGCATCGGGCAAGGTCGCCGTCGCGCAGACCTATCGCGACACCTGGACCTCGCAGCTCTTCGTTCTGGCCGATTATTACAATCTGCATGCCGCCGTGCCGAACTTCGCCGCCGACTATACCGCCAACAAGGCGAAATATGCCGAGACGCCGGCGGCCATGAAAGGCTTCGAGCGGTTGAAGGATGTTCACGACGCCGGCCTGATGAACGAGGACTTCGGCGCGGCAAGCTATGACGACGGCCTGAAAATGGTAGCGACCGGCGAGGCGGCGCATTACCCGATGCTGAGCTTCGCAGTCGGCGTGCTCAAGCAGAACTATCCGGAAAACCTCGGCGATGTCGGTTTCTTTGCGCAGCCGAGCGACGACGCCGCTGTCAATGGCCTGACGGTGTGGATGCCGCCTGCCCTCTATATTCCCGCCGCCAGCCAGCATATCGAAGAAGCGAAGAAGTTCGTGGATTTCGCCGGGGGCGTCGAGGGCTGCAAGATCATGGTCGAGACCAACACAGTTCAGGGTCCTTCGCTGGTCGATGGTTGCGGTCTGCCTGCCAATGTGCCCCCTGTCGTCAAGGACATGCTCCCTTACTTCGAGACCGAGGGCAAAACGACGCCGGCGCTGGAATTCGTTTCGCCGGTCAAAGGGCCGTCACTCGAGCAGATCACCGTCGAAGTCGGCTCCGGCATCCGCCAGCCCGCCGACGCGGCGAAACTCTATGACGACGATGTGCGCAAACAGGCCAAGCAGCTCGGTCTGCCCAACTGGTAGCGGTCTTTCGGGCCATTTAACCTCGCGCCTGATGGGGCGAGGTTCCACCCGATCGAAGAGGTAGTCATGACCGAGACACGCCCCCGCTCGCGCAAGTCGCCCTACCCGCTGTGGTTTTTCATTCCGGCTGCCATCATATACGGCGTGCTGTTTCTGGTTCCCACGGTCTCGTCTCTCTGGTTCAGCCTGACGCGCTGGGATCTGTCGACGGCCGAATTCATCGGGCTCGAAAATTTTCAGCAGTTCTTTTCCGAGCCGTTCCTGATCAAGGGACTGATCAACACTTTGATCTATGCCGTGACGACATCCGGGCTGAAGACGGTCTGCGGGCTGCTGCTGGCCGTGCTTCTGACCGGCAATATCTTCGCCCGCGGCTTCCTGAGAACGCTGGTCTTCTTTCCTGTCCTGGTCTCGACGATCGGCATAGGCATTACCTTCGCGGTGATGATGCATCCAACGAAGGGCATCATCAACGTCACGCTCGAGACGCTCGGCATTCCTGGACCGGGATGGCTGACCAATCCGGCGCTCGCCCTGTTTTCGGTAGCCCTGGTCGACCTGTGGAAGGGTGTCGGCCTCGCTACCCTGATCTTCATTGCCGGTCTAGCCGCGATCAGCCCCGATTACTACGAGGCGGCAAGAATCGACGGAGCGACGCGCCTGCAGCAATTTTTCCGGGTCATCCTGCCGCTTGTGCGCCCAGCCACCATCACGGTGGTGACATTGTCGCTGATCGGCGGCCTTCGCTCGTTCGACCTGATTTGGGCGATGACCCGCGGCGGGCCTGGTTTCTCCTCCGACGTGATCGCCTCGGTCATTTACAAGCAGTATCAGGCAGGCTTCTACGGTCTGTCGACCGCCGGCAACGTCATCCTGTTCGCGCTGATTGCCGCAATCATCCTGCCAGTCACTTTATGGTTCAACCGGCGCGGGGTCGAAGAATGAGAAGCATCCGTCCCTATATGACCGGCGCGATATCGCTTGCCGTTGCCGCGGTCATCTTCGTCATGCCTTTCGTTTTCGTCGCTCTGCAGGCGGTGAAATCGAAATCCGAAGCGTCCCGTCTCGATTTCGAGTTGCCGGAGCGATGGCTGTTCTGGGACAATCTCGTGGCCGTCTTCAAGGCGCGCGATTATCAGCTTGTGCTCGCCTATTTCAATTCGACGCTGATCACCGTCGCTTCCGTCACGATCCTCATCCTGCTGTCGGCGATGGTGGGCTATGTGATGCAGCGCCGCAGGACCGCCTGGAACAAGATCGCATCCGTTGCCCTCTTCATGGGCCTGATGATGCCGCCCGCCGTGGTTCCGACAATCGGTCTGCTGCAGGAGATCGGCCTCTTCAAGACGATGACAGGGATGATCCTGATCCAGGTCGCCTATAACCTCTCCTTTTCGATATTGCTCTACCGCTCGTTCATCTCGACCATCCCGCGCGATCTCGATGAGGCGGCGCTGATCGACGGCGCCAAACCCCGGCAGATCTTCTTCCGGGTGGTCTTGCCGCTTCTGAAGCCGGTGACCGTGACCAATATCGTCGTGCAATCGATCGCGATCTTCAACGATTTCACCAACCCGCTCTACTACTTGCCAGGCAAGGAGAATGTGACGGTGCAGCTGACGCTCTATAATTTCCAGAGCATGTATTCGAGCCAGTACAATCTCCTCTTCATGAACATCCTCCTCGTGACGATCCCGCCGCTGATCGTCTTCATCTTCTTCAACCGGCAGATCGTCGCGGGCATGACATCAGGCGCAGTCAAAGGGTAGCAGAATGGCTGAACTCACACTCAAACAGGTTCGCAAGAGCTTCGGCGCCCTTGAAGTCATCAAAGGTATCGATCTGGAGGTGGCCTCCGGCGAATTCGTCGTATTCGTCGGCCCGTCGGGATGCGGAAAATCGACGCTGCTGCGCATCATCGCCGGCCTGGAGGAGACGACGTCCGGCATGCTGACCATCGGCGGCAAGGACGTGACCTATGCCGAACCCTCCGAGCGGGGCATCGCCATGGTGTTCCAGAGCTATGCGCTCTACCCGCACATGACGGTTGCCGAGAATATCGGCTTCGGCCTTTCACTCGCCCGCCGTCCAAAGACGGAAATTGCCGCCAAGGTCGCGGCGACTGCGGAAACGCTGCAGCTCACCCAGTTGCTGGAGCGAAAGCCGAAAGCGCTCTCCGGCGGCCAGAGGCAGCGCGTCGCCATCGGCCGGGCGATCGTCCGCGATCCCAAGGTCTTCCTGTTCGACGAGCCGCTTTCCAATCTCGACGCGTCGCTCAGAGCCCAGATGCGTCTTGAGATCGCCGATCTCCACGCCCGGCTGAAATCGACGATGATCTATGTCACCCACGACCAGGTCGAAGCCATGACGATGGCCGACAAGATCGTCGTGCTGAACGGCGGTGCGGTCGAGCAGGTCGGCAGTCCGATGGAGCTCTATCGCAATCCGGCGACCCCTTTCGTCGCCGGCTTCATCGGCAGCCCGAAGATGAACCTCTATGGCGGCGAGACGGCGCGACGATTGAATTGCACGACCTACGGCATAAGGCCGGAACATATCCGGCTTTCGGAAAATGCCGGGCAATGGCAGGGCAGAGTCCGCCACATCGAAAGGCTCGGCGCCGATGCTATCCTCTACCTCGACGTTCCCGAACTCGGCGAGATGGTCGTGCGCGCCGAAGGCGAGACGCCGTTTTTACCCGGTATGATGGTTTGGGCAAATCCGGTCGAGGGAGCGGAGCATCGGTTTTGAACGTGGACGAAGATAGTCCGCGTCACGGCTGCTTGCGTGAGAGAGCCGCCAAGTCCTCTTTGAGCCGGACAGGCAGATTCATCCGTTCGTGAAGAATGCTCATGACACCGAGATCACCATTCTCGAGCTCGCGAAAGAACACATAGTGATGCTCGTAGCGACCGAAATAGGCCGAACGTTTGATGTCTGCCGGGACGGCCAGACGTTGTGGAAGTTGTCGCCAGATCGGTCGATCCCCGCATAGGCGCTGCAAATAAGCATGCAGCCCGAGAATGTAAGCGTCCGCCTGCTTTTCTCCCCATGCCTCGAAGGTATCGCGCCAGATCTTGTCCTGCGCGGCGTCGGCGCGCGGATAAAAGCGATAAGCCGGCATGGCTATCGGCGCTTGTTGCGGCGGATGACGTCTTCAGCCGAAACGGCGACAAACTCGCTGTCGTCGGCCCGCATTGCGGGCGCAAGCTCTTTTTGCAGCATATCCCACGCCTCATCACGCGTCTGCAAATCTCGCCGGATCAGAGCACGGATATATTCGCTGGCATTTTCATAGAGGCCGTCGTCGCCGATCTGCTGCTGGATATGATCCTGCAACTGCCCACTGACTTTCACATGAATGCTGCCCGACGCCATCGGCATTCCCTTTCACTCTCCCCTTATCATGGGTGGCGTAGCATATATTGTCAATATTCATCACATTCAGCCCTCAGACAACGGGAGCCATCAGAGGCTCAAAAGCGATCGGGACGCAGCGGCGTCAGATCGATGACCGGGCGTTGTCCGGCGACAAGTTGGGAAACCAGATAGCCGGTCAATGCGGCCAGCGTCAGGCCGAGATGGCCGTGACCGAAAGCATAGGTGACGTGGGACGAGCACCGGGAGCTGCCGATGACGGGAAGTGAATCCGGCATGGATGGGCGAAAGCCCAGCCACTCGTCGCTGCCTTCGCCGGCCGACGGCAAGAGCTTTCTCACCCCTTCGCCGATCATCGCGGTCCGCTTCGGGTTCAAAGGAGCGGCAAGCCCGCCGAGTTCGACGGTTCCGGCGGCGCGCAATCCGTCCGCCATCGGCACCATGTAGAAGCCGTGCTCTGGATAGCAGACCGGGCGCGACAGAAGATTGCCTGCCTGCGGGAACAGGACGTGATAGCCGCGCTCGGTATCGAGCAGCACGCGATCGCCGGCCGCTGCCGCAAGCTTGCGGGAATGGGCGCCGGCGGCCACCACGGCGTGGTCGGCAAGGATCGCCTTATCCGCGATCCTGAGGCCGACGCCGTCATCGCGCGGCGCGATTGCCGAGACTTCCCCGCGGATAATCTCTCCTCCGCCGCTGACGAGCGCTTGCGCCAGCCCGAAGGCGAGCTGCCTGGGGCTCGAAAACACATAGGCGTCACCGAATAGCACGCCCCTGTGATAGAGCGGCGCAAGATTGGGCTCCATGCTCTGGATATCGGTGCGGCTCAGCCGATCCATGGCGACGCCATGGCGTTCACGCAGCGCGTTCTCGGCATCGGCTGCCTGGTATTGCGCTTCCGTCTTGTAGAGATAGAGGCAGCCCCCATGCCGCTGCAGCCGTTCGGCGCCGGCCTGCGTCACCAGCGGTTGCCAGGCGGCATCGGCGTGAGAGAGCAGCGTTGCCAATGTCGCAGCGATCCGCTCGACCTCGGCTTTCGTGCTCGACGCCAGGAAGGCGCTGAGCCACGGGGCCAGGCGCGGCAGGTATCTCCAGACGATCGCCAGCGGACCGAGCGGATTGAGCAGCATCCCCGGCACACGCCAGATGACACCCGGCATAGCCACGGGAACGACGCCATGCGGCGCGAAGGTGCAGGCATTTCCATAGGAACAGGCCTGCCGGTAGGATGCATCGCCCAATGGCGGCGCCGGATCGATGATCGTGACCCGATGCCCCATTCTCTGCAGCCAGAGGGCCGAGCAGAGACCAACCAGTCCCGCGCCGACAACGGCCACATGCCGGCGTTCGGCGTCGGGCAAGGGTTGAAGCGCGGGGAGCGGCCTATTCATCCTAGACCAGGCCGGCCAGAGCGCGGGGACGATCGTTCAGCGTGGCGACAATGATGCGCAGCGCCGTTGCCAGTTCGTCCCGCGACGACGCGCAGCCGACATTGACGCGAACGGCATGTTCGACGGGCTGGCGGTCGCAGGCAAACGCGGTGGCCGGCATGACGGCAACGCCGTGAGCACGCAGATTGGCGGCAAAATCCTCGCACCGCCATGGCGCCTGCAGTCTGAGCCAGAGAAACATGCAGCGCGGATCGGCGGAGAAGGAATGGCCGGCGAGCATCGTCGCAACGATCGCATGGCGGGCGCGCAGCTCCGCAAGCTGGGCCTTCAGGATCGCTTCTGCCGTACCGTCCTCCAGCCAGCGGGTCGCCAGCAGCAGCGGCAGCGGAGAGGGCATCCAGGCAGTCGTACGCACCGCCTCGGCCGACAGCAGCGCTCGCCCGGGCGGGCAGGTCAGATAGCCGACGCGCAGCCCCGGCGCCAAAGCCTTGGACAATGCGGAAATATGGTAGGTCCTGGCCGGAGCCAGCGTGATCAGGGCGCTTGCGCGGGTCCCGAGCATCGGACCGTAGACATCGTCCTCGATGATGACGAGATCGTGCTTTTCCGCGACCCCGACCAGTTCCCGCCGGCGGGCCTCGCTCATGGTGACGACGGTCGGATTGTGCATGGAGGGGACGGTGAAAACGGCGCGCACGCGCTCTCGGCTGCAGATATCGTCAAGCTCCGCCGCCGACATGCCGTGTTCGTCACTACCGATGCCGATAATGCGGAAGCGGAACATCTGGGCAAGCGCGATCAGGCCGTAATAGGTCAGCCGATCGCAGACGATGGTGTCGCCAGGCTCGATCAGGCTGCTGATGACAGCCAGAAGAGCGTGCTGGGCACCGCTGGTGACGACGATATCGTCTTCGGACGGGTCGAAGCCGTTGAGCGATATCCATTTTCTCGCCGCCAGGCGCGCCCAGGCCGGCCCCTCCGGCGGCTGGTATTCCTGCATCTGGCGGAAGCGCGGGTCGGACGAAAGGGCCGGCAGGGATTGGGCGAGGCGCTGCTGAAAATCGTCGACGGCCGGCCGGTTGACCGTCAGGTCGATGATGCCGGCCGGGCTCGCCGCCCGGTCGACCCGCGGCATGGCGCCGTCGCCGGTGACGATCGTGCCACGCCGGGTGCTGCCCATGACAAGATTGAGGTTCTGCAATTCGCGATAGGCGCGCGTGACGGTCGAGACGTTGAGCGACCGCTCCCGGGCGAGGTCGCGCTGCGGCGGCAGCTGGCTGCCGGGCGGCAGGGCACCCGAACGGATCCTTGCCTCGAGCTCGCTGGCGAGTTCGAGATAGGCCGGCATGCGTGTTTCCCGCTCCTGATTTGTCCGGTTCATTTCCGATCGTTCAGACATACAATCCCTGAAAATACGTGTACAATCCCACGACTGAACGCACGGTCGCCGCCGCCATTCAGCTTGATTTCCTGCGACATAACACGCTTTCTCAATATTTTCGAGACCCACAGGCGTTACCATACAAAATTATTTGTGTGGCTTGACAAACGTAAATTGACCGAGACAATATGCCCTTGCATCGAGACAAAGAGGCAGGGATCCCGGCCGATGCCAACAGGAGGAATTCATGAGCGAACGCTTCATCGCTTTCGAAGGCGTGCGTAAATCCTATGACGGCGTCAGCTATGTCGTACGCGGTCTGGATCTCGACGTCGCCAAGGGCGAATTTCTGACCCTTCTCGGCCCTTCCGGATCCGGCAAGACGACGACGCTGATGATGCTGGCCGGCTTCGAGGCTCCGAGCAGCGGGACCATCACCCTTGCCGACACCAGGATCGACAGCGTTCCACCGCATCGGCGCAATATCGGCGTGGTCTTCCAGAATTACGCCCTCTTCCCGCATATGACGGTCGGAGAGAACGTCGCTTTTCCGCTGAAGATGCGCCGGCTCGGCAAGGCGGAGATTTCCGAGCGGGTTCGCCGCGCGCTCGACATGGTGCGCATGGCGAGTTTCGAAACGCGGCGGCCCAACCAGCTTTCGGGCGGCCAGCAGCAGCGCATCGCGCTCGCCCGCGCGCTGGTCTTCGAGCCGCAGCTGGTGCTGATGGACGAGCCGCTGGGCGCGCTCGACAAGCAGCTTCGCGAACATATGCAGCTGGAGATCAAACATCTGCACGCCCGCCTCGGCATCAATGTCGTCTACGTCACCCACGACCAGGGCGAGGCGCTGACCATGTCGGATCGGGTCGGCGTGTTCAATGATGGCATTCTGCAGCAGATCGCGGCCCCGCATGCGCTCTACGAAACGCCGGCCAATCCCTTCGTCGCAACCTTTATCGGTGAGAACAATGCCATATCGGGCGAAGTCGTCGCGATCGACAATGGCCTCTGCCGGATCCGCGCACCTGACGGCTCGATCATCATCGGCCAGGCCGGAGAAGGCTTGAAGGAAGGCGCGCGGGCAACCCTGGTGCTGCGGCCGGAGCGGATCCAGCTGGCGCCGGCGGCAGACCTTGCGAACCGTTTCACCGTCATGCTCAGGGAAATCATCTACCACGGCGACCATGTGCGCTTACGTGTCGCCGCCTGCGGCTGCGACGACGTCTTTATCAAGGTCGCCGCCGCGCAGGATATTCCGGTTCGCTCGCTCGGGTCGACCGCCATCATCGGCTGGGCGCCGGAGGATTGCCGGGCGCTCGCGCTCTCCTGACCCGGGTGCTCATTCTTTCGTAAACGCAGCAACAAAAAGGGGAACCACCATGATGCGTTTAAACTGCATGCTTCTCAGTTCCGTCATCGCTCTTGCGACCGCCGGAGCCGCATTTGCCGAGGAAACGCTGACCGTCACCTCCTGGGGCGGCGCCTATACGAAGAGCCAGGAGGAGGCCTTCTTCAAGCCCTTCGCCAAGGAAACCGGCACGAAGATCCTCCAGGATGAATGGGACGGCTCGACCGCCAAACTCAAAGGCATGGTTGAAACCGGCCAGGTGACCTGGGACGTCGTCGACGTCGAACCCAGCCATGCGCTGCAAGGTTGCGACGAAGGCTGGCTCGAGACGATCGACTATTCGAAGCTCGGCGGCAAGGACGCCTTCATCGATGGCGCGGCGATGGATTGTGCGGTCGCAACCATCGTCTTCGGCACCATCTATGCCTACGACGCCGCCAAGTTCCCGAACGGCGGGCCGACGACCATGGCCGATCTCTTCGATACCGCCAAATTCCCCGGCCCGCGCGCCTTGCGCAAATCGCCGAAGACCACGCTGGAATTCGCGCTGATTGCCGACGGCGTCAAGCCTTCCGAGGTCTACGACGTGCTCGGGACGCCGGAGGGCGTCGACCGCGCCTTCAAGAAGCTCGACACCATCAAGAAGGATGTGAAGGTCTGGTGGACCGCCGGCGCACAGCCGCCGCAGCTTCTCGCCGATGGCGAAGTGGTGATGACGACGGCCTGGAACGGCCGCATCTTTGACGCCGTCAAGAACAGCGGCAAGAACTTCAAGATCGTCTGGGATGGCCAGGGCATGGACTTCAATCTCTGGGCCGAGCCGAAAGGCTCGAAGAACAAGGAGCTGGCGGACAAGTTCGTCGCCTTCACCGTCAATCCCGACGTGATGGCGCAGCAGTCGAAATATATCTCCTATGGCCCGACCCTGAAGGCGGCCATAACCAAGGTTCCGCCGGACATTCTCGCCGATTTGCCGACAGCACCGGAGAATACGAAGAACGCGTTTGTCGTCTCCTCCGAGTTCTGGGCCGACCATGACGAGGAGTTGACCGAACGCTTCAACAAGTGGCTCGCACAGTAACCTCGTCGGGCGGGCGAATAGTCCCCCGGCTTCGCCCGCCCCTTTCTCTACCGCAAAAAGGCATGAGCGATGGTGACCGCGACAATGAATGAAGGCGACGGTTCGATGATTGCCGCCGGCATACGGGTGAAAAGCCTCGGCAGTGCGAAAAGCAAGGCGCGGCTGAGAGCGCTGCTGCTGGTCGCGCCTCTGCTGGTCTTCCTGCTGCTCGTCTTCGTCCTGCCCATCGCCTTGCTGTTGACCCGCGCGGTCGACAACAGGGCGGCTTCCGCCGCCCTGCCCTATACGATGTCGGCGCTTTCCACCTGGGATGAACAATCCGCGCCGGACGAAGCACTGTTCGCCGCCTTCGCCGCCGATCTGAAACAATCGCCCCGCGATCAGATCGCCGAGGTGGCCAAACGTCTCAATTATTACGAGGCGGGCATGCGCTCGATGCTCTTGAAAACCGCGCGCACCATCCGCAATGCCGAGCCGCCCTACAAGGCCGCCTTCATCGCCATCGATCCCAAATGGGAGACCCCGCATTACTGGACGATCATCAAGAACGCGTCGCCGCCCTTCACCGACTACTATCTGCTCGCCTCGCTCGACCTCGAGCGCGATGCGTCGGGCGCGATCGGCAGGGTCTCGGCGGAGAATGCCGTGCATGTCGACGTGCTGATCCGCACCTTCGTCGTCAGCGCGTCGGTCACCGTGATCTGCCTGTTCCTCGGCTATCCCCTCGCCGCCCTGATCGCCCGCTCGAAAGGTGCGGTCGCCAATACGCTGCTGATCCTGGTGCTGCTACCGTTCTGGACCTCGCTTCTGGTGCGCACCAGCGCCTGGGTCGTGTTGCTGCAGGGGCGCGGCGTGATCAACTCGGCGCTCATCTGGCTGGGTCTCGTCGATCCCGCGCGGCCCCTCGACCTGATCTACAATCGCATCGGCGTCCTGATCGCCATGACCCATATTCTGCTGCCCTTCATGGTGCTGCCGATCTACAGCGTCATGAAGAGCATACCGCCAGTCTATGTGAGGGCCGCCTCCTCGCTCGGCGCACCGCCCATATCGGCCTTCTTCCGCATCTACCTGCCGATGAGCATGCCGGGTGTCAGTGCCGGCGGCCTGCTCGTCTTCATCCTGGCGCTCGGCTACTACATCACGCCGGCGCTGGTCGGCGGGCCGGGAGATCAGATGGTGAGCTATTTCATCGCCTATTATTCCAACCAGGTCACCAATTGGGGCATGGCGGCGGCTTTGAGCACGATCCTGCTGGTGGCGGTGCTCATCCTCTACGCCGTCTATAATCGCATCGTCGGCATCGACCGGCTGAGGATAGGCTGATGACCAACTTCCTGTCTTTCCCGCGACTGTTTTCCATCCTCCTGTGGCTGGCCGGCGGCCTGGTGATCCTGTTCCTGATCGCGCCGATCGTCGCGATCGTGCCGCTCTCCTTCAACGCCGAGCCGTTCTTCACCTACCCGATGCCCGGCTTGTCGCTCAGATGGTACCGCGAATTCTTCGATTCCAACGTCTGGCAGCTGGCGCTGAGGAACAGCAGCATCGTCGCCGTCTGCGCCACTGTCCTGTCGACCTTTCTCGGCACGCTTGCCGCGATCGGCCTCAGCCGGCCCTCCTGTCCGGCGCGGGCAACGCTGACCGCCATTCTGATCTCGCCGATGATCGTGCCGGTCATCGTGTCGGCGGTCGGCATCTATTACGCCTTCGCTGCCGTCGGGCTGCTCAACAGCCTGACCGGGCTGGTGCTGGCGCATACGGCGATCGGCGCGCCCTTCGTGGTGATCACCGTGACCGCGACACTCGCAAGCTTCGATCACAATCTGATGCGGGCGGCGTCCAGTCTCGGCGCAACCCCTGTCGAGGCGACCTTGCGCATCATGCTGCCGGTCATCGCCCCGGGCGTGGCCTCCGGCGCCCTCTTCGCCTTCGTGACGTCGTTCGACGAAGTGGTGATTGCGCTCTTCATCGCCGGTTCCGAGGAACGCACGCTGCCGCGCCAGATGTGGAGCGGCGTGCGGGAAACGCTGAGCCCGACGATCGCCGCCGTCGCCACTCTCCTCATCCTCTTTTCGACGCTGTTCCTCGCCACCATCCAATGGCTGCAGCGACGCGCCGAACGCCAGAAGATTGCGCACAGGGATTGATGAAGGAGGCGAGCATGCAGATCGAACGTTACGAGACCGGAAAACGGATGAGCCAGGCCGTCACCTGTGGCGGCTTCGTCTTCCTCGCAGGCCAGGTCGCAGTCGACGCGCCGGGCGCGTCCATCCGCGAGCAGACGACCAATATCCTGACACGGATCACTCGACTCCTGGACGGCGTGGGCAGCAATCCGACACGAATCCTCAGCGCGACGATCTGGCTTGCGGACATGTCCGCATTCGAAGACATGAATGCCGTCTGGGACGACTGGGTGCCATCCGGCCATGCGCCGGCGCGCGCCACCGTCGAGGCAAGACTTGCCGCGCCACAATATTCCGTGGAAATCGGCATTATCGCAGCAGTCGGCAATTGAGCGCGGAGCCTTGCCGGAAGCGCCTGCCACGCAGTTCATATCGAATGCCGCAAGGGACGAGCGCGTAAGGCAAGCCGCAACGGCCAACCGTCTTCGGATAAATTTCGTCCGCATGCTTGACGAAGACCATGAGTTGCAAAGCCGTGACACTCGTCGGCAACCCTCGAAAGGGGCCGCGGGCAACTTGCCTTTGTATCATTTAGTCTTTAAGGACGCCCCAATTTCCAAGGCGTAGGGACTGAACCGGCATGTCGCATCACCAGAGCAAAACATCCGAGCTTGGCGTCACGGCCGGCGATCTCGATCGCTATTTCACATTTCTCCGCCACGTGCTCGTGAATGCCGCCGCCTCGCGACCGGCTGATGAAGGCCTGGATTATGCAACTGCGGTGAGTGAGGCCATGCAACTCGCCCGTGCCACCCATGACGCCGGCCGGAAGATCATCTTCATCGGCAACGGCGGCAGTGCGGCCATTGCCAGCCATATGGCGACCGACTACTCCAAAAATGGCGGACTCCGCGCCATGGCGATGAACGACGGCGCAACGCTGACCTGCCTCTCGAACGACCTCGGCTATGAGAACGTCTTCGCAAAGCAAATCGAAATGCATGCGAATGAAGGAGATCTGCTGATCGCGATCAGCAGTTCAGGCCGATCGGAAAGCATTACCAAGGCCGTCCGCACCGCCCGCGAAAAAGGCGGCGCCGTCATCACGTTGAGTGGCTTCGCGCCGGGCAACCCGTTGCGCGCGCTCGGTGATCTGAATTTCTACGTTGCTTCCGATCAATATGGCTATGTGGAGATTGCCCATCTCGCGATCTGCCACGCCATATTGGATTTTTCCTGCGGCCTCGTCCCGCCCAGCCTTTCCTAAGAGCCGTATCACGCGCATGAATTTCTCCCCCACCCACGATCCGGAATTGACGCTTCTGACGCCAGACGACGACGTCGCCGAACCGGAAGTAACCATCCTCGTCCCCTCGCTCAACGAGGAATTGACGATCGGAACCTTCGTCGATTGGTGCCGTCAAGGCATCGCGGCAAGCGGTGCGGCGGTGGAAATCCTCATCGTCGACAGTTCGACCGATCGCACGCCGGAAATCGCCCGTGAGAGGGGTGCGCGCGTGTTGCGGACGCCGAAGCGCGGCCTGGGCCGGGCTTACATCGATGCCATTCCCTTCGTCCGCGGCAAGTTCATCATCATGGGCGATGCGGACTGCACCTATGATTTTCGCCAGATCGCGCCGTTTATCGAAGCCTTCCGGAAAGGCTATGAGTTCGTGATGGGCTCGCGGTTCAAGGGCTCGATCGAAGCCAATGCAATGCCGCCGCTGC
Source organism: Rhizobium sp. M10 (assembly GCF_002531955.1). NCBI lineage: Bacteria > Pseudomonadati > Pseudomonadota > Alphaproteobacteria > Hyphomicrobiales > Rhizobiaceae > Rhizobium > Rhizobium sp. M10. The sequence continues at coordinate 233,178 of NZ_NWTA01000006.1, read as the reverse complement.
ACCGCTATTTCGGAACGCCCCTGACGACATGGATTCTCAATCGCATGTTCGCCAGCCGCTTTTCCGACATCCATTGCGGCATGCGGGGCATCAGCGTCGATGCCTTGCTCCGCATGGATCTTCGTTCGCAGGGTTGGGAATATGCCTCGGAAATGGTGCTGAAGTCCGTGCATATGGAGCTTGCCACCACCGAAGTGCCGATCCATTTCCTCAAGGATCCGGAAGGACGGCTAAGCCACATGAAGCGGCGGGGCTGGATGGAGCCGTGGCGGGCAGGCTGGCGCAATCTGCAGGCCATGTTTGTCTACGGGTTTGATTTCTTTCTCGTCTGGCCGGGTCTCCTGCTTCTCGCCCTCGGCTTGATCATGATGCTGCCGTTGCTCGCTGGCCCCATGTCCATCGGCGGTGTGCGGTTCTCGTCCAACGCCATGTTGTTTGCCATGGCTATGGCCGTCCTTGGTCAATCAATGCTGGTTTCGGCGGCGATCGGTCGAGTGATTTTCGACTATTCGGGACATGTGCAGCCCCGTTTCGAGCGGCTTCTGCCTTACAATGCAACGATCTGGGGATCGGTTATCGCCGTTCTGGCAGGCGCATTGTTGGCGGTTCCGCTGTTCGATTCCTATGTCGGCAACGGATACGTGCTGCCCGAGATCGGCATCGAGACAAACTGGGCCGTCTTCGGGCTTTGGCTTATCATCACGGCGTTCCAGATCTTTATATCAGGCCTCATGGTACGAGCCCTCGGCGTTATGTTGCCGGTCAAGAAAGCTGCGCCGCCTCTCGCGGGATAAGAGCCACGAAAGGGGCGATCATGATCCTAGGCTGGTGCACGGTTCTTTCCATAATCTTATGGGGCCTCGTGATCGACCGAGGCATCGTTGCCCGGCTCAACCGACATTGCGATCAACCCTTTCGAGATGGCGCCGATTTCCTATTCAGCGGTATTCTGCCGGCTCTGGCGATATCAGGCGCAGCGGCTACCGTCCTTGGCGCATTTCATGGGTTGCGATGGGAAATCGTTCTTCCTGTCGTTGTGATCTCGATGATCTGGCGGCGGCGTGATCTCGTCGCCGTTCTCTGCGACCTGGCTTCGCTGCTTCGTAAAATTGCCGCTCAAACGAAAACCGGAAATCCGTTGCCGGCGCTTGCGGCCTTCACATGCGTCATACTCTGCTATGTCTCGAGCGTTCTGGCCCTATTTCCGTCTGGTATCGCCGACGTGTGGGTTTTCCATATTCCGCTCGCAAACAGCATCATCGATCACGCCGGCTTTGTGTCGCCGCAGATCGACCATCCCTTCTACGGCAATATTCCGCTCTTCTTCAATCTGCTGTTTGCGCTCGTCATGATGGTCAGCGGTCACTGGACCGGCGCGTCCGTCATGAATATCGCGATTTTCTTCGGGTTTCTGTTTCTGCTTTCAAGCTGCGCCAGCCGTTGGCGGGCATGCGGGTTTTTCCTGGTGGCCGCTCTGATCCTCAGCATCCCCTTCTTCAGAGGGAGCGTCGGCGAACCGATGACGGATCTGGCCCGGTCGTGTTTCTCGGTCGCAGCCGTGCTTTTCCTGTGGCGTTATCTGGAAACTCGGCGCCCGGCGGAGCTTTTCCATTGTGCGCTCGTGTTGGGGGGAGCGGTCGGCGGAAAATATACCGAATTGCAAATGGTTGGCCTCATAGGGCTGGCATTGCTGCCGATGCTCCTCAAGGGACGGGTATCGCTGCCGCTCTTTCTGTCATGCCTCTGCGCATTCCTCGCGGTCGCGGGCTACTGGTATGCGAGAAACCTGATCGTCCTCGGCAATCCGATCTATCCTTTCATGTTCGGTCATCCGGGCCTCACCGACGCTTGGATGGCGGATTACATGCTCGAATTGGGCCGGGCTTTCGATCCCGCCAACCGGCATTTCGTGACGAATCTCGCAACTCTGCAAGGCTGGCGCGATTTCCTCCATATTCTTTACCAGTGGTTTCTCGCGAGCAAGCCGAATGCTTTCGTCGCTCTCGCTTTGATACTGGCCGGCCTGGCAGTAGCTTTCCGGCGCATCGCATTCCTCGCAGCGATTACCGCTGCCATGTTTGTGATATGGTACACCGTTATGTTCAATCACATCAGGTGGGCGACGCCAGCCTATCTGCTCTTCTTTTCGACAGGGTTTATCGGCGCCTCGTTGGTTCGCGAACGGCTGGATCAATGGCTCGACCGACGGGTGCTGCCGCAAATCGCTCCCCTTGCGAAAATTGCCTCTTCGCCGGCATCTATGGTCGCCAGCCCGGTGGCCATCGGCTTGCTGGCCGGGGGACTCTGGATTTCCCACTGGCATCGGATGGGCGGCAGCGACATCGATCCCGTCAAGGCGAAAGAGCTCGACGTCGTGCTTGGGATGATCAGCGTCGACACCTACATGGAGAGCCATCGCGAAGCCTATTTCATGTACCGCTATATCGCTGATCATGACCTGCGAACCGTTTTTCAACCCTTCGATACGGCCAATACATTATTGTCGACGGCTTATAACGACGGCCGCGATGGGGGCTGGCAATTGCCGCGCTACGTGCTGCCTGCACCGGGTTCGGATATCGATGCTTTCATCAGGGACAATCATATAGGCTACTTCATCGTTCCCCCCGATGCCGGCAGCGCGTTCCTCGCCGAACGCATCGGAGAAGACAAAATAGCGGTGGCCAACAGCGTCATAGCCCGCATGATGCCCCGTGCCTCGCTGATATTGACGGATCGGTTCGGCTGGAAGCTCTACCGTTTCGACGCGGATCGGGCATCGTGACCACTCCGTCCTCCCGCGCATTGCTTCGCATCGGCATCCCGGTTCTGAAAGTGGTCGTCGCGCTTGGCCTCGTCATATGGATCGCGCTTAAGGTCGATTTCACGGAAGGATGGGCGGCGGTCCGGACCCTGTCAGCGACGACCATCTGCGTCAGTGTCATCCTTCTTCTCTTCCAGGCCCTGCTTTCGGCGTGGCGGTGGTGCCTTCTATCGGAGATGATCGGACAGAGGCTGAAAATATCAGGCGCCATGAAACTCTTCATGCAAAGCCTCTTTTACAATCAGGCTCTTCCCAGTCCCATTCCAGGCGATGCCGCGCGCATATTCGGCGCCCTCAGATACGGCCTGACGATCAAGGAAGCCACGCTTGGCGTCGTCATGGACCGTATCCTCACGCTGTTCGGGCTGGCGGTCGTTGCGCTGATCGGACTGATCATCATGCGCGCCTTTTACGGGCACGACTTCCCAATCCCCTATCTCACCGAACTGACGGCACTCGGCGTCGCGGGAACCATCGCATCGGCCCTGGTGTTCAGCTGGCGTCGCCATCTCTTCGTTCGGCTTCTTCCGGAAAAGCTGCACGCGCTGAACGAGGCGCTGGGGGCTTTTCTCGCCCACCGCAGAATGCTCGGAATATTTCTATTAACCCTCGTCATCCACGGCTTGGGTGTCGTCTCGCTTGAGATCCTCGTTCTCGGTCTTGGTCTCCCGCTCGACTGGGGTCAGGCCGCAGCCGCGTTCCCACCAGTGCTGTTGATCGCCATGGTTCCCATTTCCGTTGGAGGATGGGGCCTGCGCGAAGGCGGCATGATCATCTCGCTTGCCGTGTTCGGCATCGGTACGACGGAGGCCGCAACGCTGTCGGTGGTTTTCGGCCTGTTGCAGCTTGTGGTCGGCTTGGCGGGTGGTGTATTCGTCCTTTCGCGTCCTCATTCGGGAAAGATCAAAGCGCTCTGACGAGCCTTAACAGATCATATGGAGCTGCCGACATGCATGCCTTGGTAACGGGAGGGGCCGGATTTATCGGCAGCCATCTCTGCGATCGCCTCTTGGACTCGGGTTATCGGGTAACGGCAATCGACAATCTTCATCTTGGCCGGATGCGCAATATAGATCATCTCCAGGGCCGGGCGGATTTTCGCTTCCACAAGCTTGATATGCTCGATCGGGAAGGTATGGACCACCTCTTTGCGGAGGACCGTCCTGATGCAGTTTTTCATCTCGCCGCCAATTCCGATATTGCCGCAGGCAATACCAATACGGAACTGGACCTGCAGCTGAACCAGCTGACGACGACGACGCTGCTTGCCATCATGCGCAAGCATGATGTCGGCAGGCTTTTCTTCGCCAGCACTTCCGCGGTGTTCGGCGAAGCCGAAGGCAATATTCACGAGAACCACGGCCCCTTGCAGCCGATCTCGTTCTATGGCGCCAGCAAGCTTGCTGCGGAGGCCTATCTATCCGTCTATGCTCTGTCATTCGGCATCAAGACGCTCGTGCTGCGCTTTCCCAACGTCGTTGGCGAACGTTCGACGCACGGTGCAATCTACGACTTCATCAATAGGTTGAAAGCGGATCCGACGAAGCTTCAGGTTCTCGGCAACGGAAGGCAGACGAAGCCCTATCTCTATGTCGGCGATCTGGTGGATGCGATTCTCCTGGCCTGGGACAAGGCGCCAGGCGCCTATGAAGTGTTTCATGCCAGCGGCATCGGCGAAACCTCCGTCCGGGATATTGCCGAGATCGTGGTCTCGAAGGTCGCAGCCGGAGCCGCTATCGAATATGGAAGCGAGGATCGCGGCTGGCTGGGCGACGTTCCGCGCTTCAGCTACGACATCAGCAAACTGATAGCGCTGGGCTGGTCGCCGAAGCGAAAGTCGACGGAAGCGGTTGAACTCGCCGTGGAGCGGATTCTGGCGAATGGGTTCTAACACCGCTATCCGCGAGGCAATCATTATTGCCGGAGGCCTTGGAACGCGCGCGCGCAGCATGACGGGCGATGCCATTCCGAAAGCCCTCCTGCCTATCGACGGCGTGCCGATCATTCTGAGGCAGATCCGCGTCCTCGCCCGCGAAGGCGTTCGGCATGTGCGCGTGCTCGGCGGCCACCTCGGCAGCCAGCTCGAGCCTGCTCTCGGCCCGGAAGCGGAAAAGCTCGGCATTGCGATCGAGGTCTTCGTGGAGACGTCGCCGCTCGGCACGGCCGGCTGCCTGACGACTTTGGACACGATCGCCGACGATGTCCTGATCGTCTATGGTGACATGCTTTTCGATCTCGATCTGTCGGCGCTGGCGCGGCATCGCCAGCAATTTCCCGCCGCCCTGACGATCATCGCGCATCCCAACGATCATCCGCGCACATCCGATATCGTCGTTCAGAAGAACGGCTATCTCACGCGCCTCTTGGCTCGCAAGGCGCCACGCGATGCGGATTGGCGCAATCTCGTGCCGGCCGGCTTGTACGTGGCTTCCGGTCAGTTCTTCGAGACGCTCCTGCCGGGCCAGCAGGCCGACATGATCCATGATGTCATTCCCGATCTTCTCGAGCGTTCCATTCCGGTCGCAATCTACGACACGCCCGAATATATGAAGGATACCGGCTCTCCGAGCCGGCATGCCGCCGCGGCCGAGGATCTTCGCCAGGGCCGTGTCCATGCAATCCACTTATCGGTCCGAAGACCCGCGGTGTTCTTCGATTGCGACGGCGTGCTCAACGAAGACGTCGGCGGCCATGGCGTCATTCATCCCGACCAGGTGACGTTGGTCGGCCGCGCCGGCCAAGCGGTACGGCTCGCCCGCGAGACTGGCTTCCTCGCGGTCGCCGTAACCAACAGGCCGCAGGTCGCCAAAGGCCTGCTTGACGAAGCCGGCCTGGATCATGTTCTCGGTCGTCTGGAGGCCGAGCTGGCCGAAGACGGCGGCGTCCTGGATCGTATCTACTTTTGTCCGCATCATCCGGACAAAGGGTTCCCCGACGAGGTGCCCGAACTCAAGATCGATTGCGCTTGCCGCAAGCCCGGAGATCTGATGATCCGCCAAGCCATGGCGGAACTGCCGATCGAAAAGTCGAGATCCGCCATCATTGGGGATAGCCTGCGCGATATCGGTGCGGGCCGCAAAGCCGGGATCTGGGCCTATGGCGTCCGGACCGGTTACGCCCTGCGGGACGATAGGAGCTATCCTGCCGCAGAAACAGGAATCCCCCGCGCCGACCTGGTCTTCGACACGGTCTATGATGCTGTTCGCTTTCAATGCAGCTACCACGACACTGGGCAAGCTCTCTTCAAAGCGATTGATGAGCGGCTTTCCAATGCGGCAGGCCCGCTGCTCGTGGGCATATGCGGTCGTTCACGCTCAGGGAAAAGCACGTCCGCGCATGCCGCACAACGGCTTCTCTCGGAAGCCGGGCGCAGCGTGCTGCGGCTGGAGCTCGACCGCTGGATACTGCCGCTCGAGCATCGCCGACCCGATATGGATGCGGAAGAACGCAACAGGGTGGAGCATTATCCCGAGATCGTCAGAATGCTGCGTCAATCCGGACGGCTCGAGGCACCGGGTTACGACGCGGCAAGCCGTGGCCAGCATGCATCTCCGACCCTCTACGATGCGCGTGATGCCGACGTGATCCTTCTGGACGGCATCTTTGCCGGACATGCGTCGATCCGCGAGGACGTCGATATGACTGTCTTCGTCGAAGCCTCGCAGCAGGCGCTGCTGGAGCGCTTTCATAAGTTTTACGCCTGGAAGGGCCTAACACCAGCGGCGGCCGAAGAGCTCTGGCAGTCGCGAATTCAGGAAGAGTGGCCGAGGATCGATCTGCAGCGCACATCGGCCGATATTATCATCAATCTCGAGGAGGCACTCCTTTGATCGTTTCATCCGCACCTTTTCGGGTCAGTTTTGCCGGCGGCGGCTCGGATATAGCGTCCTATTACCGTCGTCAGGCGGGCGCGGTATTGTCCTGCGCGATCGCCAAATACAGCTTCGTGATCGTGCACAACTATTTCAACGAAAACAAATATCACCTCAAATACACCCGCACCGAACTGGCCGACACGCTTGAGGATATTGCCCATCCGCTGCTGCGCGAGGCCTTGCGCATGCATCGGGTCGAGCCCGGCATCGAAGTCGCCTCCGTCGCCGACATTCCTTCCGGCACCGGTCTCGGATCCTCCAGCTCCTTTTCGGTGGCGCTGATCAACGCGCTTTATGCCCACCGGTCGCGCTTCGCCTCCAAGGATCAGTTGGCGGAAGAAGCCTGCAAGCTCGAAATCGACATCCTGAAGGAGCCGATCGGCAAACAGGACCAGTACGCAGCAGCGCATGGCGGCCTGAACTTTATCGAGTTCAATTCCAATGGCGGCGTGAACGTTCAGCCCGTTGTCCTCAGCTCTGAGAAGATGGCAGAGCTCGAGAGCAATATCCTGCTGTTTTTCACTGGCAGCCAGCGCGATACGCGTTCTGTGCTGTCGACGCAGGTGCAGGCGATGGAAACGGATGAGGACAAGTTCCGGACCGTCGAGCGCATGGTGCAACTGGCCTACGAAATGCGCGACATCCTGATGAGCGGGGATCTCGGTGCCTTCGGCGAAGCGCTGCATCGCGGATGGATGATGAAGAGGTCGCTGACATCGCAGATCACCAACAGCACGATCGACGAGTTTTACGATGCCGCGCGGGCTGCCGGTGCGATCGGCGGCAAGCTCGCGGGTGCCGGCGGTGGGGGCTTCCTCGTCCTCTATTGCCCGAAAGACCGCCAGGCAAAGGTCCGGCAAGCGCTGTCGCAACTCAAGGAGATCGAGTTTCGTTTCGACTGGAGCGGCGCGCGCATCGCCTTTGCACAGTAGAGGGCGTGAATGGCACAGCGTCTTATCATCACGGGATCGACAGGCTATATCGGCGCAAGACTTGCGGCGACAGCGCGTGAGCTCGGCTTCGAGGTGATTGAATTCGGCCGGCGCTCCGGAGCGAAATGGCGCATCGGGGATGAGCCTGCTGCATCCGATCTGGAGGGAGCGGCCGCAGTCATCCATCTCGCGCATTCCTGGGCGACCGAGCCGGAGGCGGCTGAAGAAAACAACATCAATATATCGGGAACCGTTAAACTGGCCGAAGCGGCAAGAGCGGCCGGCGTGCCGCACTTCGTCTTTTCCTCCTCCACATCGTCCCGGCAGGAAGCGCTCAACGTTTACGGACGCACCAAGTTCAGGATCGAACAGCACCTGGCTGCCAGCTCTGGAGCACCCATCGTTCGCATCGCGCGGATCGGTCTTGTCTACGGCGGCCCACGGGTTGCGATGTACGGCCTGATGGCGAAGCTGGCAGGCTTGAGTCCGCTCCTGCCGATGATAGGGCTCAGCCGAAAGGTCCAGCCGATTCATCTCGATGAGGTTGCTGCAGGCCTTTTGGCGCTGGCGACCCGGGAAGACCTGCAGCCGCAAACATTCATGCTCGCGCAGGAAAAACCGATCAGCTTCGCCGCCTGGCTCAGCATTCTTCGCCGCAGCCAGGGCAAGGGCAAGCTTCATTTCATACCGATCCCGCTGGGCTTCGCTCTTTTTGCCTGCCGGATGACCAAGCTTGTGCCGTTGATCCCGACTGTCGATCCGGAGCGGGTCCTGGGGCTCGCGGGCGCAGCACCGATGGAGAGCGCGGAAAGCCTCAGGCTGTTGAACTTGAATCCGGCCGATCCGATAACGGTGCTGACGCAAGAGTTTGCCGAAACAGACCAGGAAGAGCCCCACGGTGAGGCGAAGGCGCTGCTGCAATATCTCGGCATCACGCCGACAGAGTTGCAACTGCAGCGGTTCGGCGAAGGGCTTCGGCGCGAAGGGCTGTCGCCGCTCGGCCTCTCCCCAATGCTGATCCGGCATCCGTGCCTGCTCGCCCTCTTCGAGCCGCCGGCCAATCGCACGCAGCATCGCCTGGCGCGCGCCCTCTATCTCGCAGATCTCGCGAGCGAGCCGGAAAGATATTCGGCCAAAAAGACCGGACTTTTCGGCGCCATGTTGACCATCGCCGGCGATGTCCTGCTGTTCCCGCTCCGCGCGCTTTTGGCGGGACGATACCGATGAAGACGCCCGATGCCGACTTCATCATCGTCGGCAGCGGCCCGGCAGGCGTCTCCGCTGCGTTTCCACTGATAGCGGCCGGGCGCCGCGTGCTGATGCTGGATGCCGGCAATGATGCCGGATCGGAGGATGAGAGCCGCAGCGCCCGGGTCTTGGGACGCAATCTGGAATCGCTGCGCGCCGACGATGGCAGTTCACCGAAACTGCAGACCCCGGTGGCCCGCGGAATTCTTGAACGGTTCCGGCGCGAGTCAGGGATCACAGGCGACGGATTCATGCCGGTCGCCAGCCTCGCCCGCGGCGGTCTTTCCAATATATGGGGAGCGCAAATCAGCTACCTCGATGCCGAGGACATCGCAGCTTGGCCTATCGATATCGAGCTGCTGCAGAGATCCTACGAACGTATATCGCAACGCGTCGGGATCAGCACGAATGCCGATTTGACCGCAGGCGCCAACAGCGGACCTGTCCTGCCACTTGGCGCCACAGCCGCCCATGTCCTTCGTCGGCACGAGATCGCAAAGCCGGCGGATGGGTCGTTTCGGCTTTTTCCCGCCGTCAACGCCATCCTTTCGGAGCCGAGGCCCGGGCGGGCGGCGTGCGACCTGCGCGGCGACTGTCTCTATGGCTGCCCGAGCGGCGCAATCTATAACAGTCGGCAGGATCTGCTTGCGTTGCAAAAGTCGCCGCATTTTCGGTTGCTCGACAACATGCGGGCCATATCTCTGACGTCCAACGCGGGCTGGACGATCGGAACGGCCGACGGATCGTCATTCTCTGCGCCGAGGATCATTCTCGCCGCCGGCGTGCTCGGAACCGCCGCCCTGTTGGCGGACCTCCTGCCGATCGGCGGTGAAGGACTGCGCCTTTTGAACAGTCCGACACTCGCCATTCCTCTGCTCTCTCCGGCAAGATTGCTGCGCTCGGCCACGGCGACCCACAGCCTGGCGCAACTTGGATTGTCGCTGCGTTACGGCGAGCGCGCATCCGATTATGTGACGGGAGCGGTCTATGAAGTCGGCTCGCTGCCGGCGCAGAGCTTCGTCAACAGGATGCCGCTCGGCAGAAAGGCCGGGCGGGCTGCGTTCGAAACGATCGCCGGCAGCCTGCTGGTTGCGACGATCTATTATCCTGGCGACCAAAGCCGGAGCTACATCCATCGCGATACAGCGGCAGGAAAAGGCATGACCGTCCGGGGCGGTTTTGCAGACGGTTTCGATATCCGCGCCAAGGATCTGAAAAGAAGGCTTCGCCGCGAGTGGCAACGGTTGGGGCTCATTCCGCTTCCGGGCGCATCGCTGGCGGAACCGGGGGTCGATGCGCATTTTGCCGGCACCCTGCCTATGGGCGCAACGGGGCCGTTCGGTACCTCGGTGGACGGTGAATTGAATCTCCATCCGGGTCTTCACGTCGTCGACGGCTCGATTCTTCCCGAACTCTCCTCGAAATACATCACAATGACAATTATGGCGAATGCCGATCGCATTGCCCAGCGCCTCGCTGAAACGGAAGCAAACCCGGCGCTCTGATGTCCGCTGCCTCTTTCAGGTCCGCAATTGCGGCAAGGCATCGCCGGCCAATGATAGCAGCGGCCCGGCGAAGCACAGTCGCCGATCGAAATCAGGCAATGCCGCCCAGGCATACATATTTGAGCTCGGTATATTCGTCCAATCCGTGCCTGGAGCCTTCGCGGCCGAGACCCGACATCTTGACGCCGCCGAACGGCGCCTCGGCGGTGGATACGAGACCGGTATTAACCCCGACCATTCCATATTCAAGCGCCTCGGCCACGCGGAAGACCCGCGACAGATCCCGCGCATAAAAATAGGAGGCAAGTCCGAACTCGGTGTCATTTGCCTGCTCGATGACGTCCTGCTCGTCGCGGAACCGGAAAAGCGGTGCAAGCGGCCCAAAGGTTTCCTCACGCGCCACCTGCATGCCGGCAGCAACGTCACGCAGAATCGTCGGCTCGAAGAAATGGCCGCCAAGCGCGTGGCGCTTGCCTCCCGTTACGATCCCGGCGCCCTTTGCCACGGCGTCCTGAATATGGCTTTCGACCTTGGCAACGGCATTGTCGTCGATGAGCGGGCCAAGCACGACGTCACGCTCCAGACCGTTGCCGACCTTCAACTGCGAAACGGCCTCGGCGAGCTTGGCTGCAAATGCCTCGTAGACGCCGTCCTGGATATAAAGCCGGTTGGCGCAGACGCAGGTCTGACCGTTGTTGCGGAATTTGGCGATGATGGCGCCTTCGACCGCCGCGTCGAGATCGGCGTCGTCGAACACGATGAAGGGTGCATTGCCGCCGAGCTCGAGACCGAGCTTCTTGATCGTCGGCGCACATTGCCGGTAAAGCAGCTCGCCCGTTCGGGTGGAGCCGGTGAAGGTCAGGACCCTGATATCGCGGCTGGCGGTCAGCGCTCCGCCGATTGCAGCTGCGTCACCTGTGACAATGTTGAGAAGTCCCGCCGGCAGGCCGGCTCGCTCTGCGAGGACGGCGATCGCGATCGCGGAGAACGGCGTCTGCAGCGCCGGCTTGAGAACGACGGCGCAGCCAGCGGCAAGCGCGGGGCCGATCTTGCGCGTGATCATCGCGTTCGGAAAGTTCCAGGGCGTGATTGCAGCCACGACGCCGGCCGGCTGGCGCAGCACAAGGATGCGCTTGTCCGGCTGATGCCCCGGTACGATCTCGCCGTTGATGCGTCGTGCCTCTTCGGCAAACCACTCGATGAAGCTCGCACCATAGGTGATTTCCCCCTTGGCTTCGGCCAAGGGCTTTCCCTGTTCCAGCGTCAGGATCATCGCCAGATCGTCACGGTTTTCGATCATCAGGCGATGCCAAGCCTTGAGAACGGCGGCGCGCTCGCCGGCGGTCTTCTTCGCCCAAAGCTTCTGGGCGATGACGGCGGCCCGGATGGCATCTTCGGTTTCCGTCGCACCGAAATCGGGGACCGCGCCCAGCACCTCACCTGTCGCCGGATTGCGGACCATGGCCGACGCGCGACCTTCCGCTTCGATCCAGCGATCGGCGATGGGGCATGCCTGGCGGAACAGCGAGGGATCATTGAGTTTCATGGGACAACTTTCAACAGAATACGTGAGCGGCGCCGGGATCGAAATCGAGATGGACTATATCTCCACGATTGAGCCCGGCAATAGCCTCATGACCGAACGGCAAGCGAACCGAAAGCGCCTCGCCTGTCGCCGTCTCCGTGGAGACGTGGATGTTGTTGCCGAGAAAGGTAATGTCGCTGACCGTCGCGGCAAGACCTGCGCCGGCGGCTCTCGCGCGCGACAGCCGGATGCGCTCCGGCCTCAGCATCAGCGCCGCCCTTGCGCCGGAGGTCCCTTTTCCATGCACCGGAATCTGGTTGAAGATGGTTCCGCCTCCGAGCGCTATGGTGGCTTGTCCGTCGGAGGACGACACCAGGTCGCATGAAATGAAGTCGCTATCGCCGATGAATTCGGCAACGAAGCGCGTCTTGGGATTGGCGTAGAGCTCCGGGCCAGTACCGATCTGATCGATGACGCCCTTGGAAAAGACGGCAATGCGGTCGGAGAGCCGCAGCGCCTCTTCCTGGTCGTGCGTGACGTAGAGGATCGTCACTTCCGTCTGCTGGTGGATGCGGCGGATCTCATGCTGGATTTCCTCGCGCAGCTTCTTGTCGAGCGCCGACAGCGGCTCGTCCATCAGCAGCACCGGCGGATCATAGGCAAGAGCCCTGGCAAGGGCGACACGCTGCTGCTGACCGCCGGACATCTGCGCCGGCTTGCGATCCTCGAAGCCTTCGAGCCGGACAAGGCGCAGCATCTCCTTCACCTTGCTGTCGATTTCCGCCCTGGACTTGCGCCGGACCTTCAGCGGAAAAGCGATGTTTTCACCGACCGTCAGATGCGGAAACAGGGTGTAGCGCTGGAACACCATGCCGATATTGCGCTTGTGCGACGGCGTGGCGAGCAGCGTCTTGCCCTCGAGCGTAATGTCGCCTTTGGTCGGGTTTTCAAAGCCGGCCAGGATGTAGAGCGTCGTGCTCTTGCCGGATCCGGACGGACCGAGGAAAGTCAGGAATTCACCGCGCCGGACATCGAGATTGACGTCGTGCACGGCGACGACGGGGCCGTATTCCTTGCGTATTCCGCGGATCTGAAGGAATGGTTCGTTCATTGTTTCAGTACCTTACGCACGACGGCAACCAGCGCCATCAAGATGATCGTCAAAAGGATGAGAAGGGTCGACGCGGCAGCGACAACAGGCGTCAGGTCTTGCCTGAGCGTCGCCCATACCTTCACCGGCAGCGTCTGCAGGGTCGGGCTGGACATGAAGATCGCCACCACCACCTCGTCCCAGGATGTCAGGAACGAAAAGACGGCGGCCGAAAACAGCCCATGGCTGATCGCCGGAAGCGTGACCCTGATCTTCGCTTCCAAAGGCGAGGCGCCGCAGAGCACGGCAGCGTCCTCGATCGACTTGTCGAAGCCTTCCAGCGCGCTCGATATGGATAGGATCGAGAAGGGCAGCGCCAGCACGAGGTGCGAAATGACGAAGCCCGTCAGGGTGCCGCCAAGGCCGATCCGGAGGAAGAAGGCGTAGAGGGCAACCGCGAGAACCACGACCGGCAGGATCATCGGCGTCAAGAATAGCGCTTTCAGCGCATCGCGGAACATGAAGGAACCGCGCACCAGGCCGAAAGATGTCACGAGCCCGAGCAGCACCGACAGAACCGTGACGATGACGGCGATCTTGAAGCTCGTCAGAGCCGATTCCAGCCAGCGCGGGTCGGCGAAGAGTTCGTTGTACCACTGGAAGGTCCAGCCCGGCGGCGGAAAGATCAACCATTGCGAGGAGCCGAAGGACAGTGCCGCGATGAAGACGATCGGCAGCAGCAGGAAGGCTGCGGTCAGAAGCGTGATCGCGAGCAGGACGTATTTCCACCAGCCGAGACGGTCGAAATTGAGCAGCATAATCAACGTCCTCCCGGGTTCTGATTGCCGAAGAAACGCAGCTGCACGGCATAGAGCGAGAGCGTCACCACCAGGAGCACCAGCGCCGCTGCACCGCCCATTCCCCAGTTGACCAGCGACTGCACGAACTGCGCGATCAGTTCTGCCAGCATCATGTTGGCAGTGCCGCCGAGAAGCGAGGGCGTGACGAAATAACCGAGCGACATCACGAAGACCATCAGGGCGCCAGCCGCCATGCCGGGCATCGCCAACGGCAGCAGAACCCGCGTCAGGCACTGCCAGCGGTTGGCGCCGCAAAGGGCTGCCGCCTGCAGCGTCGACGGGTCGATCTTCTTGATCACGCCGTAGAGCGGCAGGATGATGAAAGGTAGCATGATATAGGTCATGCCGATCGTCACACCGGTCAGATTGTTGACGAGCGCCAGCGGCTGGTCGATCAGGCCCATTCCCATCAGCATCTTGTTGATGAGCCCGGTGCGTTGCAGAAGCACCATCCAGGCATAGGTGCGGGCCAAAAGGTTGGTCCACATCGAGAGAAGCAGGATCGCAAAGATCACCGTGCTCAGCCGACCGGGCATGATCGCCAGCGCCCAGGCGACGGGAAATCCGATCGCAAGCGAAATCACGGTGACGAGGCCTGAGACGATGAAGGTATTGGCGAAAATCTTGAGATAGGTGGCAGAGCCGATCAGCTGGGCATAGTTTCCAAGGCCCGGAACGGGCTCCAATACGCTGCGCAGCAGCAGGATCGCCACCGGCGCGACGAAAAAGATGCCCACGAAGGCAAGAGCCGGAACGACCCCACCAAGTCCTGTTGCCCTGCGTATCTTTGGCAGAGGCATGATTGCGCCGGAGGCGTCGCTATACGTCGACATGACAGTCCTTCCCACCCGTCAATTTCCGCAGCGGCGAGGTCCAATGGACGGGTACCGCCGCTGCAGGAGACACGGCAAATTTTCGCCGTGCCCGTTCATCTCCAGTTTCGGACTATTTCGCCTGCCAGGCGTACCACTTCTCGCCGATGGCATCGCGATTATCAGCCCAGTAGTTCATGTCGGCATTGACCTGGCTTGCGGTCTGCTGATCCGGCAGCGTCTTGGCGGTTTCCGGGTCCATCAGCTTGGCCGAATCGAGGTTGATCGGCGCATATCCCGTAGCCTTTGCAAGGGCAGCCTGCGGTTCGGCCGAGGTTGCCAGCGCGATGAACTTCATCGCCGCCTCGACATTCGGCGCGCCCTTCGGCACGACGAGCGCATCGGCAGCGGTGATGTTCTGCTCCCAGGAGGTTTCAACCTTGATGCCGGTCGCCGCAAGCGCCGTCATGCGGCCGTTCCAGACGCTGCCGAAGGGCGCCTCGGCCGAGGCCAGCAGCTGCTGCGACTGGGCGCCGCCCGACCACCAGATGATATCCGACTTGATCGTATCGAGCTTCTTGAAGGCGCGGTCGAGATCGAGCGGATAAAGCTTGTCGGCAGGCACGCCGTCGGCAAGCAGCGCCGCTTCGATCACGCCGGGAGCCGACCACTTGTAGAAGGTGCGCTTGCCGGGAAATTTCGTCGTGTCGAAGAGGTCGGCCCATGTCTTCGGGCAGGCTTTGACGGCATCGGCATTGCAGCCGATGACGAAGGAATAGTAGAAGCTGCCGACCGAATAGTCGGTGACGAAGCGCGGATCGAGCTTGGATTTGTCGATGACGGAAAAGTCGAGCTTCTCGAGCTGGCCAGCCTTGCCGGCCTGGGCGGCATAGTCGCCTTCAACGTCGACGACATCCCAGTTGACTTCGCCGGCCTCGACCATGGCCTTGAGCTTGCCGTAGTCGGTCGGGCCGTCCTGCACGACGGTAATGCCTGTTTTCTCCGTGAATGGGCTTGCCCATGCCGCCTTCTGCGCATCCTGGGTCGTTCCGCCCCAGCTCGAGAAGACCATGCTGTCGGCGTGTGCCGGCGCGGAGACCGCCACGAATGCGGCAACCGCCGCGAAAGCAAATGTCGTTTTCATGTTCCCTTATCCCTGTTGTGGTTTGTCCTACGGGTATGCCTTATGCCGTCAGCGCGCCTCGCTCCGGGGAGAGAAGCTTGCCGGCTTCATAATCTTGTTTTCCGCCACCTCGATCAGGTCGCGGATCTTGGGCAAGAAGGCCTGCCATCGGGGATCGGCCAGAAGCCGCTGGCGTCTCGCCTCCCGGTCGTCCAGGCTCGTAAAGGCCCAGATGTGGACGATCTCGTTGATCGTGCCGATCTCCGAGAAGAAGTAGCCGACCAGCATGCCGAGATGGCTCTTCTGGATTTCGATCCCTTCTTCCTCGACGACCTTGAGATATTGCGGGATCGTTCCGTTCTTCAGCCGATAGGTGCGGACCTCGTAAAACATCGCGTCACCTCATCACGAAAGGATCGGGGATCGGATCGTCCGAGGTCCGGAGCCAGATCGTCTTGGTGCGGGTATAATCGAGCGCCGCGGCCATGCCGCCTTCCCTGCCGTGGCCCGACAGGCCGAAGCCGCCGAAGGGCGCGATCGGCGAGACGGCGCGGTAGGTGTTGACCCAGACGATGCCGGCGCGGATGCCCTTCATCAGCCGGTGCGCCCGGGTGAGGTTCTGGGTGAAGATGCCGGAGGCCAGGCCGTAGCGGGTGTCGTTGGCAAGCCGCAGCGCCTCGGCTTCGGTCTCGAAGGACACGACGGAGAGGACCGGCCCGAAGAACTCCTCGACCAGTGAGGGCGAAGCGACATCGTCGCAGTCGAGGATCGTCGGCGGGAAATAATAGCCTTCGCCATCGATCTTGCGGCCGCCCGTGACCAGCCGGGCGCCGGTTGCGATCGATCTCTCGACAAGGGCGCCGATATTGTCCTGCTGGCGCTTGGTCGCAAGCGGCCCGACTTCGGTCGCCATGTCGAGCGGCGCGCCGATCCGGATCGCTTCCGCCTTCTCGCGCAGCAGGGCGACGAACCTGTCCTTGACGCTGCGCTCGACGATCAGGCGCGAGCCGGCAACGCAGCTCTGTCCAGTCGCCGCGAAGATGCCCGCGACCTGGGCGTTGGCGGCACTTTCGAGGTCGGCATCTGCAAAAACGATGAAGGGCGATTTGCCGCCGAGTTCGAGCGAGGTGGAAGCGAGGTTTTCGGCCGAGTTGCGCACGACATGCCGGGCGGTTTCGGGCCCGCCGGTAAAGGCGACATGCGCGACCTTCGGGTGGCGGCCGAGGGCCGCACCGCAGGAGGCGCCGAAACCGGTGATGACGTTGACGACGCCGGCGGGAAAGCCTGCCTCATGCACCAGGCGTGCAAATTCGAGCAGCGGCGCCGGCCCGTCTTCCGAGGCCTTGACCACCATCGTGCAGCCGGCCGCGAGCGCCGGGCCGATCTTGACCGCCGACAGGAAGAGCTGGCTGTTCCACGGCACGACCATGGCGACGACGCCGATCGGCTCGCGGCGAAGCCAGACGTCCATATCGGGCTTGTCGATCGGCAGGTAAGAGCCCTCGATCTTGTCTGATATGCCGGCATAATAACGATAATATTCGGCGACATAGGCGATCTGCGCGGACGTTTCGCGGATGATCTTGCCGGTGTCGCGCGTCTCCAATTCAGCGAGGACCTGGGCGTTGGCGGCAACCAGATCGGCGAGCTTGTAAAGCAGCTTGCCGCGTTGGGTGGCCGTCATCTTCGCCCAGGGGCCCTCGTAGAGCGCCCTTTCGGCAGCGTTCACAGCTCGATCGACATCACTCTCGCGCGCTTCGGGCATTTCCGCCCAGACCGTGCCGGAAGCCGGATCGATGCTCGGATAGGAAGCTTCGCCATCCGAGAATTCGCCGTCGATATAATGCTGGAAACGCCGCATGGTCCTACTCCTGAAATGCCGGCATGACCTCGGCGATGAAACGCTCGAGCGACGCCTTCTTGCGCTCGAAACTCATGCCGGTGTCGATCCAGAAGGAATATTCGTCGTAGCCGAGGGCCTCATAGGCCTTGAGCCGGTCGATGACGGTCTGCACGTTACCAACGACGTTGTTGGTGCGCATGACCTCGTCCGACAGCATCGCGTTTGCGCGGATCTGCTCGTCCGGGATCCGCTCGATCAGGCCTTGGCTGATCGGCTTCTCATTCTTGAACCAGGCGAAGAAGTAGTTGTAGTAGACGCTGAGTTCATGGGCGGCCTGGGCGACGTCTTCTTCCGACGAGCCGACATAGGTGTGGCGCAGCAGCATGATTTTCGGCCGCTCGACATCGGGGTTCTTGGCGCAGGCATCGTTGAAGCGGTCCATCAGCGACTGGACCTCGTCATCACCCTGCCAGAGCGGCGTCACCTGAACGTTGCAGCCGTTGGCGACGGCAAATTCATGCGAATTCGGATCGCGCGCGGCAACCCAGATCGGCGGGTTCGGCTGCTGCAGCGGCTTCGGCGCCGAGGTGGTCGCGGGGAACTTGAAGAACTCCCCATCATGGGCGTAGTCGCCGTTCCAGATTCCTTTGACCGCCGGGATGAGCTCGCGCATGCGCTGGCCGGCGCCCCAGGCGTCGAGGCCGGGCAGCAGACGCTCATATTCGAAGGAGTAGGCGCCGCGGGCAATGCCGATATCGAGCCTGCCGTCGCAGATGATGTCGGTCATCGCCGCTTCGCCGGCAAGCTTGATCGGATGCCAGAATGGGGCGATCACCGTTCCCGTCCCGAGCCTTGCCCGCGACGTGCGGCGGGCGAGATCGGCAATGGTCACGAACGGATTGGGGGCAATGGTGAAATCCATGCCATGATGCTCGCCCGTCCAGATCGCATGCATGCCACCCTTGTCGGCGATCTCGCAGAGCGCGACGAATTCCTCATAGAGGCTCTTGTGGCTCTGGCTGGCGTCGAGCCGCTCC
Source organism: Rhizobium sp. M10 (assembly GCF_002531955.1). NCBI lineage: Bacteria > Pseudomonadati > Pseudomonadota > Alphaproteobacteria > Hyphomicrobiales > Rhizobiaceae > Rhizobium > Rhizobium sp. M10. The sequence continues at coordinate 214,504 of NZ_NWTA01000006.1, read as the reverse complement.
ATATGGACGAAGAGGGAGAATTTCATGCTTTTGCGCCCTTGGCTGGAATGGGATGAATTTTGCCGCCGGTCTCGTCGCCGAAATAGACGCCGAAATTGCCGATCGAGCTTTCCATCGTGAAGCGGTTGACGATATCGGCGGTCGAGCTGGTCTTGAACTTTGCTGCAGCCAAGGCGTCAGGTTTTACGAACCTGCCGCCGGCTGGCTCGCCCTCGCCGGCAACGGCGTGATAGACAATGTGCTGCTTGCCGTCGCTCTTGCCCTCATAGACCGAATAGAGAAAGCCGATGCTGACCTTCAGCCCGGTGAGCGTCTCCAGATATTCTTGCAAAGCATCGGTCGGGTTGCCGTCATGGGCATCGACGCTTGGCAGGGAGAGTACATCGTCGCCCAGCAGCAGAACTTCTCCGCGGCGCTCGACGACGGCCGCAAGTTCGATATTGCCCTCAGCTGCCGCAGACACCGCCTTGCTTGCGAGCGTCGGCGTGAAATAACCGCCACGGGCATAGCCGAGACCATTGCGGCCGCTATTGTCGAAAGCCTCGATGCGGCCCATCAGGATGACGTGGTCGCCGGCCTCGATGACCTGTTCCATGGCGCATTCGAACCAGGCCGCGACATTCGAGAAGATCGGGCAGCCCGCCGATCCCTTGGCCCATTCGACCGCCGCGAATCTGTCTTCGACCGGCCGCGCAAAGGTGTTCGACACGTCCTTCTGCGTTTCCGAGAGCACGTTGATCGCGAAATGCGGCGCTCCGGTCATGATGGCGAAATTGCGCGAGGTCTTGGCAAGGCAGACGAGCAGCAACGGCGGATTGAGCGAGACCGAGGTGAAGGAGTTCGCGGTGAAACCGATCGGATTCCCCTCCCCGTCGCAGGCGGTGACGACGGTCACGCCGGTCGGAAAAGCTCCGAAGGCATCGCGCAATGCTCTTGGGTCGACAGTCTGGATTGTCATCGTTCATCCTCCCCGAACGACAGCCACTCGGCGAGCAGCGAATTGACGATATCAGGCGCGGTCAGGTTCACCATGTGACGATGGCCTTCGACGATGCGGACCCAGCCCTTGGGCGCAAGCGCCGCCATCTGCCCTGCCATCAGAGGCGTCGAGTTTGGATCGTCGGAGCCTGTCAGAAACAAGGCCGGACCAGCCACGTCTTTCCAGCGATCGGCATAGGTGTCGTCTCCGCCGGCAAAAGCGGCGTAAGCGACCGCATAGCCTTCCGGATCGACCAGGCTCAGCCATTTCCGCGTCAGTTCGCGGGCAACGACGCTGTCTGCATCATCGCCGAACCAGCGAGCCAGGGGACCCTCCTTGTCGACGCCCGTTACCGGAATGGCCGCGGCCCGTGCGAGCACGGCAGCCTTTGCTTGCTGGTCGCGCCTGTAGACGCCGTTGAGGTAAGCGACACGGCTGATCCGTTCGCCGAACGTCGCCGCCGCCCCTCCCGATACCAGCGCACCCATGGAATGGCCGGCAACATTCACCCTGTCGATCGCCATTTCGTCGAGAAACCGCCCGAACCAGGCGACGAACTCCTCAAGACGGCTGCCCGCCGGCAGCTTTGCGCTCTCACCATGTCCCGGCATGTCGACGGCGATGACGCGATGGCCGGCCGACAAAAAGGCGATCTGCGGCGCCCAGGCCTCGAGCCGCATGCCGACACCATGAATGAGGACCAGCGGCTCACCGCTGCCGGCCTCGTGATAGGCCGTTCCGCCTGCCGTCTTCTTTCGAGGCAAGTCACCGGCCGCGCTCTTTGCTGCAGCGGCGCCTGAGATCGATCCGGCTGTCAGCATCTCAGAGCCCACCCTTTCAAACGCCCGCAGGGTTGGCGACGTCCTGGTCAAGATCCTTCAGATCCTGATAGCGGTCACCGATGCGGTGATGAGGACGTCCGCCCACCGAAGCGCCAAGCGCCACGACGATCTCGTCGGCGGCAGGCGCGTCGGGGATCGCCGTTTGGATGGTCAGATAATGTGAACGGCGGCCTTCGTCGTTCTTGTCCATCAGCGGGATCATGACCGGCGCGTTGGCGGGGCCGCGCGTGTTGCAGAAGGCGAGATAGGACTTGGCGCCGACAGCCTGGCGATAAAAATTGCCGAAGCGCAGCGTGTGGATGAGCGCGGAGGCATGTTCGATCTCACCGTCCAAACCGACGACGGCGGCCTTGCCGTAACCTTCGACGGCATCGCCGGAACCGACTGCATCGATGATCATCTTGGTCAGCAACTCACCGAGAACCGGAGCGCCGGCGTGAATCTCGGGCTTGAGATCTTCGACAAAGCCGCGGCCCGCCCAAGGGTTCTTCACCACCGCGAAGGCGGTAAACAGCTTCAGCGGCACCGCCGCGGTCTTGCCGCCCTCGATCAGCGTCGTTTCGATCTGCAGTCCGGTCTTGCGAATTTGAATGGCCATCGAACACCTCATTTCTCAATTTCATATTATGGTATACCATAATATACCGGTGTCAAGTTCGTTCCCTACGAAGACGCAGATTTAGATCACCTCCAAAAATATGTATTCAGAACAAAGGCTTGTCAGTTTCCCGCGATCACTGCGGATCCACCACTGTCAATGTTGGCCGAATCCCAGATTTCCCCGGCAGGGCACAGGCTCCCAGCCACAGAGACACCATAGCCATCCCGGTTCATATGATACCGCCTCAGATATTATTTATTATGGCATACCATCACATTGAGAAAAGTTAGGTGTCAAGCAGGGAGTATGGATTCTCGTGCATCATGATCGCGAATGCCGTCTGGCATTCGGCCGGTTGGTCGATGACAGTTCCTGCCGTGAAGGTTGCGGCTGCTCGTTCAATGTTCTTGCTCCGCAAGCGACCTCGATACCGCTTGACTCATTTGTCGACGGGCGCTTATCGAACTGTGATCACTGATTTTTCGTCCGGGGAGGATGAGAGTCACCACAAGAAAAACGCATGTCGGATACTCCGTCAGGTCGTGATCTTCGGCAATGTGTTGGCCGCTTTTTTGGGCTTCGCCGCCTACCGCCTGAAGACAGGTAATTTTGGATAACGTCCTTTTGCAGTGAATGCGTATTTAGGTCGGAAGGGGGAAAAGCTGTGTCGTCAATCAATCCGGAACTCTTCCGCGCATTGCCGAAAGCGGAAATCCACGTGCATCTTGAAGGGTGCTTCAATGTCGAAACCCTCGTTCGATGGGCTGGCGAGGCCGGGGTTCTGCTGCCTCGTCCTGCCGATCGGCTATTCGAGTTCCAAGGGCTCGCCGATTTTCTGCACTTTCTGGATTGGGCTTGCGGCCTGGCCAGTTCCCCACAGAGACTGACTGAACTGGCGCACGATTTTTGCCGCCGTTTGGCAGCCGACGGAACCGGCTATGCCGACCTGATCGTGAACCCGACCCATTGGAGACACTGGCGGCATCGGATCCCGGAAATGGTGGCGGCGCTTGATGACGGCTTCGCCGCCGCCGAGGCGGAAGGCCTGCCGCCCGTCGGCCTTTGCATCAGCCTGTTACGGACGCAGACAGATAAAGAGGCAAACGACCTGGTCGATCTCCTGGTGACGATGGGTCACCCGCGTGTTGTCGCCCTTTCGATCGATGGCAATGAGGCCGCCGCCGGCCGGACAGGAGAGCGTTTCGCCGCAGCTTTCGAGAAAGCGGGGAAGGCCGGGCTCAAGCGAACCGCTCACGCCGGCGAGTCGAGCGGTCCGGAAGGCGTCAGGGACGCGATCCTCTTGCTGGGCGTAGATCGCATCGATCATGGCGTTCGCGCGATCGCCGACGATGCGACCGTTGAACTGCTTGTTGAAAGGCAGGTTCCAATCGGCGTCTGCCCCACGTCGAATATCAACTTGAAGATCTTTCCTTCGATCGCAGAGCACCCGATCGATCGGCTTGTTCGAGCGGGTGTCCGGGTTTCGATAAACACGGACGATCCGAGCCTGATGGGTACCAATCTGCCTCTCGAATATGCCCGTGTCGCTAGCGCTTTTTCCTGGGACGAATCCGTCATTCGCGACGTGGCGCGCACATCGATCGAAGCGAGCTTTGCCTCGGAGAGCGTTAAAGCCGGCCTGCTCGCGCGCCTTGCAACCTGGCAGGAGTCGCCTGGCCCTTGACGCAAATTGCCTCGCTCGATGTGCAGAGAAGGTTGCCGGTTTGGCACGCGCTGTCGGACGTGTTCCTCGACACCGAATTGCAGGCAAGGGACTATCATCGGATCGCCAGGACGCTCGACATATCCGGATACTCCCTTGCGGAACTCCGATCGATCCTGGAGGACGAAGTGGCCCCGGCATTTGCATCAAACCTCTGGTCCGTTACAGGAGAATGGGCCGGTTGGAGCGAGAACGATGTCCAAACCATAATGCTCAAATCGCTGTCGCGGCGACGTCTTCCTCTTCTGTCATGGCTGAAATGGTTGATGCGTCGACGCCATATCGAGCAAGAGTGGGAGAAGATCGAGCAATTCCTCAAACAGGGATGAGGCCACCCTCGCAATACCGCAGCGGAGTGACGCCGGGGGCAAAACGCTGTCACAAAAGTCACCCGCTTCAGGCGGACTTTTACGACCGGCATTTGCGACACGAATTTGAGTGCGATTTCAGCTCGCGATATTTCTAGTGAAAAGTCAGGCGTTGCGGGACAACGGAAAAGCCCGTCGCGAAGCAGACTTGCGAATCGCATAAGTATATGCTTATGTGTCTGCATGATCGAGAATGACATTTTCCGAGCCTTGGCCGACCCGACCCGCCGCGCGATCTTCGAGAAGCTGGCGGCGGGCGGCATGAACGCCAGCGCCTTGCGCGCGGGCATGGAGATCAGTCAGCCGGCCATGTCGCAACACCTCTCGGTTTTGCGGAGCGCAAAGCTCGTGCGGGAAGAACGGCAGGGGCGTTTCGTGAATTATGAAGTCGATCCGGAGGGACTGGCTCTCATCGCACAATGGTTGGCGAAATATCGTGCCTACTGGCCTGCCCGCATCGAAGCTCTCAAGGTCTTGCTGAAGGATATGGACCAATGAACGACGGAAAGGCCACCGAGCAGAAAGACGGCATCGAGCTGGAATTCGATCTGGATGAACCGCCGCAAAAGGTCTGGCGTGCAATCAGCATCCCCGAATTTCGGGAAAACTGGTTGCCAAAGGACGCTTTAGCCGATCCCGAACCGGCCACTATCACACCTGGCAAGGAAGTCCGCTATAGCCTGCGCGACGACGCTCCACCTTTCCTTGAGAGCACGGTGACGTTCACGATCGTCCCGAACGCGACCGGCGGCACCCGCCTGCGCATTATCCACGAACTGACCGACGCGAGGCTTGACCGGACGGCGAAAGCGGCCGCGAACAGCAACAGTCCGCCCCTCATGCTCGCCGCCTGACGCGGCAAGCCCCCTTAAATTCTGGAAGATTGGAGTTCGCCGATGCGCGAAGCGATGCAACTCGTCCCTATGGTCATAGAACAATCCAGCAGAGGGGAGAGGTCTTTTGACATTTACTCCCGCCTTCTGCGCGAACGCATCATTTTCCTCAACGGCGAGGTTAACGATACCGTTTCCGCTCTGGTCTGCGCGCAATTGCTGTTTCTTGAGGCCGAGAATCCAAAGAAGCCGATCAATCTTTACATCAATTCGCCGGGCGGTGTCGTGACCAGCGGCCTCGCCATGTATGACACCATGCGCTTTATCCGCGCGCCGGTTCATACGCTTTGCATGGGGACAGCCCGGTCAATGGGATCGTTCCTGCTGATGGCAGGCGAGGCCGGCGAAAGAGCTGCATTGCCCAACGCCAGTATCCTCATTCACCAGCCCTCCGGTGGCTTCCAAGGGCAGGCTTCGGACATGCTGATTCACGCCGAAGAAATCCTCAAGACCAAGCAGCGCATGACGCGGCTCTACGCGGAGCATTGCGGACGCTCCTATGAAGACTTTGAGCGCGGGATGGATCGCGACCGTTTCATGACGGCGGAAGAAGCATTGGAATGGGGTCTTATCGACCGTATTCTAAAGGTTCGGGAAGACATGGACAGCCTATAACCTGTCGCGGAAATCCCAACAAAAGTTGGAGTTTTGCGCCTGAGTTTTGCAGCGCGCAAAGCTGCACAGAACCGAAAATACTGCGCCATCAAATGCCGGGACTAAACAGCTAGGTCCACCTAAAACCATCCCGCTCTAAGGGGCACAGATATACGGCAGCTGACAGGGGCTGCTGTTCCGGAGATGGCGTTCTCAGGTTTGGATATGCAGCAACGGGTTCGGTTGCCGGTCAACGAACTCTTTCTTGATATGCTCAAGAGTGGTCCTCTGTCCGGCAAACGGCAGCAAGGCGGCCGCATCATCCAAGGACAGCCAGCGAAAATCATCGTGTTCGTCGTTGAGCCGTACCGTGCAATCCGTCGGTGCAAAGGCGACAAACACCGGCGTCAGCGTGATTGCATCTCGATCGGCCTCATAAAACTGCTCGCAAATGTCTGCGGAATAGAGTGCTTTCAGTGCGAGGCCTGTTTCCTCCTCTGCTTCCCGAAGTGCCGCCTGCCAAGCCGTTTCTCCGTGCTCGATCCCACCAGCGATCTGACACCATTCCCCACTAAGGGTGCTACCGGTCCTGCGCAAAAGAAGGAGCTCAAAAGTATCGTCTCGGGGCCTCAAAATGAACAGGGAAATGGCAAAGGATCTGATGGGGATTTCGCGTTTCAACTTTCTGCTCCCGACCGATATTTTAATGAATTGGCGAGCCAGGTCGTTCTGCTTAACGAGGACCAGAACTTTGCCTTCGTCCGATTGAGCAGCCGCTCTTCGTTAGTTCGCAATTCGCCTTCGGCCCCGACGAGCCGGCCGAGCTATCCCGTTCTCCCCATGATGGGCCTACCGAATATCGGTGCCCCTTTAATGTTCAGGCCTCGTCGGCGGAACGTGATCGCGAATACCGGACAGGCATCGACAATGTCGATGCGGCAGACGGCCTCGCTACCCTCTTCTGCGAAGACCGCAGCGGTCGACGCCCTGACCTATTCGGCGGGCTTCTGAGCGGACAGCACCGCTTCGGCAATGGCACTCGCCGCCGCGACATGATCCATCGCCGCCTGCTGGGCTCCCTCGCCGTCGCCGCGGCGGATGGCATCGACGATCTTCGACATCTGCAACGGCCCTTCGATACCGCGCCGTTCCGTCTTGATCGTCATCGAGCGCAGGTGGTTGATGCGCACGGTGAGGAGGTTGACGACGCCCCAGGCGACATGCCTGTCGACCATGGTGAACAGCGTTTGATAGAAGGAAGAGGTATTGGCCAGCACGCCGGCCATATCGTGGTCGCGATAGCTGTTGCGGATTGCGGTCAGGGATTCATCGAGCGCGGCGACGATCTCGGGGCTGCCGCGTTCTGCGCAGAGCCGCGCCGCCATGCCTTCGAGCGCACCGCGGATTTCATAGATCTGCTTGGCTTCCTCGATATCCAGCTGGGCGACGATCGGTCCCTTGTTCGGCAGATTGGCGACGAGCCCTTCCGATTCCAGATGTCTCAGAACCTCGCGCACCACCGTCCGGCTGACGCCGAGCTGGGCGCAAAGGTCGCGCTCGACAAGCCGGTCTCCGGGACGGAAGTATCCGTTGACGATGGCCTCGCGGACCTTGTCGAGCGCCAGTTCCCGCAATGTCTTCGCAGGACGCTCGACCCTGATTGCTGCGTCCTTCAGAGCACCGCTCATACCGTACCTCAGTGTTGGGTTGACTTCGCAGGCTCAAGCTTTGCTGCGGCAGCCGAATTCAGGAATCGTATTATGGCCTACCAAATACTGTAGCTGTCGGCGGCCGGCAATTCAACAGCACCGTGCCGATCCCGAGATTGTCAGCCTATTCGTCGGAATTGGGTCTCGCCCTGACGATCTCTTCGGCCACCGCCTTCGCCTGCAGCCGGATGTCAGGGACGGCGGTGATCTCCCAGAATTGTCCCGCCGTCAAGGCGCCGACGGCAAACAGCCGCGCTGGCGAGATCCGGGACGGAGCAGTCACCTCGGAAGCCGCATCCACCTGGATGCCGAGGCCGAGCGGATCGGGAACGATCAGCTGAAACCGGCTCATTTCCTTCAGAAGCGGCGAATGGCTGATCCCGGCGCGCTCCATTCCCGTGCAGTTGACCAGCCAGTCCGCCTTGATCTCGGCGATCTCACGCTTGGCCCTGATCCTGTAGTCGGCAACGAGCCTGCCTTCCCTGGCCTCGAGCGATCTCAGGAAGCCCGCGTGAAAGCGAACGGTTCCGTCCGAGACCAATTTCTCGAACCCGGCGAACACGTCGGGCGCGACCCGGTGCCGGTGGATATTCCACCAGGGAAGCGCATGGCGCAGGAATCGTGCCCGCTCCTCGTTCGAAAGCCGCTGCCAAAGAGCCTGCGTCACCGGCCTCAGGCCGTCCATCACGCTCCGCCAGTCGGCGACCTCCCTGCTCTTTTCCCGCAAGATCTTCAACAGGCCGCTGATCGTGGCGGGAAGCGTGTGAACGTCGATCGGCAGAGGCGCCGGCGGCATCCTTGCATGTCCGAGCGGCGCCAAGCCGCGCCGCGAAAGCACGTCGATCCTGCCTCTATGACCATGGACGCGAAGCGCGAGAACCTGATCGATCATCGTCAGACCGGAGCCGAGAATACAAACCCTATCGGACGGTGCGACGCGCCTCAGCCAGGAGAGCCGCCACGGGTTCTCGACGATCCGCGATCGCAAAAATGGCGGGGCGCCAGCCGGATCGACCGGAAGGTTCGCGTTTCCGACGCCAAGACAAAGCACCACATTCCGCCCGGCGATCTCGTCGCCATTGCCGAGGTGGAAGGCGAGCGTGCTCGTGAACCGCTCCACGCATCCTGTCGCCTTGGCCTTGATGAAATCGACCCGGCAGCGTCCCTCCCGCTTGCGCAGCAGCCGCGCAAGCGTATCCCTGACATAAAGCCCGTAATCGCTGCGCGAGGCGAAATCGCCGGCCTGCATCAGCCGCCCATGACGTTTCAGCCAGTCGACGAAGTCATCGGGATGATGCGGCAGCAGGCTCATGCGCCCGGCGGGAACGTTGAGCCGATGGAGATAGAGCTCCGTCCTATATGCCGTCCCGCGCCCGAAACCGGGATCGTCGCCGACGACGGCAACCTTCGCCGAAGCGGGAAGCTGCTCGATGAGATTGCAGGTCACAGCGATCGCTGAAAAACCGGAACCGACGACGATCACATCGTATATCAACGCATTCTCCCGAAGCTCCATAACGCCGGCTCTTGTCACACCCCGACCTGGGGATCACTCAAGCGGCAGAATCACGAAAACAATTATCTCTATAGTCTATAAATATAGTTTGTTATTTCTCCCGCCAGCCCCTTCTCGACGATTACCCTTTTGAAGGTGAGATCAAGGGGCCGAGTGGCCCGCAAACAAAGGGGCTCAGGATGAATTTCAAGAATTTGGTTGCCGTGATTGCCTTGGGCGTCGGCACTCTTGCAACGGCAATCGCCGTTGAGGCGGCGGACAAGAAGGTCGTCGTCGGCTATCAAACCGATGCCTTGCCGTCGTCGGTGGCGATCGCCAACGGCGAATTCGCCAGGGATACCGGATACGACATCGATTTCCGCAGGTTCAATTCAGGCGCCGAAATCTTTGCCGCCATCGCCTCCGGCGACGTCCAGATCGGTTATGTCGGCTCCAGCCCGTTTGCGGCTGCGGTCTCGCGCGGGCTCGAGGTCAAGGCGTTTTACCTCGCATCCATCTCCGGCATCGACGAGGCTCTGGTCGTCCGCAACGGCTCGGGCATCGAAAGCCTGAACGATCTGAAGGGCAAGAAGCTTGCCGCCGCGCCTGTTTCCACGGACCACTATCAGCTTCTGGCGCTGATCAAATCGCTCGGCCTGACCGAGAAGGACGTCCAGGTCTTCGCAATCCCGCAGCCCGAGATCGTCGCGAGTTATAACCGCGGTGATATCGATGGCGGCTTCGTCTGGGATCCGGCGCTGACCGAACTCAAGAAGAACGGAAAGGTTCTGGTGACCTCCAAGGACGTCGCGGACAAGGGTGCGCCGACATTCTCGGCCTGGGTGGCAACCTCGAAATTTGCCGCCGACAACCCGGAATTCCTGAAGGGCTTCGCCTCGGTCATCAACAAATACTACGCTTCCTTCGCATCGGACAAAGCCGCCTGGGGTCCCGACAGCGATAACGTCAAGTCGCTCGCCAAGCTTCTCGGCGGAACGCCGGAGCAGCAGGCCTCGGCGCTCAAGAACCTGACGCTGCTGACGCCCGAGGTCCAGGCGTCGGACGCCTGGCTCGGCGGCGGCGAAAAGGCGGGCGCCGGCAAGATCCTCAAGGACACGGCATCGTTCCTGAAGGAACAGGGCAAGATCTCCGGCGTGCTGGAAAATTACGGCACCTTCGTCACCGCAGACGCGCTTACCGCCGTCAGCAACTGATCCTCCCCGTGCCGGCGCGCCTGTCGCGCCGGCATCGAACCTGCGAGCGGCACCATGCTTAAAGTCGATCACGCCAGCGTTTTCTTCGCAGCCCGCGATGGGCGAACCGTCCATGCGCTCGATCGCGTTTCCTTCGATATTCCCGAACGGGGGTTCGTCGTCGCGCTCGGCGCCTCGGGATGCGGGAAATCAACTCTTCTCAACGCGATTGCCGGTTTTCTCCCGCTGTCGGATGGCCGGATCACGCTCGATGGCCGCGCGGTCGAACGGCCAGGCGCCGATCGCGGCGTCGTCTTTCAGAAAGATGCGCTGCTGCCCTGGAAATCGGTGGCCGACAATGTCGCGCTCGGCCTGAAATTTGCCGGCGTCAACCGCAAGGAGCGGCAAGCGCGCGCGCTCGAACTGCTCCGGCTCGTCGGTCTCGACGAATTCGCCAATGCCTTTCCCTACGAGCTGTCGGGCGGCATGCGCCAACGGGTCGGCATCGCCCGGGCTCTTGCGACCAATCCGGATATTCTGCTCATGGACGAGCCGTTCGGCGCGCTCGACAGCCTGACCCGCGAGCAGATGCAGGAACTGCTGGTTTCCGTCTGGAACAAGACGGCGAAGAAGATTTTCTTCATCACCCATTCGATCGAAGAGGCGCTGTTTCTCGGCACGCAGGTCCTGGTCATGTCGCCGCGGCCGGGGCGCGTCGTCGCCCGCTTCGATCTCGATTTCATCCGTCGCTTCGCCGAGACCGGCGACGCCCGATCGATCAAGGCGTCGCCGCGATTTGCCGAGCTGCGTGAGGAGATCCGCGCCATTCTCCACAGCAGCGAAGATTTGAGGAGCGCCGCATGAGCGATATAACGCAGACATCGCCGGTTGCGGCGCAGAGAGAGAACCGCCAGGTCAAGCTGGTGAAGATGGCAAGCTTCGGCGCCGGCGAGAAATCGACGGTGGCGATCAGCGTTGCCACCGCCCTGGCGATATTGCTGCTGTGGTGGCTCGTCTCCGCGCTCGGTGTCGTGCCGCACCTGTTCCTGCCGCGTCCGGACGAGGTGCTGACGCAGATCGGCGCCATCTATCGCGACGGTTATGCCGGAGCGTCGCTGTCCGAGCATATCCTTGCGAGCCTGTTCCGCATCGTCATCGCAGCCCTCATCGCCATCTCCGCCGGCATTCCGCTCGGACTGCTGATGGGTCTGAACCGCTGGGCGAAAGGCGCGCTCGATGCGCCGATCGAGTTCTACTGGCCGCTTCCGCCCCTCTCCTACCTGCCGCTGATGATCATCTGGCTCGGCATCGGCGAGACGTCGAAGATCACGCTGCTGGTGCTGGCGATGTTCGCGCCGATCTGCCTCTCGGCCCAGGCGGGCGTCCGTTCGCTGCCGATCGAGCGCGTCAACGCCGCTCGTTCGCTGGGCGCGAGCCGGCTGCAGCTGTTCATCGATATCGTCCTGCCCTCCGCCCTGCCCGAAATCCTCACCGGCATCCGCATTGCCCTCGGCGTCGGCTGGGGCACGCTGGTCGCCGCCGAATTGATCGCCTCGACGCGCGGGATCGGCTTCATGATCATGTCGGCATCGCAGTTCCTGGCAACCGACGTCGTCTTCGTCGGCATCGGCATCATCGCGATCTGCGCCTTCGCCTTCTCGGCCGCCATCCGCTTCCTGGAGGCGTTCCTCGTGCCCTGGAAAGGCAAGCTCTGAGGGAAACCGGCTTAGCGGCTCCCCGTCACACTGTATCGACGGGAGCTCGTCTGCGACGAGCTCCCCTTCGGGCCGGCCCGAAAGACAGCGCACGGGCCAACGGCGCAGGGTGGACGTTCAAATAGCACATCAAAGCCTGCACCGCTTCCGCCGCGACCATTTCGTGCGGGCCGTCGTCGGACACCACCGTCACGTCGGCCAGGGCATAGATTGGGTAACGGTCATCGATCAATTTGCGCAGGGCGCCTTCGGAATCGGGCATTTGCAGCAGCGGCCGGTTGGCCCGCCGGCGCACGCGGCGGATCAATACATCGAAATCGGCTTTCAGCCAGATCGACACCCCCTGCTCCGCGATCCGCGCGCGGGTCTCGGCATTCATGAAGGCGCCGCCGCCAGTCGCCACCACTTTCGGCCCTTCGGCCAGGAGCCGCGCGAGCATCCGCCGCTCGCCGGCGCGAAAATAGGGTTCGCCGTGCCGGGCAAAGATTTCCGGGATCGTCATACGATGCGCCGCTTCGATTTCGGCATCGGCGTCAGCAAAATCGAGCCCGAGCCGCGCCGCCAGCGGCCGGCCGACCGATGTCTTGCCCGAGCCCATCATGCCGATGAGCACAATGCAGCGCCCACCCAGGGCAGCGAGCAGAGCCGCCTCCGGCTGAGAATTAAGAGACATGTTCATGGCGCCCTGATAACTCCACTACGAAATTGCTGTAATAATCTATTGATGCTTGGCAGCATCTGTCCGGCGCCGCTGCAGGCTGTGGATCAGCATCGCGGCCTCCCTGACGATCGCCGCAAATGTCGGGTCGTCGGCCTCCGCGATCCTGCCCGTCATGTCGCGGATGATCGTCGTCAGATGGATGATCGACTGGCGATGTCGCGCTTCTTCCGGCCCGATTTCGGCATAGGCCATGGCGAGCAGCGTCTCCACCAGGCGCTCCATGATTTACCGGCGCCGGCTTCGCGGGTCGGCATCCGGATCTTCGCTGAGGCGCAGGAGATCGTCGACAATGTCGGACATTCCGCTTCCATTCACATCGCAAAAGCCGGCCGCGGAGAAACATTGCGCCTTCGATCGCCGGCACGCGTCTTCAAGGCATCCAGCAGCCGGTAGCCGGTTCGCCAGCGGCCAAAACCGCTGGCGATATTGATGTGGCCGGCAAGGCCGATATTCCTGGTCTCGGCCTTCCACAGGCGGCCAAACAGAGCCAGCCGATCGACCGTCATGTAAGCGTCGTTCATGCTGCCGACGACGATGCTCGGAAATGGCAGAGGCGCCGTCGGCATGCCGCCGAACGCGATATGCCCGGGATGCAGAATTTCCGTGGCCGGCAGATCGCAGGGAGCCACGAGCAAGGCCCCTTTCACGTGACGGGCAGCGCTTCGACCGGCCAGCCGGGCGGCGAGCAGGCATCCGAGACTATGGGCGACCAAGTAGGCCTCACCGGCCGCTTCAAGCGCGCCTTCCAATCGCGGCAGCCAGCTGTCGAGGTCCGGATGATCCCAGTCGTCCTGGGCGACGCGACGGCACCCCGGCTGATCCTGCAGCCAGTGCTCTTGCCAATGCCCCTCTCCAGAGCCGAACAATCCGGGGAGAATGAGGACTTCGCTCATCGGATCAGTCCGATCACCAGCGCGAACAGGAAGGTGAAGGAACCGGCGACCGTACAGATCCCCGCCGCATGCCTGAACCGCGACATGACGCTTCCCGTTGCTCTTCTGGTGTCGTGCCGACGGAAGCCGGTCTCAACGATAATCGCCATCCCGCCACCCCTCCTCAATACCAAAGTCCGGGCATTGCACCCCAATAATGGAGCTCGTATTCTCGCGCCGACCGGTCCTGCTCCTCGACGCTGTTGACCAGTGCGTTTGCAGGCCTCCGCGCGTTGCGCCGGAAGCGGGCGATCGCAAACTTCAGCCAGAAATGGAAATCAAGCTTCATGCGAACCTCCTGTCAGGAATCGGCAGGCTGGGGAATGAACGAATGACGTTGCGCATTGGCGAGAAGATCGCGCAGCGATGCGCTCGGCCCGTAGAGCATCAGCAGGCGGTTCTCCTCGCGCTTGGCCAACCGATATCGGCGAGCAAATTCAAAGACGCTCCAGATTTGCTCGCTTGATCCCTGCGGGCCTGCATCATCCATCGCTGCCTCCTGAGAACGAAGTTCGTGGCGCGCCTTATTCGGCTGCCGCTACTGCCGGTCTTGCCTCTGGAAAGAAGGCCGACAATTCACCGACCACTTCACCGATGCGGTTCGAAAGCGCATCGGATGAAACCGCGTAATCCGCAAAATCACGGTCGGACGCATAGACGGCCGTCGGCAGCGTATGAGCCATGAAGAAACCGAACAGCGGCCGAAGCTGATGCTCGACCATCAAGGCATGCCGGTCGCCGCCACCGGTCGCCGTAATGATGATCGGCTTCGCGCGGAGCTCCTGCGGGTCGATCAGATCGATGAGGTGCTTGAAAAGACCGGGATAGGAGCCCTTGTAAGTCGGCGAACCGATAATCAGCACATCGGCCCTTACGATCTCGTCGACGACACGCCTGGCCTGCTCGTCGAGGTCCTTGCGCCACAAGGCGCGACCCAGCGACGGACCGAGATCGTGCAGATCATAGGTTTTGCTCGAAAAGCCGTATCTGATGCTGGCGCGTTCGGCGACATGCCGGACAAGAGCCAGTGTCTTCGATGGGCGGTTGAAGCTGCCGGCAATGCCGACGAGTTTGAAACCTGACATGGTTTTTCCTCTCTGTGGTTGCTTCAAATATTGTCTATAAAATTACTGGATTAAAGGAATGTGCGTCTCTCGTTCGGCGCTCGATTGAAAAAACATTCGTCTTGACGTTTACGGTCTGTCGCCGCGGAGATGGCGTTCGAGGAAGGGCAGATTGTCCTGACCCCAATAGAGCTCACCGTCATAGACATAGCTGGGAAAACCGAAGACGCCGCTGTCGCGCGCATGCACGCGGTCTGCCGACCATTTGTTCTGGACGTCGTCATCGGCTTGGCGTCTGAGAAGCGCCGCGCCATCGAAACCTGCTGCTGTCACGATCGCCTCGCGAACATCAGCCTTGCCGATATCCCTCGCTTCGCTCCAGAAAGCATGCTGCAGGGCCCTGCTAACGCCAATCCAATCCTGCCCGTCGAGATAGGCAGCGATCACAAAGAGAGATGCCGGCGTCGGATCGCTGAGCTCCGGCCGATGTTCCAGCCGCAATTCCTTGCCACGCACGCGCGCCCAGCGTTTGAGGTCGCGCGTCCAATATGCGCGGCGGATCTCCGGGCGGTTGCGCGAGAAGATGCCGCCATTCTCCTCGACCACGGTCGTCAGATAGGGCGTGACGACGACGTCGTTCTTCGCCGCCAGGTCGGTAAAGGCGTCAAAGCCGATGTGGGACCAGGGCGAGCCGATCGAAAAGAAATATTCCACCGATTTGGTCACTGACGAATGTTCCTCCTGAGATGATGGTTTGATGGCAAATGGGTGACGTCGTCTGCCGACGGCCCTTCAGGAAGCGGCCCGAATTTCCGGCTGCGCTTTCCATCCGAGCTCCGGGGCGATTCTTGTCGCGAAGTCGTGGAGGATCTGGCGATATTCCTCGTGCTCGAACTCGTAAGGAAGCTCCAGCCGCAGCTCGCTGACCTCGGGCAAGATCGGATCGGCGAAAAGCCGCTCAAGAATCTCTTCCGACGTGCCAACGATATCGCGGGCGAACAAGGTGCACCGCTCGCCCTGCGGCGAACGCGTCCGTTCATGACGGCCGTCGGCATAATCGCGGTAGCGCCGGCGGGTTGCCGCATCGGCGCTGTCGTAAGGCACGATGACGCGGCCGAGCGCGACGCGGCGCTGGGTTCCCGAGTCGCGATAGGTTTTAATCAGACCGGATTGGGCAACAAAGAAATCGTCGGTCCCCTCCCCCGTTATCACATTGCCGGTCAACAGATTGAAACCATTGCGGCCGGCCCATGCCGCCGAGCGCTGTGACCCGCCGCCATACCAGATCCGGTCGATCAGGCCCTTGGCATAGGGCTGCAGACGCGGCCGCTGCGGGCCGAAGGGCGTCTTGATGAAGGTCTCGTCGTCGCCGAGATAGTTGCCGCGCAGATTGTCGGCAAAGCGCAGCACGCGTGCATGCGAGAAATCGTAACTGGTCCAGTCGCCGTCGAAGGCGAGCGGGGCAATCAGTTCGGCATGCAGCGGCCGGCCGGCGCTGACGCCGATATTCAGCCGTCCGCGTGAGAGAATATCGACAGTCGCGAGGTCCTCGGCCAACCGGTAGGGACTTTCATAGCCGATCGGAATGACCGCCGTTCCGAGCTCGATCCGGCTGGTGCGCTGGGTGGCCGCCGCCAGAAAGGCGCTGGCGGACGAGATCCCCGGCTCCAGGTGCCGCTGGCGGACCCAGGCGCTGTCGAAGCCGAGTGCCTCGCCATAATGCAGCTGCTGGAGCGTCTGCTCCAATCCCGACAAGGGATCGTCGTCGGAATAGTTGCCGGGGGTGAGGAAGCCGATATGGCTGATGGATATATTGCCGCCGCTCATGACCTGCTTCCTGCAATCAATATTTCGGCAGGCCGGGCGGATTGGTCTCGGATGCCGGCAAGGCTTCCTCGGAAAGGTGCCAGTGAGCGAGAATCCTGGCATAGGTGCCGTCCTTGATCAGGCCATTGGTGGCGATAGTCAGCGCATCGGCGAGCCCGCTTCCCTTGCGGGTGGCGATGGCGACGTCCGAACGATCCGGCCAGCCGGCGCTCAGCGTGCCCACCCGCTTGATATTCTTGTCGCGCGCCGCGATGAAGACGAGCTGCGCGTGCGGCTGGACGATGACATCGGCCCGGCCGGAACGCAGCGCCAGAAGGCTCGCCGCCTCGTCGTCGTAATATTGCAGCTCGATCGGCTTCAGGCCCGCGGCAACATCCTCTTCGCTCCACTTGACCAGGATACGCTCCTGGTTGGTGCCGGCGCCGACGATGATCCTCAGGCCCGCCGCATCCTTCGGCTCCCTGATCGAGGTGATGGGACTATCGGCTTTCACGAAGACACCGTGCAGGCCCTGGCGATAGGTGGAGAAATCGAACTTCTCCTTGCGTTGCTCGGTCACGCCGACATTGGAGATGACGGCATCATATTTGCCCGATGTGAGGCCGAGCGGCCAGTCGATCCAGGCGACCGGCACGATCTCCAGCGTCAGGCCGAGGCTGTCGGCGATGGCATAGGCGTAATCGGGATCGGCGCCGACCACGGTTTTGGCGTCGGTGGCATAGGTCGCAAGCGGCGGGCCGCCGGGGCTGACGGCGATGGTGAACTTGCCTGGTGTGACGAACTTGAAATCCTTGGGGATCGCGGCGATCGCCGCATCGTTCCTGGCGGCATGAAGCCTGCCCGGCTGCTGCGGGCTCAGGTCAAAATCATCGGCCGCATGGGCTGCACTGAGGCCAGTCAAGGCTGCCGTCAGCGCCGCGAAGAAAAAGCTGCGGATATCAAGAAAATTCGCCACGTTCGATATGTCTCCGTTTGCAGTGAAAGGCAGGGACGGACCAGCTCGAACGGCCGCCCGTCCCGTAAATATTACGAACCGCTCTTCGGCAGGCCGGGCGGGTTGGTCTGGGCCTTGTCGATCGCCTCGGGACCGAGATTCCAGGTGTCGAGGATCTTCTTGTAGGCGCCGCTGGCGATCAGGTCGTTGACGACATCGGTTACGGGCGCCGCCAGACCGCTGCCCTTGCGTGTGGTGACGGCGATCTCGGCGGTGATCGGCCAGCCGCCGCTGACGGTGCCGACAAGTTTGGTCTTGCCGTTGATGCCCGCCGCATAGGCTTGGGTGGCGTTGACGCTGAAGACGGCGTCGGCCCTGCCGGACTGGACGGCGAGGTCCTTCACCGCATCGTCGTCATAATACTGCACCTCGATCGGCTTGAGGCCGGCCGCAACATTCTGCCGGTCCCATTCCAGCAGGATCTTCTCCTGGTTGGTGCCGGCATCGGTAATGACCTTCAGGCCGGCAATATCCTTCGGCTCCTTGATCGATGTGATCGGGTTGTCGGCCCTGACGTAGAAGCCGAGCTCATCCTTGCGGTAGGTCGAGAAATCGAACTTTTGCTTGCGCTCTTCCGTCACCGTGACGTTCGAGATCACCGCATCGAACTTGCCGGAGGTGAGCCCCAGCGGCCAATCGGCCCAGGCGACGGAAACGAGGTTGAGCTTCAGGCCAAGGCTGTCGGCAATGGCCTGGGCGAGATCGACGTCATAACCGATGACCGTCTTGGAATCGGAGGCATAGTCGTGCAGCGGCAGATTACCGCCGGAACTGATGCCGACGGTGAAGACACCGTTCTCGACGAACTTGAAGTCCTTGATTTCAGCGATGCGCTTCTCGCTCTTTTCCACCCGCAGCCGGTTCGGCTGTTCGGGGCTAAGATCGAACTTCTGCTGCGCCTCAGCGGAACCGAAACCGATCGCGCCGATAGTGACGGCTCCCGCTATCAGAAGCCTTACCCTATCTGTAAATGCCATGCCCCTTCTCCATTTCGTCTTACGGTTGTGATTATTGTCATTCGACCGGAGCAGCCCGTCGCGGCCCGGCTTTTCACCAGCGCTGTCCGCGCTAGAGAACCTTGGCAAGGAATTCGCGGGTTCGCGGGTGTTCCGCTTGCGTGAAAATCCGGGCCGGCGGACCGGCCTCCAGAATGCGGCCGCTTTCCATGAAGACCACCGTATCGGCAACTTCGCGGGCAAAGCCGATTTCATGGGTGACGATGACGAGCGTCGTTCCGGTGCGGGCGAGTTCCTTGATTACGTCGAGCACCTCGCCGACGAGTTCCGGATCGAGTGCGGAGGTCGGCTCGTCGAAGAGCAGAACCTTGGGGCGGAGCGCTAAGGCCCGGGCGATCGCGACGCGCTGCTGCTGGCCGCCGGAGAGCTGGCGCGGATAGGCATTGATCTTGTCGCTGAGACCGACACGCGCCAGCAGTTCCTGCGCCAGCTGCACGGCGTCCTCGCGGCCGGCGTCACGGACCTCGATCGGCGCCTCGATGAGGTTTTCGAGCACGGTCAGATGCGGGAAGAGATTGAAGCTCTGGAAGACCATGCCGATATCGGCGCGGCGTTTGAGGATATCCTTCTCCTTGAGCTCGTAGAGTGTATCGCCCTTCCTGCTATAGCCGACGAAATCGCCGTCGATGGAGATGAAGCCGTCGTCGACACGCTCCAGATGATTGATTGACCGCAGCAACGTCGACTTTCCCGAACCGGAGGGACCAAGAATGGCGGTCACGCTGCCGGCCGGCAGATTGAGCTCGACATCGTCGAGCACCTTCAGCGAGCCGAAGCTTTTCGAGATGCCGTGGATGCGCACCGCACCGCCTGCCCGCAGAGCCCCCGCATCATGGAAACCGAGATTGCGCGCTTTGTCGGCCGCGCTATCGAGAACCGGCAGCGGGCGGCGAAGGCGTTCGAAAAATGCCTGGAAAGGCAGCGGTGCCGGATTGCGCACGGCGCCCCTGGAGAAATAGCGCTCGATATAGTGCTGGGCGACCGACAGCACGGTCATGATGATCAGATACCAGACCGTTGCGACCATCAGCAGCGGAATGACTTCGAGATTGCGGCGGTAGATTACCTGGACGGTGTAGAAGAGTTCCGGCAGCGCCAGCACATAGACGACGGACGTGCTTTTCGCCAAACCGATGAGTTCGTTGAAGCCGGTCGGCAGGATCGAGCGCATGGCCTGCGGCAGCACGATGCGGAAGGCCTGGCGGCGGCGCGGCAGGCCGAGTGCGGCTGCGGCCTCCAGCTGCCCATGATCCACCGACAGAATGCCGCCGCGGACGATCTCGGCGAAGAAGGCCGACTGGTTGAGCGTGAGGCCGAGATAGGCAGCGGCGAAGGGCGTCAGCAGCTGTACGGTGGGATAGTCGAACAAGACCGTGTCGGTGAACGGGACGCCGATCCTGACCGTTTCGTAGAGATAGCCGAGATTGTTCAATATCAACAGCAGCACGATCATGGGGATCGAGCGCAGCAGCCAGATATAGCCCCAGGAAAGGCCCGATAGCAGCGGCGACCTGGAGACACGGGCAAGCGCCAGGGCTGTTCCGAGGATCGAGCCCGATATGGCGGCAAGCGCGGTCAGGAGCAACGTCCTGCCGAGGCCGACGAGCACCGGTTCGGCGAAGAACCATTCGGCAAAGACGTTCCAACCCCAGCGCGGGTTGGTAAAGGTGGAATAGAGAACGGCGACGATGACGACGGCCGCGAATATCGTGCCCGCCAGCCGTTCGGGATGGCGCGCCGGCACGATGCGGTAACGGGAATGATCCTGCTTCGGGTCTGCCGTTCTGCTACCGGGCTCGATGCCCGCGAAATCCGTCGTCAGTGCCATTCTTGCTTCCCTTTTATGGTTATCGTCGTGTCGCTTTCAGAGATGTGCGCCGGCCACGCGCAGGCGCGGTTCGGCCGCCTCGGTTCCGAAGACCGGCGGTACGAGATGGGTGATGTCCTTCTCGAAGGGCAGGCTCTTGTAGATCTCGGGATCGGCTTCCGTGTCGAAGAGAGCGGTGTAGCCGTCGTTCAGATAGAGGCCGACGGCCTCGGGCTGGCGGAAACCGGTCGTCAGATAGATCCGCGTATAACCTTGGCGGGCCGCCTGAGCCTCCAGCTCCACCAGCAGCTTGCGGGCAAGGCCCTGGCGGCGAAGATCCACGCGTGTCCAGATGCGTTTGAACTCGGCCGTGCGATCGTCGTAATGCTTGAAGGCGCCGCCGCCGATGGTTTCGCCATTGCGGATCAGCAGCAGAAAATTACCCTGAGGCGGCGCAAAGGCTTCGGGGGGATAACGGTTCAGCTCGGCCGCGGCGCCTTCGGCATTGAAATAGGTGCCGTAGCGGCTGTCATATTCGTGAATCAATTCATCGATCAGCGGCTTGGCGCGGGGATCGAGGGGGCTCGTATAGAGAAACGTATCGCTCATATCGTTCGTCACCCGTTGTCATCAGTGAGGAAGGTTTCGGCGAGCCGCACCCAGTAGCGGGCGGCCGGCGCGATGATCGCATCGTTGAAATCGTAATGGGCGCTGTGGAGGGGCGCGCTGTCGCCATTGCCGACGAAGAGGTAGCTGCCCGGATTGGCCTGCAGCATGAAGGCGAAATCCTCGCTCGCGGTCCGCGGCCGGAAATCCTTCTCGATCGCCGCGAGACCGAGCGCGTCATAGGCGACATCCCGGGCAAACGCGGTTTCCTTGGGATGATTGACCAGCGCCGGAAAACCGAGCCGGTAGTTCACATCCGCCGCCGCGCCGAAGCTTTCGGCCTGGGCACGGGCAAGGGCTGGAATGCGCTCCTGCAGCAGCTGGCGAACCGTCTCGCTGAAGGCCCGCATGGTGAGCTTCATCTCCACGCTCTCGGGGATGACGTTCGAGGCGGAGCCGGCATGGATCGAGCCGACGGTGGCGACCGCCATGTCCTGCGGATCGACATTGCGCGAGACGACGCTTTGCAGCGCGGTGATGAAGGAGGCGGAAGCCAGCACCGGATCGACGGCGCGGTGCGGCTCGGCGCCGTGGCCGCCCTTGCCGATGATCTTGACGATCGCCTGGTCGACGGAGGCCATGGCCGGACCGGCGACGAAACCGAATTGACCCGTCGGCACACCCGGCCAGTTGTGTAAACCGAAGACCGCATCGACGGGAAACCGTTCGAACAGGCCTTCGGCGATCATCTTGCGGGCGCCGGCGCCGATTTCCTCGGCGGGCTGGAAGATCAGCCTGAGCGTGCCGCTGAAATTGCCGTTTTCGGCGAGATAGCGGGCGGCGGCCAGCAGGATCGATGTATGACCGTCATGGCCGCAGGCATGCATGACGCCGGGATTGCTGCTGGCATAGGCAAGGTCGGTCGCCTCTTCGATCGGCAGCGCGTCCATATCCGCCCGGATGCCGATCCGCTTCCTGCCCTCGCCACGCCTGAGGGTGGCGACGATGCCGGTGCCGGCAATGCCCGTCGCCACCTCGTAGCCCCAGGAGGAAAGGCGGGATGCCACGAGCTTGCTGGTCCTGAGCTCCTGAAAGGCCAGCTCGGGATATTGATGCAGGTCGTGGCGAAGCGCGATGATCTCGTCGAGATAGGCGGCGATGCCCGTCTCGATCGGATCGTTGCTGCGCGTGTTCAGAGCGATGGTGTCCATGGCGGTTCGCCGGCGCCTCAGGCGCCGACAGCCC
Source organism: Rhizobium sp. M10 (assembly GCF_002531955.1). Lineage (NCBI taxonomy): Bacteria > Pseudomonadati > Pseudomonadota > Alphaproteobacteria > Hyphomicrobiales > Rhizobiaceae > Rhizobium > Rhizobium sp. M10. The sequence continues at coordinate 192,180 of NZ_NWTA01000006.1, read as the reverse complement.
TCCCCTGCTCGACCTGGTCGGCACTGACCGCATACCGGCTTTCTCGGAAGGGCAGGCCCAGATGATCCCGCAGCGTCTCGCCCTTCAGGACCGGATCGAAATAGCCGCGCTCGGTCAGGATCGGCAGAACGTGCTCAGCGAAATCGTCGAAGCCTTCGGCGATGACGGGGAAGCCGAGAATGAAGCCGTCGGCGGCGCCATGATCCACCCAGCGGATGATCTCATCGGCAATATGCTCCGCAGTGCCGATGAAAGCCGTGCGCGGCGTCGCGGAATCGAGCGCGACCTGGCGGAGCGTCAGCCCCTTCTCGCGCGCCGTCCTCTTGATGCGGTCGGTGGTGGCGCGGAAATTGTTCCTGCCGATATCGCCAATGTCAGGAAAAGCCTCATCGAGCGGGTAGACGCTGAAATCATGATGATCGAAGAAGCGGCCGAGATAGAGGAGCGCCTCCTCGATCGTGACGAGATTGCGGATCGCCTGGTACTTGGCTTCCGCTTCCTCGGACGTCTTGCCGACGATCGGGCCGATGCCGGGATAGATGCCGACTTCCGCCGCGGGGCGTCCCTGAGCAATGACACTGTCCTTGAGCTGCCGATAGAAGCCTCGAGCCTCTTCGAACGGTCCGCCATTGGTGAAGACAGCATCGGCATGTTTGCCGGCGAGCCTGATGCCGGAATCCGAAGCGCCCGCCTGGAAGACAACGGGCTGGCCCTGCTTCGAGCGGCCGATGTTGAGCGGCCCTTCGATACGGAAGAAGCGACCCTTATGGTTGAGGCGATGCATCTTCGCCTTGTCGACAAAGACGCCGGTCTCGCGATTGCGCACGAAAGCATCGTCGTCCCAGGAATCCCAGAGACCCTTGATCGCGTCGATATAGTCCTCAGCAATCTCGTAGCGCAGCTCGTGCTCGGGATGTTCACGGCTGTAATTTCTGCCAGAACCCTCGAGCGGCGAGGTTACGGCATTCCACCCTGCCCTGCCGCCGCTGATGAGATCGATCGAAGCGAACTGCCGGGCAATGGTGAAGGGATCGCTGTAGGAGGTCGAGACCGTGCCGACGAGGCCGATCTTCGAAGTGGAGGCTGCCAGCGCCGAGAGAATGGCGATCGGTTCGAACCGGTTGAGGAAATGCGGGATCGACTGCTCATTGATATAAAGCCCGTCGGCGACGAAGGCGAAAGCGATGCCGGCCGCCTCCGCCTTGCGCGCCGTCGTCACGAAGAAATCGAAATTGACGCTGGCATCGGCCGGTCCGCTTGGATGCTTCCAGGCATTCATATGACCGCCCGGACCCTGCAGCATGATGCCGAACGTGACGTGTTTCTGAGCCATGGGATCGATCTCCTTGAAAAGGTCAGGCGACGAGGGAAAGCCGCTCGGCGGCGAGCAGCTCGATGGAGGCAAGGCGGTCAGCGGTTGAAAGCGCCGGCGTGTCGAGCACGAATTCCATGACGCCGTAACGGCGATGGAGCTCGTCCAATTCCTTGCGGATCTGCTGTGCCGTGCCGTGCAGAACGCTCGGGACCTTCTCCTCGATGCGGTAATCGGTGACGCCGGCCTGGCGGGCAAATTCGGCAGCCTGCTCCGCGCTGCCGACATTGACGGTCTGCCCGCTCGGCAGGAACACTTTGACGATGCGCAGCTTGCCGACGCGCTCGCGGGCATAATCCTCGTTTTCGGCGGCAAAGGCTGCGAGCGCCAGGATCGGCCGCTTGCCGCCCGATGCCCGCTCATAGGCCTCGAAGGTTCTGCGCAGATTGTCAGGATCACCATTCAGGTGACCGGCAAAGACCAGTTCCCAGCCCTTCTCGGCCGCCAGTTCGGCGCTTTCGACGCTGGCGCCGAGTAAGAAGCGCTCCGGAGCCGTCGGCGGGAAAGGGGTCGCCTGCGCACCGTCGTAATTCGGATCGGCGGCGAGATAGACGTTGAGATCGGAAAGCTGGCTTGCAAAATCCGGCTTCCTGGACGGATCGACGCCAAGCTGCAGGGCGCGTGTCGACAACGGAAAGCCGCCCGGCGCCTTGCCGACGCCGAGATCGACGCGGCCAGGCGCGAGCGATGCCAGAAGATTGAAGGTCTCGGCAACCTTATAGGCGCTATAGTGCTGCAGCATGACGCCGCCGGAGCCGACACGGATCTTTGAGGTCCTGGCGAGGAGGTAGGCGATCAGCGCCTCCGGCGCCGAGCTCGCCAGATTGGACATACTGTGATGTTCGGCGACCCAGAAACGGTGATAACCGAGTTCCTCGGCTCGGGCGGCAATCTTCACCGTTGCCCGCAACGCATCCGCAGCAGTGAAACCCTGTTCGATCGGGCTTTTGTCGAGAAGGCTGAGGAGATAGGTCATGAGATCACGATCCGATCGCTGGTTGCAAAGTTTAATCTATAAAATCAGTAGACAAACTTCATTATAAGAAATGACATTCTCTTTCGCGGAGGTTGTGTGAAAAAAAGCGGCCGCGCCTCAACCGGCAAAGGCTCCTTTCAATCGGCCATTCGGTGATCTATCTTTTGGTCGAAAGGGAGCGACCGCATGAGGCTGTCAGAACAGGTGAAACCCATCAGCTATCTCAAGGCGCATGCGCCGGAGATCATCCGGACACTGAAGGACAATCCGGAGCCGGTCGTCATTACTCTTCACGGCGAGGCGAAAGCTATTCTGCAGGACGTCGGCCAATACGAGGAAACACAAGAGACCCTGGCGCTCCTGAAAGTTCTGGCGCTGACCAACCGGCAAGTCGAGGAGGGTAAGTTGCACCCTGCTGCCGAATCCTTCGCACGCATCCGAAAACGTCTGGCCGACAGCCAATCCTGATGTCGTACCATGTTCTTTTCGCCGAGGAGGCGGAACGCGACATCGAGGATCTCTATCGTTTCACCGCCCGTCGCGACGGCGCCGAGACAGCCGAGCGTATTCTGACGGAAATCGAAAGCACATGTACCGATCTCGCAGAATTCCCTGCCCGTGGAAATAATCCAAAAGAGCTTACGAGCATCGGCCTCACCGGATATCGGGAGCTGCACCACAAGCCCCGGCGCATGATCTATCGCATCATAGGCACCGACGTCGTCGTTTACTGCGTTGCCGATGGGCGCCGCGACGTGCAGGCTTTCCTGGAGCGAAGGCTGATCCGCTGACATTCGGCAAATCAAGCTGCAGCGGCACCAACCCTCGCACCTTATCCAGTTTTTCGGCCGGCCGGCGCATTTGCCCGCAAGAGCGCCATCAGCATCGGGCCGATCGCGAACTCTCCCTTTTCACTTCGCCGCGTCAGGTCGCGGAGGTAACCACCGGCCGAATTGATATGGCCGCCGCGCTCAAGGATGCATGCCATCACCGTCGCGGCATTTTCCGGTCCCATTGCGTTTGCGGCCTCCTCGTAGGCTGACGGACTGACGCCGAGCATCGATCGAACGGTCACGGCCGCGGCCATCAGATCGCGCCAGCTGCGGATTTCGCCATTCGCCCCGTAGGCAAGGATTTCCGGGCAGGCCTGCAGAACCAGGCCGAGCGGGAAGGATTTCAGCCCGCCGGCATCATCGCGCGCGCCCGGTCGTCGACCTTGCCTCTCCTCCTGCCTGCCCGGATGGGCAATCTCACGCCTCCCCTCTTCCAGCGTCACGGCCCCTCGCCCATTGTCTTGCTCCGGCATCGCGCCCTGCTTCGTTTCGAAGCTTGGTTCAAGTTCAGAAGTGGATTCGGGATTTGAATTCTGTATGTGACGCTCGATATAATCGGCATTGCCGCGCTGTTTTGTCGATTTAACTCGAATTTCCAGCCGGTTAAGGATATCCGCCCTGAGCGCCGTCAATGCGTCCAGCAATTGTTCGAGCTGTGTCGTCGTTGGCGACCGGGGCAGCCCCTCGACCAGATCCCGAAACTCCCGGTACAGGCCCTGCCAATCCCCCTGAACGTCTTCTTCGACAGCCGCTTCGATCAGCTTGGCGATATCGCGGCGGCAAAGCGTAATGCGTTCGCGCAGACGCTGAACATGCAGCCGCTCCGCCATCACCTCGGCGGCCAGCTGTTCAATCTCCTCGGCGCGGGCAAGCAGCGGCGCCAGCGAGAAGCCGAAAGCGTCGTTGACCTCCCCTGCCCTGTCTCTGCGGACATATCGCTTGCCGTTAGGGCTGTCCTTGCGCAGCAGAAGCCCCGCCTCGACGAGTGCTGCAAGATGCCGCCGCACGGTCTGTTCGGCCATGCCATGCGTTCTGAGCGACAGCTGGATATTCGACGGGAATACGATCAAGCCGTTTTCCTGAGCCAGCTCGTTCTTCGGATAAAAGCTCAAGAGCGCATTGAGCACGGCAAGCGCGCGATCGCTGATGCCGAGCAGCGGCTTTGCTTCGCACAGCGTACGAAACAGCTTCCATTTGTCGACCGACTGATCAGGCTTGATCTCACCTGCCATCACCTGGCTTGCGAGCATGCCAAGCGTCATCGACCGCCGCCCGAAGGGCGTCGTTATACTTCCGGTTTCCATCTCTTCCACCTCGACGAGGCAAAAGAAATCCGCTCGCCAAAACGGCGCCAAAAACTCTTGACAGCGATTCTCGGAAGTGCGATTCTCGGAGGTGTTCAAGACTACGAGGAAAGCTTCCGTGACGGTGACGTTCGGGGGCTTTTTTCTTTTGCGGGTTATCTCCTATCCGAATTGTCAGCTGACAATCGGTCTAACTGCCTCATTTTCCCTCATTTTCCTCTTCGAACTCGGCGGCGAGGCCAACCAACCGCTGAGCCAGGAATTCTGAAAACGCCGCCGATTTGACGGTGATGCGAAAGGTTTTCCCGGACTGGGTCACCGAAGCAAGTTGCGTGCCGCCTTGGGTGCGAAGCGTTTGCTCGGCTCGCTGCGGTGCGCTCTTTTCCTCCAGCGCCTTCCAGATGGCGTCGAAGCGGCTATTGCTCTCCAGCGTTTGGAAAGCGGCCGCACCAATTGCGGCCCGCGCCTTCTTCTGCCCGCCGGCCTCCCTGAATTTCTCGGCAAAGGCCAACCAGCGCGGCCGTCCGACTTTGGGCGCCGGCCCGATGGCAAGAATGATCTCGGGATCGATCGTCTGCGCCACCTGCAGCAGCCTTGACGTTTCCGGCTTGTCCGTCGCCAGCGCCTGAGCAATCATGTCGCGGCTGAAGCCGTGTTCATCCATGCGCCGCGCAAACAGCGCCCGTTCGATAAAGCTTAAGTCGACGCGCGGGCCGTTTTCCTGACCCTGTGCGACGATCAGTTCTTCGTCCGTCAGCTTGCGCACCACAGCCTTGATGGGAACCCCGATCTCGGCAGCCGCACGCAGACGCCGGTGACCGTAGGCAGCCTGGTAATGCCCGGCCGTTACCGGATCCGGCCGCACCAGGATCGGAACCTGCTGTCCGCTTTCCTGGATCGACTGCTTCAACCGCTCGAATTCGGGGTCCTTGTCGACCGGGATGCGGTCGCGGATAAAGGACATCTCGACGGCAGCCGGATCGATCTCCAGCACCCTGTCGCCGGAGGCAAGCGATTCGCGCAGCGCCTTGGCGGCTGCCGCTTCCTCACCCAATCGTCCGAGCGACAGGTTCATCGCCTTGACCGCGCCCGAGGGCCGATGCGGCGGCGGCGCGCCCGGCGCCTCCGGGCGTGCCGGCTCCACGGCGCCGACCATGCTCTTCAGGATATCGCGACCTTTTGGGCTCATGTCCTGCTCCATGCACTGCGAATGAGTTGCTCGACCTCGGCATTGACATTGTCGACGGATTCGACGCCGCGGTCGTAGGTCTGGCGATGCATCGTCTCGCGTCCCGCCTCGTAGATCGTCTGCTTGGACAGGCCCGCATCCGAAACCGCCGTCGATTTGACCATCATCGAGGTCAGCACGCGCTCGCCGAACAGGCTGCGCAGGAAGGCGACGATCTGGGCCTGCGGACCGTCATTGGCCTCATAACGGGTGACCAGATAGCGCATCCAGTCATAATCGAGGTTGCCGCCTGCCTGCTTGACCACGGCCAGAAGGTCGGAGGTCATCGTCAGGAACTGGTTCATCGAGGCTACGTCGAGCATTTGCGGATGAACGGTAATCAGCACAGCGGTGGCGGCGCACAGAGCCGACAGCGTCAGAAAGCCGAGGGTAGGGGGGCAATCGATGATGACGACGTCGTAGCTCTGCTCCAGCGAATGCAGCGCATTGCCGACCCGCATGAAGAACATGTCCTTGTCGTCGCGGTTGGTATCGGCCAGCGCCTTTGGAGTGTCGTGTTCGAACTCGTGCAGCTCGAGATTGCCGGGGATGAGATCCAGACCGGGGAAATAGGTCTGGCGGACAATGTCGGCGACGTCGCGGCGCGTCTCGTCATACTTGATGGCGCCGTAAAGCGTCTCGTTTTCGCCGACGTCGAATTCCGGCTGATAGCCGAGCATCGCCGACATCGACGCCTGCGGATCGAGGTCGACGGCAAGGACGCGGTAGCCGCGAAGCGCCAGGAACTGCGCCAGATGGATGGATGTCGTCGTCTTGCCGGAGCCACCCTTGAAATTGGTAACGGCGATCACCTGGAGATGGTCGCCCGGCCGGCGCATCGGCAGATAGGAAGGCTTGGTGCGTCCGAGATGCTGGCGCATCGCATGAATTTCTTCGAGCGAGAACACCCGGCGGCCGGCGGCCGTCTTTTCGGGATTGATGCTTTCCACCTGGGCGGCGAGGTGGCGAACATAGCTGTCGGTGACGCCAAGCAGCTTGGCGGTCTCGGTGCTGCTGAATCGCCGCAGCGATTTACGGGCATCGGGCGAAAATAACCGCTCGAACAGCACCTGCAACTGGCTGCTGAGCATCGTCGAGTCCTGCGCAATCGTCTCGTCGATCGAGACCTGACTCGCTCTCTTGGCTTTCTCAACAATCGCGGCCTTGGTCGGCATTCACGCAAATCCTGATAAATCGGGTAATTTTGCGCAAATGATCGTGAGTCTGGTGATTCCGTCAAGCGATTTCTTGGTTAGCCAATCAATAACAAACCGGATTCGACGAAAAAATCATGTGGAATTCCGGAATCTTAGCGAAATTGTCAGCTGACAATGACGCCGGGACCGCATCCGCCGAAGCCGACCGAACTGCCAAACGTCATTGCCGGCTCATCGCGGACTGCTTCGTCGCTCGGCACGGCCCGGCTGAGGATGCCGCTTCTCACTTATAGACAGACGAACGGTATAGGCTTTCGGCCTCCAACCCGCGGACGGGTTCATTGCCGGAGGACTTGTCATTTGCGTCTTGGGCTTCGGGATCGCGGCGTGACGGGGCAAGGCCGAGCATTTGTTCAAGACGACCGGCATTGAGCGGAGCGCTTATTCCCTTGAAGTTCATCTTCCATCTTTCGTCTGCGTATGGGCTTGCGAGGAGCCACAGAGATAAGCGCAATTTGAACCTGCGGAGAACTGCCCGCCGGCGTTATCACCATCTTTTCGATTCAAAGTCGGAAAGGGGAGGGAAGGGGAGGAAGAGCGCACCTGCAATACAGGGGCAGGATTGTCCCGGACAAAGATGACAAAAGCTCCTGCTAGGCGAATCAGGTGCCGATGGATATGCTCGGCGGCAATAGACCGGGTGACTGATTGCCATTCTCCCAGCCCAACCGATCCGCATTCCGCTACGAACGAACCGTCTCTAGCGGAACTTATGGACGGCTTCACTTCCGTCTGCCAAATTCCTCTTTATTTACCGACTATTTACCATAAGCCTTTGCTGCCGCGTGTGCGCCAGCAATGGCGCGCGGACAGATGGTCAGCCGCTATCGCGCGTTCATCCCTTCGCGATTGGTAAAATGAGCATTGCCCAGGCCCGTGCCGATGGTCAGCACCGCCCATCGCGACACGTCGTGCATGAAGGGGATCTGCGACAATCCCTGCACGACGGCGTCGTTGTGCATCATCACGAATGTGCTGTGGTCGCCGATCTCGGGAATGGCCTTTATCAGCGCGGCGGGGAGATTGAAGCTGTCGCTTTCCCAATTCCCGCCCGGCAGATTCTGCCCACCGCGTTCGATCGAGCCGTCGGCCTTGATGATGCCGGGACAGCCGATCCCGATAATCGGCGCCGGTTTCAGATTGGCTTTTTCGGCCTTGTCGATCAGCCCCTGCAACATCGCCGCCAGCTTCTCTATCGTCGCACTGCGGCTCGGTTCGTCGTTGGCATGGCGCCAGATGACCGATTCCCAGACGCGGGCATCCGAAAAATGCGGCGTTTTTTCCTTTCCGAATTCGACGACGCCGGCGCGGACGTTGGTGCCGCCGATATCGACGGCCAGCATCGTCTCGTAGCCTTTGAACATCCAGGGCGGCATGAGATGCACGGCGCCGATCAGTCCCGCCTCGTCCGGATGGTGGACGATCGGCACGACCTCGATATTGATGCCCGCCGCCTTGAGAAGAACCATGGTCCTGGCGATCGTCAGCTCCCCGAAGCGGCTTTGCCTGAAGCCGCCGCCGACGACGATGCGCTCGGTCTTGCCCCAACGCTTGTCCTTCAGAAATTTTCCGATCACCTCGGCAAAGTCCTGCGCGAAATCCTCCACCGCACCCATGACCAGTGCGGCGGCCTCCATATCGTCTCCCTTCAGCAGAGCCTCGATCTTTTTCTTGGAGAGCTTTGCCGTTGCAACCTTGCCGATCGGATCGTCTCCGAACTTGCGGACATGTTTTCTCCAATCATCGAGCTTCTGCTGAAAGGTTTCCTTGTTGGCGTTGTCGCCGACGAAACCGTTCTTGTCGCGCAGTTCGTTGTTGTAGTCGTCGATGGTCACCAGCGGCAGAACAGCCGCACCATGCGCCAACGGCGCATTGACCTCCTCGCTATGCTTGGAACTGCTTTTGGCCATCAATGTACCTTTTACGGCGGGAGTGCTTGTACGGGCGGCCAGATAAAACGCCGATTGGCCTTCGGATGTTCCGGAGTCTGAATCTCACCTTGCCCTCGTCGGCCGGCGACCTAGCTTCAATGATTGCAGAGTTTGGAGAAGACCGTGCAGGACGACACCGCCACACAGGAAATGCTTTCATTGGTTTTGGACGAGCCAGAGCGCTGGGCAATGTTTCTCGACATCGACGGAACGCTGCTCAATCTCGCGCCCACGCCGGATGCGATCGAAGTCCCGGAGGCTCTTCCCGGACAGCTTCACCGCCTGTCGAACAAGCTCGGCGGCGCCCTGGCGCTGGTGACCGGACGGTCGCTTGCCTATGCGGACGCGCTGTTCAAACCCTTTGCATTCCCGACAGCGGGCCTGCATGGCGCCGAGATCAGAAGTGCCGCCGGAATGCATACGCTTGAGGCGACACCCGAGTTTCAGGCTCTGAAACATGCCCTGACCGCCGAAGCCGAGCACTATCCGGGCGTGCTGATCGAGGACAAGGGTGCCGCCGTTGCCGCCCATTACCGGCTCGCGCCCGAATATGAAAAAGTGCTCGAAGAGCGCATGCATCACTATGCCAAGGTCGCCGGGCCGAACTGGGCGCTGCAGCTCGGCAAGATGGTCTTCGAGCTGCGGCCGGCACGCTCAAGCAAGGGTGATGCGTTGGAGCGTTTTTTTCAGTCCGACCCGTTCAAGGACCGCTGCCCGATCACCATCGGCGATGATCTGACCGACGAGTCGATGTTTGCGATCGCCAATGCACGCGGCGGCGTTTCCGTACGCGTCGGGGCGATCGGCGCTCCGAGCTGCGCCACAAGCCGGCTGTCTTCGGCTGCGCTGGTCAGGAACGTCATCGCCGCCCTGGCCGCCTGACATAGGTCTTTGGGCGATCTCCGATGCGGATTGTCGTCGTCTTTGCACCGCCTGCGCCGCGTCAACCATCAAAAAAGTATCGGTTTTGACCGTGAATCGTGGTGGCAGGCGCGAAACGAGATCACTACACTCCGCTCAACAATAAAGCCAAAAAGGGAATTTGGCGGGTGGGCTTGGAACCCGTCCTCGGAGGAGGAAACGATGGAACCTGACTTGGAAGTCGTTCAGATCCGTCCGGGCGAATCTTTCGCGACGAAGGCGCACGGTTATCCCTATCATACGGTTCGCTGGCATTTTCATCCGGAATACGAGCTGCATCTCGTCGTGGCGACAACCGGTCGATATTTCGTCGGCGATTTCATCGGGGAGTTCGAACCGGGCAATCTCGTGCTTGCCGGCCCCAATCTTCCCCACAACTGGATCAGCGACGTCCCGAAGGGATCGAGCATTCCGCTTCGATGCCAGCTCATTCAGTTCAGCGAAAATTTCATCAGCGACACGATGAAGGTGCTGGCCGAACTCGGCCCCTTCGAGCCGGTCCTCGAAGCGTCCCGCCGCGGGGTGCTCTTCGGCGCCGAGACCAGCCGGCAGGTCGCGCCGCTGATGAACGAGGTGCAGCAGGCGCAGGGCGTGCGTCGCATCGAGCTCTTCATGATGATCGTCGGCCTGCTCAGCCGGGCGCAGGATGCCCAGCTTCTCGCCAGCCCAAGCTATCTGCCCGATCCATCCGGCTACATGTCGGCCGGCATCAACACGGCACTCGCCTATATCAGGGAGAACCTGACGAAATCCTTCGACGAAGCCGATCTTGCCGGGATTGCCGGACAGTCCACCGGCGCCTTTTCGCGCGCCTTCCGCCGCCACACCGGCATGTCGCTCGTGCAATATGTGAAACGCCTGCGCATCAACCTCGCCTGTCAGATCCTGATGAGCGACGATCACGCATCGATCACCGATATCTGCTTCGAGGTCGGTTTCAACAATCTATCCAATTTCAACCGCCAGTTCCTCGCGGAAAAGGGCATGACGCCCTCCCGCTTCCGACGATTGCTGGGCGACAATATCAACGTGGTCAAGGCGGCTTAAGGGCGCCGGGCGAGCACGGTTCCGGGTAATAGGAAGCAACCATCCGCCGAAGAAGGCGATAGGGAGGACGGGAGGAGGGACAAAACTGACACTGGTTTGAACGCGAACACGCGATGAGCGGTTCGCGAGAGCAGGCGCTTGTTCTCAAAAAACTGCAAACCGCCGGGACAGGCGAGGCGCTCGTTTAGAGAACACCGCAACGACGAAACTACACAAGTTTTCCAATGGGAGGAGATGGAAATGATGAAATTCTCGACAAAAGCGGCAGGCGCGGCAACACTTGTCCTGTCATTGCTCGGCAGTGCTTCCGCCTTCGCGCAAAGCGCCGTTGCGGATGCGACGGTGGCATTCCTCATGCCCGACCAGGGCTCGACCCGTTACGAAGAGCATGACCATCCGGGCTTCGTCGCGGAGATGAAAAAGCTCTGCGCCTCATGCAAGGTGATCTATCAGAATGCCGATGCCGATATCGCCAAACAGCAGCAGCAGTTCAACTCGGCCATCACGCAGGGCGCCAAGGTCATCGTGCTCGACCCGGTGGATTCGGCAGCGGCCGCCTCTCTCGTTCAGCTCGCCCAAAGCCAGGGTGTCAAGGTCATCGCCTATGACCGCCCGATCCCCAAGGGCAAGGCCGATTTCTACGTCTCCTTCGACAACAAGGCGATCGGCAAGGCAATCGCGGAATCGCTCGTCCAGCATCTGAAGGCCAAGAATGTGCCGACCGATGGCGGCGGCATCCTGCAGATCAATGGTTCACCCACCGATGCGGCCGCCGGGCTGATCAAGGACGGCATTCACGAGGGTCTTGCCAGCGGCGGCTACAAGACGCTTGCCGAATTCGACACGCCGAACTGGCAGCCGGCGAACGCGCAGCAATGGGCGGCCGGCCAGATCACCCGCTTCGGTAAGCAGATCGTCGGCGTCGTCGCCGCCAATGACGGCACCGGCGGCGGCGCCATCGCCGCCTTCAAGGCAGCCGGCGTCGATCCCGTGCCGCCGGTGACCGGCAATGACGCGACGATCGCCGCGCTGCAGCTGATCATATCGGGGGATCAGTACAACACGATCTCCAAGCCGAGCGAAATCGTCGCAGCGGCTGCGGCAGACGTCGCCGTCAAGCTTTTGGCAGGAGAAACGATCAAGGCCGAAATGACGCTTTACGACACACCGGCGCAGCTCTTCGTCCCTGCCGTCGTCACCGCTGAAAACCTCAAGGCCGAGATCATCGACAAGAAGATCAACACCGCCGAGGAACTCTGCACCGGCCGCTATGCCGACGGCTGCAAGAAGCTCGGCATCACCAAGTAATCGAGCCAAGGGAAGGCGCGGCCGGATCGCCGGCCGCGCTTCCGGTTTTCGCTTCTTCTGAAAGGCCAGGCGATGTCCGACACCTCTCCTATACTTGACGGCTCCCGCCAGCCCGTTCTCAGCCTGCGCGGAATCTCGAAGAACTTCGGGGCGGTGTCTGCGCTTACCGATATCGAACTCGACGTGCATGCCGGCGAGGTCGTGGCGCTCGTCGGCGACAACGGCGCCGGCAAATCGACGCTGGTCAAGATCCTGGCCGGCGTCCACCAGCCGAGCTCGGGCACGATCCTGTTCGAGGGCAAACAGGCGGACCTGTCGAGCCCGAGTGCCGCCCTCGACCTCGGCATCGCAACCGTCTTCCAGGATTTGGCCCTTTGCGAAAATCTCGACGTCGTCGCCAATATCTTTCTCGGCAAGGAGCTCAATCCCTTCCAGCTCGACGAGGTTGCCATGGAGATCCGCGCCTGGAAGCTTCTGAACGAGCTTTCGGCCCGAATCCCCAGCGTACGCGAGCCCGTCGCCTCGCTCTCCGGCGGACAGCGCCAGACGGTGGCGATCGCGCGGTCGCTGCTGCTCGAGCCGAAACTGATCATGCTCGACGAACCCACGGCAGCACTTGGTGTCGCCCAGACCGCCGAAGTGCTTGACCTGATCGAGCGCGTGCGTGAACGCGGCCTCGCCGTCATCATGATCAGCCACAATATGGAGGATGTGCGCGCGGTCGCCGACCGCATCGTTGTCCTTCGGCTCGGACGCAACAACGGCACCTTCATGCCCGATGCCTCCAATGAAGAGCTCGTCAGCGCGATCACCGGCGCATCCAACAATTCCGTCTCCCGCCGCGCCACGCGCCGCAAGGCGCAAAGCCGAGAGAACGAGGAGGGCAGGGCATGATGAAGACCTTGCAGAATGAACCGGCGGCACCCGCCCTTCTCGACCGGCGCGACGAAAGAGTGCGCCATGACGATAGTCTTGCCGGCTCGATCCGCGCCTTTTGGGATCGCATCCGTTCCGGCGACCTCGGCTCGCTGCCGGTCATTGTCGGCCTGGTAATCATCTGGACGGTGTTCCAGGCGCTCAATCCCGTGTTTCTCTCCAGCGCCAATCTCGTCAACATGCTGTTCGACTGCTCAACGGTCGGCGTCATCTCGCTCGGTATCGTCTGCATCCTGATGGTGGGTGAGATCGATCTTTCCGTTGGCTCGGTCAGCGGCTTCGCCTCGGCGCTGGTCGGCGTCTTCTGGGTCAATCAGGGCTGGCCGGTGGTGCTCGCGGTCCTCGCCGCGATGATCGTCGGCGCCCTGATCGGCTCGCTCTACGCCTTCCTGTTCAACCGCTTCGGCATGCCGAGCTTCGTCTCCACCCTGTCGGGCCTGCTCGCGGTTCTCGGCCTGCAGCTCTATATTCTGGGAGCGACCGGCTCGATCAATCTCCCCTATGGCTCCTGGCTGGTGAATTTCGGTCAGATCATGGTCATGCCGGATCCGGTCGCCTATCTGCTGGTGGCGCTTGCCGGCATTGCCTTCTTCTTCGCCAGCTACCGCACATCGGCGCGCCGGCGGGCAGCCGGCCTGTCGTCGAAATCGACCGGCGGATTGCTTCTGCGTGCCGTCGTCATCACCGTCGCCCTGGAAGCGGTTGCTTTCTACCTCAACCAGTCGCGCGGCATTCCCTGGATGTTCGGCCTCTTTGTCGGCCTCGTCGCCGCGATGAACTATGCGCTGACGCGCACCAAATGGGGACGCTCCATGCAAGCCGTCGGCGGCAACAGGGAGGCCGCCCGCCGCTCGGGCATCAATGTGTCGCGCATCTATGCGAGCGCCTTCGTCACCTGCGCCCTGCTTGCGGCAACCGGCGGCGTGCTTTCGGCCGCGCGGCTCGCAACCGCAAGCCAGCAGGCCGGCACCGGCGACGTCAATCTCAACGCCATTGCCGCAGCGGTCATCGGCGGCACGAGCCTGTTCGGCGGGCGGGGCAGTGCCTACTCGGCGCTTCTCGGCATCATCGTCATCCAGTCGATCGCCAGCGGGCTGACGCTTCTCGATCTGTCATCGTCGCTTCGATACATGATCACCGGCGCCGTCCTCGCCGTCGCCGTCATCGTCGACTCGCTGGCACGCCGATCGCGGATTTCGCACGGTCGCGCCTAAACAACTTGAGAAAACAGAGGAAGAAAATGGGACAGGATCTGTCTGGAAAAGTCGCGGCCGTCACCGGAGCGGCATCGGGCATCGGCCTGGAATGCGCCAAGGCCTTGCTAGCCGCCGGCGCTCGGGTCGTGCTGGTCGATCGCAATGAGGAGGCCTTAAAGGAAATCTGCTCGACGCTTGGCGCCAATGCCATTCCGCTGGTCATCGATCTCACCGACCCGGAAGGCGTGGCGCGGATGATGCCTGAGATCCTGGCGAAGGCGGGCCAACTGGATATTTTCCACGCCAATGCCGGCTCCTATATCGGCGGCGAGGTGCTTGGCGGCGATCCCGACGCCTGGGACCGGATGCTCAATCTGAACATCAACGCCGCATTCCGTTCGGTGCATGCCGTCTTGCCGCATATGGTCGAGCGCAAGACCGGGGATATCATCCTGACGAGCTCCGTCGCCGGTCTGGTTCCCGTGGTATGGGAGCCGATCTACACAGCCTCCAAACATGCGGTGCAGGCCTTCGTCCATACGCTGCGGCGGCAGGTGGCGAAGCATGGCCTGCGCGTCGGGGCGGTCGCGCCAGGCCCCGTGGTCACCGCTCTTTTGAGCGATTGGCCGCAGGAGAAGCTAGATGAGGCACTTGCCGCGGGCGGCTTGATGGAGCCGAAGGAAGTGGCCGAAGCGGTGCTCTTCATGCTGACGCGCCCGCGCAACGTCACGATCCGCGATCTCGTCATCCTGCCACAGAGTACCGACATCTGATGAGCGCTCGCCGCTTTCCCAAAATCAGAAAGGGACCACCATGATCTTCGATAGATTTCGCCTGGACGGGCAGGTGGCGCTGGTAACCGGCGGCACGCGCGGCATCGGGCTTGCGATCGCCGAGGCGCTCGGCGAGGCTGGCGCCAAGGTCCTCATTGCGGGAAGGTCACGCAATGCGGCGGCGGAAGACCGGCTCGCCAAGGCCGGTGTCGATTGCGATTTCATCGCCGCCGACCTGACGAAAGACGATGCCGCCGACGCGCTCGTCACCGAGACGCTCTCACGGACCGGCCGGCTCGACATCCTCGTCAACAATGCCGGCATTGCCATTCATGGCGACAGCGGCGGATTCCCCGATGCCATCTGGCGCGAGATCATGACCGTCAATGTCGACGCCGTCTTCCGCGCCTGCCGCGCCGCACTCGCTCCGATGCGGCGCCAGCGCGGCGGCGCCATCCTCAATATCGGCTCGATCTCGGGCATCGTTTCCAACATTCCGCAGAACCAGGTCGCCTACAACACCTCGAAGGCGGCGGTCCATATGATGACGAAGAGCCTGGCGAGCGAAGTCGCCGCCGAGAACATCCGCGTCAACGCCATCGCCCCCGGCTATATCGAGACCGACCTGTCACGCGGCGGCATCGACAATCCCGACTGGTTCCCGACCTGGCGCAGCATGACCCCGATGGGACGCGTCGGGCAGCCGGAGGAGGTGGCCGGCGCCGCCCTGTTCCTCTGCTCGGCGGCGGCAAGCTATGTCACCGGCGAAGTGCTCGTCATCGACGGCGGTTATACGACGCGGTAAGCCTCGGAGAGGGGAGGGCGGGTTCCCGCCCGGCGGCTAAGCCGCTTTTTCTTGCGGGCGGAAGTTCAAGGCATCGTGCCGCAGGCGCTCTGATAATCGGCAAGCACACGGTCGACCGCGGCAATCAATATAGTCTCGGGATCGCCGGCTTCGGCTGGCGAGACCTGCGGCAGGAACTGGTGCAGCAGTGTCTCCGGGATCGTCTTTCCCCGCAGGGCAGCGAGCAGCGTCTCGAACGCCCGATCGGCCTCCGGCCTGTTCCAGTAATAACGGATGCGGTCGCTATAGCTGTAATGCCGCTGCAGCCGTAAAGCCGTCTCGTCACCGTGATAATGGGCCTGCCAGTCGCCGGGCGCAGACAGCATCACGGCCTCCATCGCCGCCGCCAGCGGCCTGTCGCCGTAACCGGAAACCATCTCGGTCGCGATCATATCCAATGCATAGGCGGCTTCCCGGAGCGCAAAGGTCAGGCCGGGGCCGACCTTCAGGATTGGAAAGCCATCCTCCACCAGTCGTGTGAGGGCAGCCCGGGTCTGATAGTCCGTGGAATGGGCCTCGAAGACGAATTGCGGCTCCTCGTTGAGAAGCGCGGTCAATTCGACCGCAAGCTCGGGCCTGTAGCCGATGACATTTTCGCTGCCGAACTCGACGCCCGGCTGGACGACGAAGGCGATGACGCGCGAAAAGGCGTCCTCCAATCCCGCCCGCGAAAAGATCTCGCGATGAATGGCGATCGTCGTTCGGGCCGCTTGCCGAGCGGTCGGCCGGAGTTCTTCGAGCGCATGGTCGGCGCCGCCCGGCACCGGAACCTCGGTGCCGAGAATATAGAGCGGCAGCGGTGCGCCGGTCGCCTTCGCTGCCCTTTCGCTGACCTGCGCAAGTCTTGCGGCCCGCTCGGCAATCGTTCGGTCGTCAAGTGCGGCCGGCTCGCCGGCGCAGCCCATCGAGGCATCGAGATGGATCTTGCCGAACCCGGCTCTGACATAGGCCTCGACCATCGCCTCGGCTTTCTCAAGCGCCGCCTCCGGCATTTCCCGTCGCCACGGATTGGGACCGAGATGATCGCCGCCGAAGATGATCTGCGAACGATCGAGCCCTTCCTCGGCCGCCATGCGCCCGACGAAGCGGATGAAGTCCTCGGGCGTCATGCCGGTGTAGCCGCCGAGATGATTGACCTGGTTGCAGGTCGCCTCGATCAGCACCGGTTCGCCCTCGCGCACCGCCCGCCGGATCGTGGCCCTCAGAACCAGGGGATGGGCGGAACAGACCGAAGTGATGCCGAAGGCTGTACCTTCACGCCGCGCAGCGGCAAGACGGGTCAATATCCGGTGCATCATCTATCTCCTCGGTGTTTCGGCAATGAAGGCGGTCAGTTCGGCAAGGGTGGAGACGCCCTCCATCGGGCCGCGCCTTGTCACATTGCGGGCACCGGCCGCATTGGCGTGGAGGAGGGCCGCCTCCGGCGTCATGCCCTTGCGGCGGCAGGTGAGATAGGCAGCGCCGAAACAGTCGCCGGCGCCGGTGGGATCGACCTCGTCAACCGCGAAGGCAGCGCAATCGATGCGCGGAAGGCCGTGACCGAAGAAAGAGGCACCCTGTTCGCCGCGCTTCAGGACGATTTCGCCGATGCCGCTCTCCAGCAGTTTCGCGATGGCCGTGGCTTCGTCGGTCAGTCCGGCGGTGGCGAAAAGTTCTTCGCCGGAGGGCAGCAGCAGGTCGGCCACCCCGACCACCTGATCGAAACATTCCAACACGCCGCTGTCCGTCAGCAGCTCCTTACGAAGATTGGGGTCCAGGGAGACCGATCCGCCGCGAGCGCGCACAATCTCGATGGCGGAAAGGATCACGTCGCGAGCGCCCGGAATGGAAAGCGCCGTTCCCATGACATGCAGATGCCCGGCGCGGCGGACCAGATCCTCGGCGGCAGGCGTCGGGCGGATCCGGCCGGCAGCGGATCTGGCAATGTTGAAGACGAAGTCGCGCGCGCCATCCGGCCGGTAGCGAACGAAAGCGCTGCCCGTTGGCCAGTCCTTGCTGACGGCGATGGCGGAGACGTCGACGCCATCCGCACGCAGGCGATCGACGTTCAACCGGCCGAAATCATCGTCACCGACGCTGGCGACGATGCCGGCTCCGCCGCCCATGCGGGCGACCTGGTCGACGAAGATCGCCGGCGCGCCGCTCGGATAGGGCCCGATCAAGGACTGCGGCTCGAGAAAGCCGGCGCCGACCGTTGTCGCCATGATCTCCACCAAAATTTCGCCGACGGTGATCGTCGGGCCGAGCGCTTCCGGCGCGAGCGCCCTGTGAGGTAACGGCATCTGCAATCTCCTTCATGCGGGGAGGCGGCGTCGCGCGCGGCCGCTTCCGTAAAATGCGCCTTGATCCGCCCGTACCTCGCCAGCCGCAGTCCGTCAAGAAGTAATTTTACGCGCGATAATTTTTGTTGCGATGCAGGAATGAGACGTATCCCGGCGCCGCACTGCCAAACTCTATTTTCAGGCATCAAACGGGGCCTTTTGGAGCAGTATGCCGGAATACGTGCAAACTCATCGTCTAAAATCTGCTTGACAATATCTGTACGAATGACAGATAAAAAGTTTACGCATGTAATTTTATGCGCGAACATCCGTAAAGGAGGAGCGGAGACCATGAACAAGATCATTTGCATTCTATCTGCATCCGTCGCCTGCCTGGCGCTAACCGCCGGACTGGCGGGCGCCGAGGAGCTGACGATCGCCACCGTCAACAATGGCGACATGATCATCATGCAGAAGCTGTCGCCGGAGTGGGAGAAGGAGACCGGCAACAAGCTGAACTGGGTGGTGCTGGAAGAAAACGTCCTGCGCCAGAAGGTCACGACCGACATCGCAACCAAGAGCGGCCAGTACGACATTCTCACGATCGGCGGCTATGAGGCGCCGATCTGGGGCAAGCAGGGCTGGCTCGAGCCGCTCGACGACCTCGGCGACGACTACGACTACGGCGATCTGCTGGCCCCGATCAAGACCGGCCTGACGGTCGACGGCACGCTCTATGCAGTACCCTTTTACACCGAGAGTTCGTTCACCCTTTACCGCAAGGATCTGTTCGAAGCGGCCGGCCTGAAGATGCCGGAGCAGCCGACCTACGACCAGATCAAGGAATTCGCCGCAAAGCTCACCGACAAGTCGAAGGAGCAATACGGTCTCTGCCTGCGCGGCAAGCCCGGCTGGGGCGAGAACATGGCCTTCCTCGGCACCATGATCAACACCTATGGCGGCCGCTGGTTCGATATGGACTGGAAGCCGCAGGTCAACTCCGAACCCTGGAAGAAGGCCGTCACCGACTATGTCGACCTGATGAACAAGTACGGTCCGCCCGGCGTCACCTCCAACGGCTTCAACGAAAACCAGGCTTTGTTCTCGACGGGCCATTGCGCCATGTGGATCGACGCCACCTCGGCGGCCGGCCGCGTCTACGACCCGAAGCAGAGCCAGGTCGCAGACAAGATCGCCTTCACGCGCGCACCTGTTAACGTCACGCCGAACGGTTCGAGCTGGTCATGGTCGTGGAATCTGGCGATTCCAGCGTCTTCTACGAAGGCCGAAGCCGCCAAATCCTTCATCAAGTGGGCGACGTCCAAGCAGTATGTCAAGCTTGTCGGGGAGAAGGAAGGCTGGGTCGCGGTACCGCCCGGCACCCGCACGTCGACTTATGCGCTGCCTGAATACCAAAAAGCCGCACCGTTTGCCGATACGGTTCTGAAGGCGATCATGTCCGCCGATCCGGCGCACCCGACCAAGGACCCGGTTCCGTACACCGGCGTGCAGTTCGTGGCGATCCCGGAATTCCAGGGCATCGGCACGATCGTCGGCCAGCAAATCGCGGCTGCCCTGGCAGGTCAGCAAAGCGTCGATGCTGCTCTCGACAACGCCCAGAAGCAGGTCGAGCGCGACATCAAGAAGGCCGGTTACCCCAAGTGAGGTAACGGCCCCGCCCGCGGTGTCGCGACCGCGGGCTCCTCCCGGAGGGTTCCGGCAGCCGCAGCTGTCGGAACTCCGCCTTTGCTCTCTTTCCCCGTCGCTCCGTACGACCGCTACCGTCCTGGCGGCCGTTGCCCCCGCGAAGAGGTTTTCGATGACTATGATTTCGGGTGAATTCATCCGGCGGGCGCCCAGGCGTTCCAGCCGCTTGGTGCGCACCGGTCCGCTTCTTGCGCCGGCCGTCGGCCTTCTGCTCGCGTGGATGATCATTCCTCTGGCGCTGACGTTCTGGCTCTCCCTGCAGTATTACAACCTGCTGGATCCGTTGAGCGCGGGTTTCGCCGGCCTCGACAATTACTCTTATCTGATCACCGACGACGGCTTGCCGGCGGCGATCTTGCGCACACTCGTCGTCCTCTTCTCGGTGCTGGCCCTTTCGATCGGCTTCGGCATCGTCTTCGCACTGCTCTTCGATGTCGAGTTCGCAGGGCGCGGCGTGGCGCGGCTCCTGATCATCGCACCGTTCTTCGTCATGCCGACGGTGACCGCGCTCATCTGGAAGAACCTGCTGATGCATCCGGTAAATGGCCTCTTCGCTTTCCTGGCGAAGCTCATCGGTATGACGCCGGTCGACTGGTTCGTCCAAATCCCGATGACGTCGATCATCATCATCGTCGCCTGGCAGTGGATCCCTTTCGCCACGCTCATCCTGATGACCGCCATGCAGTCTCTCGACCGCGAGCAGATGGAGGCGGCCCGTCTTGACGGGGCGAAAGGCTGGTCGACCTTCGTCCATATCATCCTGCCGCATCTGCTCCGGCCGATCTCGGTCGTGGTCATGATCGAGACGATCTTCCTGCTGGCGGTCTTCGCCGAGATCCAGGTCACGACGACGGGCGGACCGGGCACGGCTACGACTACCCTGACATACTTCATCTACAACAAGGCGCTTCTCCAATGGGACGTCGGAGCGGCCTCGGCAGGCGGCGTCTTCGCGATCATCCTCGCCAATATCGTCGCCGCCTTCCTGATCCGGACGGTCGCGCGCAATCTGGAAAATTGAGGAGAGCGGCTATGGCAAAACGAAACAGCATCATTCACTCCCAGAAGCTGTGGTGCGGCATCGGAGGCTGGACGGCGTCTTTCCTGATGTTCTTCCCGATCCTCTGGATGCTGATGGCGGCATTCAAGACCGAGATCGATGCCGTGGCGACCCCGCCGAAGCTCTTCTTCTCGCCGACGCTCGAGAACTTCGCCGACGTCAACTCCCGGGCAGATTACCTTCATTACGCCCTGAACAGCGTCGTCGAGAGCATCGGCTCCACCATCCTGTGCCTGGTGATCGGCATTCCGGCGGCTTACGCGGCGGCATTCTTCCCCGGCAAGCGGACGAAGGATCTGCTCATGTGGATGCTGTCGACCAAGATGCTTCCGGCCGTCGGCGTCCTTGTCCCGATCTACCTGCTGTTTCGCGACAGTGGCCTTCTCGATACCCGCAGCGGCATCATCGTCGTCTTCACGCTCTCGAACCTGCCGATCGTCGTATGGATGCTCTACTCCTTCTTCAAGGACGTGCCGCATGAGATCCTCGAAGCCAGCCGCATGGACGGCGCGAGCACATTCGAGCAGATTTGGCATCTTCTCCTGCCGCTGACCCTTCCCGGCATTGCATCGACGGCGCTGCTTTCGACGATCCTCTGCTGGAACGAGGCGTTCTGGAGCCTGAACCTGACGGCGTCGAAAGCTGGTCCGCTCACCGCCTTCATTGCATCCTTCTCATCGCCCGAGGGACTGTTCTGGGCAAAACTGTCGGCGGCCTCCACGCTCGCCATCACCCCCATTCTCGTCTTCGGCTGGATGACGCAGCGCCAGCTCGTGCGTGGCCTGACGTTCGGCGCAGTTAAATAGGAATCGACATGGCTACTCTTAGTCTCAAGGAAGTGAAGAAGACCTTCGGCGCGGTCGACGTGATCAAGGGCGTGGACCTCGACATCCAGGATCGGGAGTTCGTCGTTTTCGTCGGGCCGTCCGGATGCGGAAAGTCGACGCTGCTGCGCATGATCGCCGGGCTCGAGGACATCAGCGGCGGCGATCTCCTTATCGACGGCGACCATTCGAACGACGTGTCTCCGGACCAGCGAGGGCTGGCGATGGTGTTCCAGACCTATGCGCTCTATCCCCATATGACGGTCAAGGACAATATGGGCTTCGCCTTGAAACTCGCCGGCGTGCCGCAGTCGCAGCGCGACACCAAGATCGACGAGGTGGCCGCTCTTCTGCAACTCGGACATCTTCTGGATCGCAAGCCGAAGCAATTGTCCGGCGGCCAGCGCCAGCGCGTGGCGATCGGCCGCGCCATGGTCCGTTCGCCGCGAATCTTCCTCTTCGACGAGCCGCTGTCCAACCTGGATGCCGCCCTCCGGGTGCAGATGCGCATCGAGCTTGCCCGCCTTCACGATCAACTGGGCGCAACGATGATCTACGTCACCCACGACCAGGTGGAGGCGATGACGCTCGCCGACAAGATCGTCGTGCTGCGCGACGGCAAGATAGAGCAGGTGGGCACGCCGATGGAACTGTACCACAATCCGGTCAATCAGTTCGTGGCCGGCTTCATCGGTTCGCCCGCCATGAATTTCATTCCAGTCGGAGCTTCGAACGCCGATTCATCCGGCCTCTCCGTCACGCTGCCGGGCGGAGCGACCGCCAAGGTTCCCATTCGCGCAACGATCGGGAGCAAAACGGACCTGACGCTGGGGATCAGGCCGGAGCATCTGAAAATATCAGGCGAGGGATCGATCGCCGGAGAGATCATGGTCGTCGAGCGTCTCGGCGGACATAGCTACATCTATGTGCAGATCGCCCCGGGCAGGCTTATCATCGTCGAAACGGATGGCGCCGACAGCCACCGCCTGCACGAAACGGTCTCGCTGTCCTTCAATCCGGCGGATGCTCAACTGTTCGATGAGCGCGGCGTCGCTCTCAGGAGAGCAGCCGGCGAGGCGACCAACAGGCCCATTTCGGCGTCACACTAGGCGCCTCAATTTTAACGGAGAAGCATCATGAAGCTCAAAGACAAAGTGGCACTCATCACCGGCGGTGCCCGCGGGATCGGGCTGGGATTTGCCGAAGCCTTTGCCAGGGAAGGCGCGAAGGTGGTCATCGCCGACATCAATATAGAGCGAGCGATGGAGACCGCCGAGGCGCTCGGCCCCAGCGTTTCGGCGATGAAGCTCGACGTCACCGATCTCGCGGCCATCGACGCCGTCGTCAATGAGATCGATCGAACCTTCGGCGGCATCGACATTCTCGTCAACAATGCCGCGATCTTCGACATGGCGCCGGTCAACGAGATCACCGAGGCGAGCTACGACAAGGTCTTCTCGATCAATCTGAAGGGCCCGCTTTTCATGATGAAGGCCGTTTCGAACGTGATGATCGAGCGGGGCAGGGGCGGCAAGATCATTAACATGGCCAGCCAGGCCGGACGGCGCGGCGAGGCGCTGGTCTTGCTCTATTGCGCTTCGAAGGCAGCAATCATCTCGGCGACGCAGTCGGCAGCGCTGGCCCTCGTCAAATACGGCATCAACGTCAATGCCATCGCACCCGGCGTCGTCGATGGCGAGCACTGGGACATCGTCGATGCGCATTTTGCCAAATGGGAAGGGCTGAAGCCGGGTGAGAAGAAGGCCGCGGTCGCCAAATCCGTTCCGATCGGCCGCTTCGCCACACCCGATGACATCAAGGGCCTGGCCGTCTTCCTCGCCTCGTCAGACAGCGACTATATCCTCGCCCAGACCTACAATGTCGATGGCGGCAACTGGATGAGCTGATCGCCCTTCCGCAGTCACAAAGCCTGGAGCCAGAGAGATGGAAGCCATCTGCTATACCGAAAAGGGCGTCGCGGTGACCATGGCCCTGCCGTTGCCGGAGCTGAGGCCCGGCCATGCGTTGGTGCGCGTGCGCGCTGCCGGCCTTTGTCACACCGATATCGACGTCCTCCACGGCCGTTATGGCGAGGGCCGCTTTCCGCTGGTCGCCTGCCATGAATATGCCGGCGTGGTCGAAGCCGTCGCCGCCGATGTCGCCGGCCTTGCCGTCGGCGCCCGGGTTGTCGTCGATCCCAATCTTCCCTGCGGGCAGTGCCGGGCCTGCCGCAAGGGACTGACCAATCTCTGCCGCGACCTGAAAGCCTATGGCGTGACGGAGAATGGCGGCTTTGCCGAATACAGCCTGGTCAGAACCGACCACCTGCATCAGATCGGCGACCTCGGCTTCAACCTCGCGGCACTTGCCGAGCCGCTCGCCTGCGTCTTGAACGGCCTTAGCAGCGCCGGCCTGCGGGCCGGCCCGGCGGGCACGGAAACGGCGCTGGTCTTCGGCGCCGGGCCGATCGGACTGCTGCTCGCGCTTTCCCTCAAGGCCGAGGGCGTTTCGTTGGTGACGGTTGCCGACATCAACGAGGAGCGGCTGGCCTTTGCCGAGCGGCTGGGATTGGAGACGGCGGTCTCGGGATCCCAGGCGCTCGCCGGTCGTCGCCATGACTTCGATTTCGTCGCCGATGCGACCGGCATCGCCCGCATCGTCGAAGGCATGATCGACTTCGTCGCCGATGGCGGCACGGTTCTGGTCTTCGGCGTCTGCGCCCCCGATCAGCGCATTTCCATCGCACCCTTCGAGATTTTCCGGCGCCAGATCCGATTTGCCGGCTCCCATTCGCTGAACCGCAACATTCCCGAAGCCCTTGCCATCCTGAAAAGGGATACCGGCGCCATGGCGCAACTGGTCTCCCACCGGCTGCCGCTCGACGACGTCCTTCCGTTTATCACGAAGAGGTCGTCCGATCCGGCAACAATGAAGGTGCAATTCTCCGTCGACTAAATTCGGATAGTCAACGGGCCGCTTTTCGTCCGGCGATGAGTCATCTAGAAACCGTCGGAGACACCGCGTCAGGAGATCAGATGGTGGGAAAGACGATCAAAACCATGGAGGACTTTTCGGAGTTCGTCGGCCTGTCGCGTCCCACCGTATCGAAATATTTCAGCGATCCGATGTCAGTGCGCCAGAAGACGCGGGAGACGATCGAGCAGGCCCTGAAGAAATCAGGCTTCCGGCCGAACATATTCGCCGTCAATCTCAACCGGCGGCGCAGCAACATTCTCGGCGTCATCATTCCCAATTCCACCGATCCCTTCTACATGGCGCTCACCCGCCGCATCGAGATGATCGCCAACGAGACGGGGTTTCTCGCCTTCGTCCTGTCGTCGGACGGCAAGGCGGAGATGGAGGACCGGGCGATCAAGACGCTGAAATCGATGAACGTCGCCGGCGCTATCATCGCGCCGCTGGGCGTCGAATCCCACCATGCCACGCTCGACGAACTCGGCCGCAGCGTACCCCTCATCTACGTCGACTCGCCGCTCGACGAGACATCCTCCTTCGTCGGCACCAACAACCGCCAGAGTTTCAGCCTGATCGTCGACTATCTCTGCCGCTCCGGCGAGCCGCCCTGCTATTTCGGCATGCCACATGTCAACACCAACGCCTTGACGCGCCAGACGGCCTATCTGGAGGCTATGGAGCAGTTTCGGAAGGAGCCTAGCATTGTTGAGCTTTCCGACAGTAAGAGCTGGGACTTCGAACGCTTCGGCTTCGAGGAGGCGACCCGTATCCTGACGTCGGGCCAGGGTTTTCCGACGCGCACCGTGCTTTGCGCCAACGACCGCGTCGCCTTCGGCGTCATCGCCGCTGCATTCCAGCTGGGCCTCAAGGTCGGCCATGGCGCCGGATATGACCTGCGCGTCGCGGGACATGACGATCATCCTCTGTCCCGATACGCCTGCCCGCCGATCACGACGGTGGCGCAGAATTACAGCGAGATCGGCCGGCTGGCGATCGAGCTGCTGCTCGACAGGCTCGGCGAGGGCGAGGGTCCCGCCAGGGCGCCGGCGGCCCGCATACTCCTCAATGCCGAACTCATGCTGCGAAGCTCGGCCTGATATGACGCCTCAGTCGCGGGGCAGGCCCGCCGGCCTCAGATGCTTCCTCAGTGCCGCGATCCTGAAGATGGCGTTGGCGGCGCCGTACCCGCGATAACCGCGCCGCTCGACGATCTCGAAGAACAGGCCCTCGCCATAGGTCGGGCTGTACAGCTGGAAATATTCGCCGGCATCGTCGCGGTCATAAAGGATGTTGTTGACCTTGAGGCGCTCGGCGAATTCGGCCTCGAGGCCGAAGCGGGCTTCGAGATCGTCGTAATAATTCGGCGAAATCGCCAGCGAGACGAAGCCGTTGGCGGCAAGGGCAGCGGCAGTCGCGAAGATGTCGTCGGTCCGGAAGGCGAGATGCTGGATGCCGGAGCCGAAGGTCTCGGTGATGAAGCGGCCGGCGAGCGTATTGCGGTTTTCCGCGCCGTTCATGGTGATGCGCAGCGATCCTTCTTTATTCTCGACCACCTGGCTGCGGACGATGCCGGAGGGATCGACGATATCGACCATCGGCGTCTTCTCGGCCTCGACGAGCGCGGTGTAGAACAGCAGCCAGGTCAGCAATTCCTCGTATTTCATCGTCTGCGCCATGTGATCGATCGACTGCAGTCCGGCCGGCTGCGGCGGCGTATCGTCCTCGATCGCATCGAATTCGATCTCCCAGATCCGGCCAAGCTCGGTCTTGCGATCGAGGAAATAGAGAACACCGCCGCCGACGCCGCGCACCGCCGGCATCTCGATCTCGCCGGCATCGAGCGATTGCTCGAACCGTTCGGCACCGAGCGTGACGGCGCGCTGCAACGCCGCCCTGGCATCGTCGACCATCAAGCCGGCGGCATAGGCCGAAGTGCCGTGCACGGCATAGGAGGCGCTGGCAAAGCCCTTCTGTTCGGTATTGACGACGAGATTGATGGCGCCCTGGCGAAACACCGTGACGCGCTTGCTCTTGTGCCTGGCCGCTTTGCGGAAACCAAGGCTTGCAAACAGCGCTTCGAGCGCAAGCGCCTCGTCTTCATCCGCGGTGAACTCGATGAAAGCGATGCCCTCGACCTTGGCGCGCGGCGGCATGACCGGCACCGGCAGCGCACTCTCCGGCTGCTGCCGCTTGACCTGATCGCCGAGATAGATCAGCGAGCGGCGGCCATCGACGGCGATTGACTTGGCAGATCCGCCACGGAACTGATCGTTGAAGATCTCCAGCGACAGATAGCCGTCATAACCCGTGGCAGCGACGGCCTTCATGAAGTCGAGCACCGGCAGGTCGCCTTCCCCGGGCATATTGCGGAAGTGCCGACTCCAGTAGAGCAGATCCATGTCGATCAGCGGCGCATCGGCGAGCTGGATGATGAAGATCTTCTCCTTCGGGATTGACCGGATGGAGTTGACGTCGATCTTGCGCGACAGCGTATGAAAGCTGTCGAGGATCAAGCCGATATTCGGATGATCGGCCCGCCGGACGATCTCCCAGGCGTCGCGGTGATCGTGGATGTGGCGGCCCCAGGCAAGCGCCTCATAGCCGACACGCAGACCGCGCCTGGCGGCGCGCTCGCCGAGTTCATGAAAATCGGCCGCCGCCCGGTCGAGGCCGCCAAGCGCAGCCGGCGAAACGTTCGAGCAGACCAACACGAGGTCGGTGCCCATCTCCTGCATGAGGTCGAACTTGCGTTCGGCCCGGTCGAAGGTGCGGCTGCGCAGCGGCTCCGGCATGCCTTCGAAATCGCGAAACGGCTGGAACAGGGTGATCTCCATGCCGAGATCGCGCACCATGCGACCGACCTCCTTCGGGCTCTCGTCGAAGATCAGGAAATCATTCTCGAAAATCTCCACCCCGTCGAAGCCGGCTTTGGCGATCGCCTCCAGCTTGTCGCTGAGGTCGCCGCTCAGCGAAACGGTCGCTATCGATGTCTTCATCGCAGGGTCCCTTCCGATACACGTTAAGTCGTCATCGTCTTGAAATGCGCGAGCATGCGGCCGGCATCCGGCTCCCTGCCGGTGATCAGGCGAAATGCGCCGACGGCTTGGAAGACCGCCATGCCGCCGCCGTCGAGCGTTCTGCAGCCGCGCTGCCTCGCCTGCCGCAGAAGCTCGGTTTCCAAGGGGAAATAGACGATCTCAGCAACCCAATGCCGTGGTTCGAGGAGTTCGGGCGGAAGCGGCATGCCGGGATATTTGGCCATGCCCGTCGGTGTCGCATGGATCAGGCCCGATGCGTCTTTCATTGCTGTTTCCAGGTCACTTCCCGCAGCGATCGACGCGCCGGGAAAGAGCGCGGACATCGTTTCGGCCAGATCGATGGCGCGCTCGTGCTCGCGGTCGAAGACGGTCAGCCGCTTGAGGCCGAGCGTCAGGATCGCATAGGCGGTCGCCACGCCCGCCCCGCCGGCGCCGAGCTGCACGGCGGAGGAAAGGTCTGCTTGCGGCAGCCCGCGCCGAAAGCTTTCGGCAAAGCCCCACCAGTCGGTGTTGTGGCCAAAGCGCCGGCCGTCCTTCAGGACGACGGTGTTGACGGCGCCGAGCGCCCGGGCTTCGGGCGACAAGTCGTCGAGCAGGGGAATGACGAGCTGCTTGCAGGGATGAGTGATATTGAGACCGGCAAGTCCGCGCGCTTCGGCATCGCCGATCAGACGCGGAAGATCGGCCGGCGACGCATTCAGTTTGAGGAGGTCGATCAGCTCGTAGTCGTAATCCAGCCCCTGTGCCGCGCCTTCCTTCATATGCATGGCAGGCGTCAGCGAGGCCTGGATGCCGGAGCCGATCAGCCCGGCCTTCAATGGTTTCAGGAGTGTCTCGGCCATGCGCCAGTTCCTGTCTTGCTCGTGATGGGAAAGGCCCGCGGGGTCGCCCGCGGGCCTGATCTGCTTACTTGCCGCGAACCGTGTCGAGCTCCTTGAAGAGCTGTGTCACGGTCTCGGCGCCGATCTGAGCCGCGAACTTGTCGACCAGCGGCTTGACGGCGTCACGCAGCTTCTGCGTCTCTTCGGGGCTGAGCTCGGCGACTTCCATGCCGGTCTTCTTGATTTCCTCGATCGCCTTGGCGTCCAGCTCCCTGGAAACCTTGCGCTGATGGTCGCGGGCTTCCGTCGCGGCCGCCTCGAAGATTGCCTTTTCCTCGTCGTTCAGACCGTCCCAGAACTTCTTGCTGATGAGCACGATCTGCGGATTGTACTGGTGACGGGTGATCGTCATGTACTTCTGCACTTCGAAGAACTTGGCGTTGATGATGTTGGCGGCCGGGTTCTCCTGGCCGTCGACAGTGCCGGTTTCGAGCGCGGTGTAGAGCTCGGTATAGGGCAGCGGCACCGCATTGGCGCCGAGACTGTTGAAGAGTTCGATCGGGATCGGCGACTGGATGGTGCGGATCTTCAGACCCTTGATGTCCTCGAGCTTGGTGACCGCATGACGGTTGTTGGTCAGGTTGCGGAAACCGAGCTCCCAATAGGCGAGGCCGACGAGGCCGGTGTCGGGCAGGAGTTTCATCAGGCTGGTGCCGAAGGCGCCGTCCATCACCTTGTCGGCCTCTTCGCCGCTATTGAACAGGAAGGGCAGGTCGACGGCGCCGAACTGCTTGACATTGCTTGCGAGAATGCCGGCGTTGAGCACCGTCATCTCGATGACGCCGCCCTGCAGGGCCGACACCGTCTGAACGTCGCCGCCGAGGACGCCGCCCGGAAACAGCTTGACCTCGATCTTGCCGCCGCTCTTTTCCTTCACCAGCTCGGCGAATTTCTCCATGCCCATGACCTGGGGATGGCCCTTATTGTTGGCGGCAGCGAATTTGAGGCTGTGTTCGCGGATTTCAGCCATAACAGGGCTGCTTGCCAGCAAGGCGAACGGCAGAGCCAGTCCCAGCGCCAGTTTCGTCAATCTATTCAGCATGTTTTCCTCCCAGGATAGAGCCGGCATCTCCCTCCGGCTGCGTTGAAATTCCATCGCCGACACGGCGACATCAGTGTCCGAACCAGGCGACCGGAGCGGTCACCAGCGCAGGGAATAGGACGAGCAGAAGCAGAACGATCAGCTCGGCGATCATGAAGGGGATGACACCCTTCATCAGATCCTCCATCGACAGCTTCGAAACGCCGCAAATGACGTTGAGCACCGTGCCGACCGGCGGCGTTATCAGCCCGATCGAATTGTTGATGATGAACAGCACGCCGAAATAGACCGGGTCGATCCCCGCCTGCTTGATGATCGGCATCAGCACCGGCGTCATCACCAGAATCGTCGGCGTCATGTCCATGGCGGTGCCGACGACGACGATGAGCACCATGATGGCAAGCAGCAGCAGCGTCTGATTGTCCATCAGCGGCTCGACGAGGCTGGCAAGTTCGCCGGGCACATCGGCAACGGTGATCAGCCAGGCCGAGACGGCGGCGCAGGCAACCAGGAACATCACCACCGAGGTGATCTTCGCGGCCGCGACGAAGACCTCGAACAGCCGCGACGGCGGCAGTTCGCGATAGACGACCATCGACACGAACAGCGAATAGACCGCCGCGACGACACCGGCTTCGGTCGGCGTGAACACGCCGAATTTCAGACCGACGATGATGATGACGGGCAGCATCAGCGCCCAGATGCTTTCGACGAAGGCCTTCATCCGCACGGCGCTGCTCTGTTTCGGCGGCAGGGCGAACTGTTCCTTGCGGGCGACGATCAGCCAGGTGACGCAGAGGGCAGCCGCGATCAGCAGGCCGGGAACAATGCCGGCCAGGAACAGCTTGGTAATCGAAACTCCGCCGATGACGCCGTAAAGGATGAAGCCGATCGAGGGCGGGATGATCGGACCGATGATCGAGGCCGAGGCGAGCAGGCCGCCGGCGCGAGCCGGATCATGTCCCGATTTCAGCATCATCGGGAAGAGCAGGGCGCCAAGGGCGGCGGCATCGGCGACAGCCGATCCCGAAAGGCTGGATAATACGCAGGCCGCGAAGATCGCGACGAAGCCGAGGCCGCCTCTGATATGGCCGACCATGGCCATGGCGAGATTGACGATACGGCGCGAAAGGCCGCCGGTGTTCATCACCTCGCCGGCGAGAAGGAAGAAGGGCACGGCCATCAGCGGGAAGCTGTCGGCGCCGTTCAGCACATTCTGCGCGACGATCTGCGCGTCGAACATGCCGAGATACATCATCAGCGCCACGCCTGTTATGATGAGGGCAAAGGCAATCGGCACGCCGAGCGCCATGGGGCCGAGAAGTGCGCCGAGGAAAATGGTGACGGTCATGACGGCCTCCTCAGTGCTTCGGTTTCAGCACGGGAAAAGCCGTGTGGGCGGGATCTTCGAGCGCAGCCTCTTCCTCGCTGTCGCGCACGAGCGCTTCCGTCGTCACATCGATGCGGTCGGTGACGATCGCGAAGGCGTCCCACAGAAGGATGAAAAAGGCCGGCACACCGAAGGCAAGTCCGGCGCCGTAGAAGACACCCATCGAAATACCGGTTGCCGGAGCCGACACATGAAGATTGATCAGCGTCTGCGTCCAGCTGCCGCTGATCATCAGCCAGGTGGCGGCGAGCATCATGCCATAACCGAGAAGCACGGCGAGTTTGGCGACGGGCTTCGGGAGGCGGGTGATCAGGGAATCGACGCCGAGATGCGCGTGCTCGCGCATCGCGACGACGGCGCCGAGGAAGGTCAGCCATACGAAAAAGATGCGCGAGAGTTCTTCCGAAGAGGTGATGCCCTGGTTGAAGGCGTAACGGAGCACGACATTGCCGAAAACCAGCACGACCATAGCTGCCAGCAAGAGCGCGATCGTCACCTTCAGCGCGAAGAAATAGAAATCGATGATACGGATCATTCGCTCCTCCCAAGCGTGGCCTTGCCCTGTCGGCCGACCGTCGTCAGACCCGCCAGAGCGCGTCGTGACCGAAATATTGCCGTCGCGATCAATTCCTCCACTGTTCGCCCTTCCAAAATGTACTAACTAGTTCGTATGTCAAGCGGCATCTATTGAAACATGTCACCAACGTGAATAAGACTGACGGGCATCGAAAACAGAAACGCATGCTTCCACTGAAGCCGAAGACCGAAATTCAAAATATAAAACAATAGATTAGAAAGCGCGGTAACGAGGTCCATGGCGGAACGGGGCGAAAACGGCCGGAAGAACGATCCACAGCAGACGAAGGAGGATATTCTCCTCGTTGCGACCGAAGAATTCTCGACCCATGGGCTCGCCGGCGCCCGCGTTGACTCGATTGCCGAGAAGACGCGTACCTCGAAACGGATGATCTATTATTATTTCGGCAGCAAGGAGGGGCTCTACCTTGCCGTCCTGGAACAGTCCTACCGCAAGATCCGCTCGCTGGAATCCGATCTGCATCTGTCCGATCTCGAACCGGAAGAGGCGCTACGGACGCTGATCTCGACGACCTTCGACCACGACGAGGCCAATCCCGATTTCGTCCGCCTGGTCAGCATCGAGAACATCCATCACGCCGCACATATGCTTCGTTCGGAGGCGATCCGCGATCTCAACGTTTCGGTCATTAAAACCATCGCCGGCATATTGGAGCGCGGCTTCGACCAGGGCATCTTCCGGCGCAAGGCCGACCCGATCGACATCCATATGATGATCAGCGCTTTCTGCTTCTTCCGCGTTTCCAACCGTTATACGTTCGGGACGATCTTCAGGCGCAATCTCTCGGACGGCGATACCATCGAACGCCATCGCGGCATGATTGCCGACGCCGTCGTCAGCTATCTGAAAAGCTGAGGGCAGGAGGCTCCAGCTCAACTGCGCGGCGATGGCACGGGCAGGGTGATTTCGAACTCGGCGCCGGTGCCGACCGTCGGCCGAAGTTGGATGGTGCCACCATGGGAACTCAGCATGGCGCGGATAATACCGAGGCCCATCCCGGTGCCGCCCTGTTCGCGGCGGGTCGAGAAGAACGGTTGAAAGATGCGTTCGCGATTAGCCTCGGAAATCCCGCTGCCGTCGTCACGAACGAGAAAGACGGCTTTGCGGTCGTCGGCCGAGATGACGAATTCCAACAGCGTGGCGCCGTGCTGTAAGGCGTTTTCGGCGAGGTTGGCAAAGACAACGACGGCTGCTTCGTGCGGGAGCGCGATCGATGTTTCCGCATCTCCGGCAGCCGAAACTTCAAGGGCGGGAAAACGTCCGCGCAGTGACGTTATGATGCTGGCGACACAGCTTCCGCCCTCGCTCACAGGCGTTTCCGCCTGCGCCAGTTCGCGCAGCCGCTGCAATAATGCGTCGAGCCGGACGGCGTCCGCGACGATATTGTCGAGAAAATGCAAGCGCTGTGCTGTGGTCATCGATCTCTCGGCATCGTCATCGCGCAGAAGTTCCGCCGCCCCCCGGATGGCCGTCAGCGGCGATTTCAGCTCGTGGGAGACATGGGCGGCAAAGGAGCGGACATAGTCCGTGCGGTCGACCAGTTTTCCGGCAAGATCGAGGAAGCTTTGCGACAGCACCGCGATCTCCCGGGTTCCATAGCTGTCGAGCGGACGGATTGCCGCCTTGCCGCCACGGGCGATCTCTTCCGTGCGGGCGATCAGCGCGTCGATCGGCCCGGTGATGGTGCGCGTCAGCACATAGGCAATGCCGAGTGTCAGCATCGCGACAATGGCAAGCGCCCCGATTTCCGCCGGCGCCATCCGGCTCGAACTTGCCTCGACGGCACGAAACCAGACGACGATCAGGATCGGCAGAGCCATGACGGCGAGCAGCACGGCATAGACGATCAGCGCCAGCCTCGGCCGCCATTTCACCCTGACTTTCGGCGCCGGCATCAGGCCTTCCTCCCGATTTCACCGCTAAGCTTGAAGCCGATGCCGTGAACGGTCGCGATGATTCCGGAGCCGCCGACGGCGGTGAATTTGGCTCTGATGTTGCGGATATGGCTGTCGATCGTCCGGTCGGCGACGTAGGTGCCAGCGCCATAGGCCGCTTCCATCAATTGTTCGCGGCTGAAGACCATACCGGGACGCGACAGCAATGCTTCCAGGATTGCAAATTCCAGGCCCGTCATCGCGAGGGCGCTGTCACCGAACATGACCGTCCGGCCGTGGCGATCCAGGCTGATCTCGCCGGCAACAAGGGCGGCATGGCGTCTGTCGGGCGCCGCCCCGTTGCCGCTTCGCTTCAATATCGCCTTGACCCTCGCGATGAGTTCGCGCGGGCTGAAAGGCTTGGTGACATAGTCGTCGCCACCGATTTCGAGCCCCAGGATCCTGTCGATCTCCTCGTCGCGGGCGGACAGAAACAGGATCGGCAGTGCCGATGTCTGGCGGATCTGCCGGCAGACCTCCAGACCATCCATATCGGGCATGCCGATATCGAGAATGATCAGATCGATGTTGCCGCGGCGGAAGGCCGCCATCGCCTCGGTGCCGCCACGAACGGCGGTCGATGTCAGACCGCCGCGCTCAAGTGCAAAGCAGATCACATCGCGGATGTGAGGTTCGTCATCGACGACGAGAATGCGGGGCGCCATCACCGGTCCTGTGTTGGTTTGTCGTGCCTGTTGTCATCGTTCTCGTTCTATCTTGCAATGGCTGCGGGAGAGAGAAGATAGCTCTCCAGCCGCGCGGATCGGAAGGTCCAGCTTCGCCAGTCGCGCCGGCGCATCTGAAAGTTCGTGGAGAGATAGTAGCGAACCGTCACAGCTTCGCTCTTCTTGTCGATCAGCTGATCCGGCAGCATCTGGATATAGCGATCGAGCGCCGGGATGACGGAAGGGCCGAGCGAGGAGAGATAGTCGAGATCGAGCGGCGGGCCTTCCTGGCTGATCTCCTGGCTGTGAGCGACATTGAAGCGGGCGATAAAAGCCGGAAAATCGATGAAGGAGCTGATGTAGAGAACCGTAAGGAGGGAGGCGAGGTTGGCGGTGATCAGCCATGCGTTGGATCGATTGAACAGAATGCGCAGCAGGATCAAGACAAGACCGATGGCGACGATGCCCATCCAGAGACCGGCGGCGACACGCAGCTCCGTCAGCGAATAAACCTCGACGTAAAGCCCGAGTCGCAGCATCGAGGACAGGCAGAGCAGGACATTCTGGCCGATCCAGGCATGGACGAGGCCGCGGATCAGCGCGCTATGATCGCCGGGGCCACCGCGGCGCATGGCGACGAGGACGAAGCCGGCGGCGAGAAGCGCCGTGGCAATCAGCGGATAGGCGCCGCGATGGGCATATTCGGCGTGGCTCATGTGCTCGGGCAGATTGGCGCCGCCCCAGAGATAGACGAGATCGAGTAGCGTCTGCACGGCAAAAATTGCGTTGAACAAGACGAGGGATCGCAACAGCGAAGCATGGCCAAACGGCGCATTCCTGGTGGGCACGATCATGAACGGTCTGCCGGCGTGCGATCTTGCAGCGCGACGCTTCAGGCGCGGCCGCAGCATCGCCCAGACGACAATAGCGATCATCATCCAGAAGCCGATCCGCCAAAGATCGAGGAACTGTAGCAAAACGGCAAAATCGATGCTGCGCAGCGCGATTTCGATCAGCGGATTGGCCGCTGCAAAGAGAGATACGAAGATCGCTGCGAGAATGACCGGCATGATCCAGAGGCCAGCGCCCTGTCGGACCACAGCAAAAGAAAACCCTTTGGCCGGCGTCGCAAGATATTTCCGGATACTCTCGGCAAGCCGCAAGGGAATGACGAGAGCGAAGCGGAAAAACACCAGGGGCAGGCCGGTAAGGCGGCGGGGCATCAGTCTGGCGCTGACGAGAGCAACCGACATCAGTGCGCCGAAGCAGAGGACGAGGCCGGTGAGCGAGGGCGCTTCCACAAGCGGCGCCGACGCCAGGACCAAAAAACCGAGCAGGAAAGCCGCCATCGAAAACTGCGGCCTCTTCCTGGCCGAATACAGAATGCCGACGCAGACGGCGAGCGCAAAAAGGAAGAGGTTTATCCCGAGCGCCTGGCCAAAGATCAGAAAATCCGCAAGCGCCACCAGCGCAAGCAGCGCCACGGGACGGCCACCGCCCCGTTTGATCGGCATCGGTTCTGTCAAAATATCGGCTGTATCCATGGCTACTCCTCTTGCAAAGGCCGCGTTGCGATCACGATGAGCCTGGTGTCCGATCTCGTCGCGGCAGGGGTGTCTTGAGACCCGTCCGTCAGCCACCATCCGTCATTGCGGAGGCGATCCGGTAAAGCGGAGGGTGCGGGGCGGGGCGGGCTGGCGTTCTTGCTCATGGCAGGAAGATGGCGCGCCGGATTGCAGATTTTGTGCAGAAAGCGAGGAGCATTTCAGGAAATTGCCCCAAAGCGCCGCGCGTCCGTTCAGACGCGCAGAGGACGCTGCACCATTAGGCAGTCGCCCGCGAACGCAAGGTCAGGGCCTAACCTCGGGCGTATGTAGGCGCCGTTGGTCTTCCGCAAGGCAGGGCGAAGGAATTAAGAAGGACACTATCGGAATCGCTGTGCACGTCTGGCATTGTGCAGCAGCTCGCAGGCTGTCGCGAAGGGCCCGAAAAGTTTGAGCAGCATCGCTTGTTCCTCGGCATCGATATGGTGACGAGCGCAGAATTCCGTGACGGACCAGACTTTCGTCAGATCGTCCGTTTCGATTTGCCTGGGTTCGATGTGTTCGGTCAACGGCGTGTCCTCCGAACAACGAGACTACCCCCCTGGGGATTTTATAAGAACTAGCTAAAAAGGATTACGAGCAACTATATCCAGGAAGCATGTATCAGGAACGCGGATGCGAAAACGCCCGCCGATTTTGCGGCGGGCGTCGCGTTTCGCTAACCTGTTATGGGCGATCAAACCGTATGAACGTCCGTACCGGTGATGTTGAGCGTCACCAGGGCAGTGTCCGTGTGACCTTCGCCGTCCGAAATCTTGTAGTACCGCAGAACCTCCGTGTAGGTCTGATCGGCATTCAGATCGGTGTTCAACTCGTAGGTGAACTCGCCGTTCGACTTGACGTGGAACGTGCCATACGTGCCAGCAACGTCGGTTACGGCGTCGGCAGGGGAGTCTACCTGTGTATTCAGGAACTGACGCAGGAACATCTTGCCGTTGTCGCCGGCGATGTCGTTGTCCAGAACGTTACCCGTGATGGGGCTGCCTTCGGTGAAGCTGTATGTATCGTCGACCGCGACCGGCTTAACCTGGGTAACGCCCTGGATATTCAGGGAGAATACACCGACATCGGTGTGACCGTTGCCGTCGGAGATCTTGTAGGAGACGCGTTCTGTCAGCGTTTCACCATTGGTAAAGCCGATCTTGGCAGCATCGCTCAGGACATAAGTATAGCTGCCATCCGGCTTGACGAAGAACGTGCCGTAGTCGCCCTGGATCTCGGTGACCTGGCTGTTGCCGCCCTTGGCGCCGACCGCCTGCTGGTCGAAGGCGCGCAGGAACAGGCGGCCGTTGTCGGAGGAATCGTTGGACAGAAGATTTCCGGAAATTACGTCGGTTTCTGCAAAAGTTACACTATCGTCAGTTGCGTGAATCAGGGAAGCCATTAGTTTCTCCTAAAATTGTTTTATCGGTGGGTCATTTTGACCTTAGCGAGCGGCTTCTTTAACAACTTATTAATACTGCAAGTCAATGGGGTATTTAACGCAAGGTTAACATTCACCCATAACGTGCATTGACGTTTATGAAGCGACCAATACGTTATCTGATTCAATCAAATTTGAAGCAAATTCGACCAATTTACACCCGGTAAACTTGAAGGAACCTGCCCGGTGACTATGTTGCGGCCGTGCTCTTCTGACGCTGCTTCTATCCCGGCTGCACACCGTTGCAATCATTGACACCGGCACCTACCTTAGAGCCGCAGCCGATCTCACCGGACACTCCAGCAGTGCCGACACGGGAATGAAAGCAAAAGGATCGGCCGCATGCGCCATCCGGGCGGCCCATGGGCAATCCCAGCAGCAAGATGATTCCGGCTACGGCCGTCAGAGGATTTCTTTTTGAACCCACGAAATATGGCGACTGCGGCTGCGGTCGTTGATCGGCCGGCGCAAGGGTCGCGGTGCTGTCCCAAACTGCTGGAGCGTGAAGGGCATTTGCCTCTTTAGCCGCCGTGAATGCAGGCCTGATCGCCTGATAACCCGGCCCACCATCCAAACAAGGAGAATGCGAATGCAGGTACTCGTCAGAGACAACAACGTCGATCAAGCCCTGAGGGCGTTGAAAAAGAAAATGCAGCGCGAAGGACTGTTCCGCGAAATGAAGGAGCGGCGCGCCTATGAGAAGCCGTCCGAACGCCGCGTCAGAGAAAAAGCCCAGGCGATCAGCCGGCAGCGCAAGGCCGCACGCAAGAAGATGCAGCGCGAAGGACTGCTGACCGGGCGGAAGCAGGCGGCAGCGCGTTGATAGCTTTCCCGAAAGGATAGACAATGGACGAATTGAATAGCCTTGCCATTTCAGAAGAACGCCTCGAGGATTGCCGTGATGTGGTCGAGCCGGATCTGCAGGATCTGATCCAGCGTGCGCTGACATCGGGCTTTTCACGGGAAGAAATCCTCATAGCCGTCAGCGAACTGGTCGCAGAAGACTTCGCAATGGTCATGGAAACTCCAAGCGTGCATTGAGGAGCGAATGGTGACGGTGACGGCGCAGAAGGATCTCTCTGGTGTGGCCGACGACCGCCTTCCGAAGGGGTTTCGATATTTCCCGGATATCGGAACCCCGGATTTGCAGCGCTCCGTTCTCGAAGCGATACCGGCACTGCAACTTCGTTCAAGCCGGGTTAGCTGACGCCTTGACGAAATCGATGAAGGCGCGGAGCGGTGCCGGCACCAGGCGCCGTCCGGGATAATAGAGAAACGGCCCGGAAAAGCGCTGCCACCAGGGTTCGAGAATGGGCTCGAGAACGCCACTGTCAAAATACGGGCGCAGCCAGTCTTCGAAAATGCTGATCACGCCCGTGCCCGCTATGGCGGCGTCGACAGACAGATCGGTCGCCCCGCCGACCTTGACGATCAATGGTCCTGACGGTTCGACCCGTACCACTTCGCCGTCCCGCTCATATTCCCAGGGCGTCGTCAGCGCACCGCTGTCAAACCGGCCCAGCAGACAGGCATGGTCGAGGAGTTCGCTCGGATGTTGCGGCCGGCCATGGCGGTCGAGATAGTCGGGGGACGCGGCAGTGGCAAAGCGCTGCTGGCGCGGCCCGATCGCTATTGCGATCATATCCTGCTCCAGCCGCTCGTCGTAACGGATGCCGGCATCGCATCCGGCAGCCAGCACGTCGACGAAGCTCTCCTCGGCGACGATCTCGAGGCGAATATCGGGATAGGCGGCGAGGAATGGCGGGACGATGGCTGGCAGCACCAGGCGCGCCGCGCTGACCGGCACGTTGAGCCGCAGAGAACCGGCCGGCCTGTCGCGAAATCGGTTGACCACGTCGAGCGCGGCCTCCACCTCCGTCAAAGCAGGGCCAAGCCGTTCCAGCAGGCCTTTGCCCGCTTCGGTTGGAACGACGCTGCGCGTCGTGCGGTTGAGCAGTCTGACGCCGAGCTCAGCCTCGAGGCGCCGCACCGCTTCGCTCAAGAAAGAGGCGCTGCTGCCGCTGGCCCGCGCCGCCTCGCGAAAACCGCCGGCCCGCGCCACGGCGACAAAGGCATTGAGATCACTCAAATCTGCTTTCACTGTTCGCCACTCCGCACGGCCTGTACGGATTGTACCGGATTATCACACGCTCCGCCACGGCGTAGTCTTGGCCTCATCTCTTGAAAGGAGTGAGATCATGTCCATTATCGATCAGGCCGGCAGCTTCAATCTCGGCGACCGCAACGTGAAGCGACTTGGCTATGGCGCCATGCAGCTCGCGGGGCCCGGCGTGTTCGGCCCGCCCAGAGATCATGGCGCCGCGCTTGCGGTGCTGCGCGAGGCGGTCGCAAGCGGTGTCAATCACATCGACACCAGCGATTTCTACGGTCCGCACGTCACCAACCAGATCATCCGCGAAGCCCTTCACCCCTATCGCGATGGTCTCGTCATCGTCACCAAAGTCGGCGCCAGGCGCGGCACGGACGGGTCCTGGATTCCGGCTTTCTCGCGCCATGAGCTGACCCAGGCAGTGCACGACAATCTGCGCTACCTCGGCCTTGACGTGCTCGATGTGGTCAACCTCAGGATCATGTTCGACGTGCATGGCCCGGCCGAAGGATCGATAGAAGCACCTCTGACGGTGCTTGCCGATCTCCAGCGGCAGGGTCTCATCCGCCACGTCGGCTTGAGCAACGCCACCTCGCGCCAGGTCGCCGAAGGCCGCGGGATCACCGACATCGTCTGCGTGCAAAACCAGTACAATCTGGCGCATCGGGCCGACGATCCGCTCATCGACGCGCTCGCCCGTGAGGGCACCGCCTATGTGCCGTTCTTCCCGCTCGGCGGGTTTACGCCACTGCAGTCGTCCACTCTCTCCAAGGTCGCCGAGCGCCTCAGCGCTACCCCGATGCAGGTGGCGCTCGCCTGGCTGCTGCATCGCGCGCCCAATATCCTGCTGATCCCCGGCACCTCCTCCGTCGGCCATCTCAGGGAAAACCTCACCGCCGCCGGCCTCGTGCTGCCCGATGAGGCCATCGAAGATTTGAACCGGATGGCCGATATCGCTGCCTGACGGCATGCGATGGCCGCAGACGGTCTGCCGCTACGCCGCGCCTCGCGTGGCGCAGCCGGCGGACTGCGGATTATCGATGTTTCGGCAGCTGACCTGTCGCGCCGTGCCTTCAACAGCGCTCAATAGCGCTCCGGTACGTACATTTCAGCCGGAACCGGCGCCCTGTTGTAATCGGCATGGCGGATGCGATCCGGCAGCTGGATCTCCGGCTTCGGCACATCCTCATAGGGAATCTGCTCGAGAAGATGGGCGATGCAGTTCAGCCGCGCCCGTTTCTTGTCGACGGCCTGCACCACCCACCAAGGCGTCTCCTTGGTGTGCGTGCGCGCGAGCATTTCTTCCTTGGCCTTGGTATATTCCTCCCAATGGACACGGCTTTCCATGTCCATCGGTGAAAGCTTCCACTGCTTCAGCGGATCGTGGATACGCATCTTGAAGCGGAATTCCTGCTCCTCGTCGGTGATCGAGAACCAGTATTTGATCAGCACGATGCCGGAGCGGACGAGCATGCGCTCGAATTCCGGCACCGAGCGGAAGAACTCCTCGAGCTCGTCGGGGGTGCAGAACCCCATCACGCGCTCGACGCCGGCGCGGTTGTACCAGCTGCGGTCGAAGAGCACGATCTCGCCGGCTGTGGGCAGGTGCGGAACGTAACGCTGGAAATACCATTGATGGCGCTCACGCTCGGTCGGGGCGGGCAGTGCGACGGTGCGGCAGACGCGCGGATTGAGCCTTTGGGTGACGCGCTTGATCGCGCCGCCCTTGCCGGCCGAATCCCGGCCTTCGAAGAGCACGACGACCTTCAGCTTCTTGTGCTGAACCCAATCCTGCAGCCGCACCAGTTCGTGCTGCAGTCGGAAGAGTTCGCGGAAGTAGATCTTTCGCTCGAGCGTCTGCTCGGCCGGTTCCGACATTCCCTCGGCGACCAGATCGTCCAGCCGGTCTTCCTCCATCTGCATTTCCAGCTCCTCATCGAAGCTGTCTGCAATTTCGGCCTTTATGCGGTCGAGTTGGTCCTGCGGTGTTTGAGCCATGGTTTTTTCCTTCCTGTTGTTTTGACAGGAGCATGTCAGTGCGAAGGTTATATGACGACCACTGATCGAGCTGAAACGGCTACCCGCGTCTCTCGTTCCAAGCGCGCCTTAGAGCTGCCCCGCACGATATCGGTCGGCAAGGTTTCGGCAGGCGCGGATCGTCAGGGCCATGACGGTGAGCGTCGTGCCGGCGATGCCGCTGCCGGGGAAGGCGCTGGCGTCGGTGACGATGAGGTTCGGGGCATCCCAGACCTGGTTGTAGGGGTTGAGCACCGACGCCTCCGGGCTTTCACCCATGCGCGCACCGCCGGTTTCATGGATGGCGGCGCCCATGCACATGGTCTTGCGGAACCATGTGCGGAACATGAAGCGGCTGAAGACATCCGCATCGGGAAAGGCGCCCCTGCCCATCTCCTTGAGGCCGGTCGGCGAGCCGATGAATTCGAGCTCGCCGCCGACCTCGCTCACCATGGCGATCAGCGTTTCCTCCTGCCGGCGAAGCAGCGCCTGCTCCTCCGCCTGCATGACACAGCGGATATGCGGCACGGGAATGTTCCAGGCGTCCCTGCGCCTGGCATCGAGGGTGATGCGGTTGTCGGCATAGGGCAGCATGCGGCCGAAGCCGAAGAAGGCGAGACGCGCATCGGTGTCCCCGGAAACAGGCGCCCGGCCGACGCTGCCCTGGTAGTCGAAATCGCCGCGGGCCGCGTCACCCTCGCCGAAACGGGGGATGAAGATCCCGCCCGAGGGATTGTAGAACGGGTCGGTCGGAGCGGATTCGTCGGGCGCCCAACCTTTCGCCTTCGAAAAGGAACCGAAGGCGAGGCAGGGAAGCTGATCCATGAAATAGCGGCCGAGGACGCCTGAGCTGTTTCCAAGGCCGTCGGGATGTTGGGCCGAGGCCGAATTGAGGAGCAGCCGCACGCTCTCGATCGGCGAGGCCGACAGCACGACCGTCGCGGCACGGGCCGACGATATCTCACCCGTATTGCGGTCGATGAATTCCGCGCCGGTGGCGCGGCCGGTTTTCTCATCCGTCGTGATGCGGCGAACGACGGCGTCGTAGCGGACCGTCAGCCGGCCGGTGGC
This sequence comes from Rhizobium sp. M10, assembly GCF_002531955.1. Classification (NCBI taxonomy): domain Bacteria; kingdom Pseudomonadati; phylum Pseudomonadota; class Alphaproteobacteria; order Hyphomicrobiales; family Rhizobiaceae; genus Rhizobium; species Rhizobium sp. M10. The sequence continues at coordinate 149,694 of NZ_NWTA01000006.1, read as the reverse complement.
CTTGGCATCCTTAAGCGGCCGCGGCATGCGTTCGGCGTCCGGTGCGATGTAGCGCCAGGAAACGACGCGCCTCTCCGGCCAACGGCTTTCAACCGCTTGCTTGAAGATCTGTTCGGCGGGCGTCAAACCCGCCGGTTTGGCATAGATCCCGTCCGGCAGCGTCGGCGCATCGTCCTTGTTGCCGTAGAGCCCGAGATAGGATTCCACTTCGTCGTAGAACGGCGTGAGCTCGTCATAGGAGACCGGCCAATCGACGCCCTTTCCAGAGCGCGACCGGATCTTGAAATCGTCGTCGGTCCAGCGCAGCAGCACGCGGCCGAAACTGTGCAGACGCCCGCCGCCCTGGCGGCCGCGGATCCAGAGAAAAGGCTCGCCCTTCGGCGTCGTATAGGGGTTCTTGCGGTCGTTGACGAAGAAGTGGCTGAAGCGCTCGGTAAAAAAGGCCGCGCGCGCCTGAATTGGCTGGCCCCTGATCGTGGCGCGCGCACGCTCCCAGATATTGATGCTGCTGGCCGGCTCTTTCTTGCGCGCCGGGTCGAAATCCCTAAGGCTGACGGCAGGACCGGCCTCCAGCAGCAGCACCGACAGTCCCAATGCCGTCAGTTCTTTGACCGCGAAGGAACCCGCCGCGCCGGAGCCGATCACCAGCGCATCATAGACGATCTCAGACATGTCTTTCCAAATCCTGTCCTGGAGCAATTGCTCAAAACGGCGCGCGACGCGCCGGCGATTGCGAGAAAACCAAGGGGCGGCGCATCAGAGCCGCGATCCGTCGGCGCCGAAGAGCGACGCCTTGGCGATATCGAGCCCGGGGGCCACGGCGTCGCCCGGCTGCAGGGTGACGTCGCCCATCAGCCTGAGCGAGAGGCTTTGATCGGCCCAGTCGAACCAGACGACCGCATCGGATCCCATCGGCTCGACGACGGAAACACGGCCGGTAATGGTGGGCAGGCTGCTTGCCGCCCCGTCGAGCACGAGATGCTCGGGGCGAAAGCCGAGCGTTGCCGGTCCTTCCGTCGCAGCGGCTTGAAAGGAATAACCGGAGAGATCGACGGCAAGCCCCTTGCTTCGAAAGACCGGCGCGCCGTCGCCGCGCTCGATCCGGCCCTCGACGAAGTTCATCGTCGGCGCGCCGATGAAACCGGCAACGAAGAGATTGGTCGGGCGGCGATAGATCTCGGCTGGCGAGGCAAGCTGCTGGATGACGCCGTCGCGCATGATGGCGATGCGGTCGGCAAGGGTCAGGGCCTCGACCTGGTCATGGGTCACATAGATCATGGTGTTGCCGAGGCGCTGATGCAGCTTCTTGATCTCGACGCGCAATTCGTTGCGCAGCTTGGCGTCGAGGTTCGACAGCGGTTCATCGAAGAGGAAGACATCGACTTCGCGCACCAGCGCCCGGCCGATGGCGACGCGTTGGCGCTGGCCGCCGGAGAGTTCGGCAGGGCGTCTGTCGAGCAGCGTGTCGAGGTGAAGGAGAGCGGCCGTGCGGGCGACGCGGGCCTCGATCTCGGCCTTCGGCAGACCGGCGACGCGAAGGCCGAAGGAGAGGTTCTTGCGAACCGACATGCGCGGGTAGAGCGCGTAGGACTGGAACACCATGCCGATGCCGCGGTCCTTCGGCTCCTCCCAGCTGACGTTCTTGCCCGAGATCCAGATCTCGCCGGCAGCGATGTCCTGCAGCCCGGCAATGGCGTTCAGCAGCGTGGACTTGCCGCAGCCGGAAGGGCCGAGCAGTACCAGGAACTCGCGGGGCGCGATGTCGATCGACATTTTTTCGATCACCGTATGGTGGCCATAGGCGATCTTCAGATCCTTGACGGAGACGGCGGATTGCATGGAAGCGTTACCCCTTGACTGCGCCGGCTGCGATGCCGCGCACGAACCAGCGGCCGGACAGGAAATAGATGGCGAGCGGGACGAGGGCAGTCAGGATCGTCGCTGCCATGTTCACATTGTAGGTGCGCTCGCCCATCGTGGTGTTGACGATATTGTTGAGCTGGACGGTCATCGGCAGATTGTCGCGGCCGGCGAAGACGAGCCCGAGCAGGAAGTCGTTCCAGATGCCGGTGAACTGCAGCATGGAGACCACGACGACCATCGGCACGGCGATCGGCAGCATGATCTCGAAAAAGATGCGCCAGAAGCCGGCGCCGTCGACGCGTGCCGCCTTGCAGAGCTCCTCCGGCACGCTGACGAAATAGTTGCGGAAGAGCAGGGTCACCAGCGGCAGGCCGAAGATGACATGCACGAGAATGATGCCGGCAAGCGAATTGTAGAGCTCGATATTGGCCATCGCCCGGACCATCGGATAGAGGAAGATCTGGTAGGGGATGAGACCGCCGGCCATCAACAGGCCGAAGAGCAGGTTGGCCCCGCGCGGCCGCCAGAGCGACAGCGCATAGCCGTTGACGGCGCCGATGAAGACCGAGAGCGCGACCGCGGGAACGGTGATCGCCACCGAATTCCAGAAGCCGCTGCGAATGCCGACACAGACGGTTCCCATGCAGGCACCTGACCAGGCGGTCGTCCAGGCGGAGAAATCGAGCGTCGCCGGCAAAGCGAAGATCTGCCCGAGCCGGATTTCGTCCATCGATTTGAGCGAGGTGACCACCATGGTGTAGAGCGGCAGAAGGAAGAACAGCGCGGCGGCGACCAGGAAGGCATAAAGGCCGATGCGCCCGGCCGTGAGGCGGGCCGGCTTCGGGCCGTTCGGATGGAGATCAGCCATCACGCGGCTCCCTTCGCTCTGGCGCGCATGTGCATCGCGTAGCGGAACGGAGCGACCGCGACGATGACGCCGAGCACAAGCACCGTCGCTCCTGCCGTGGCGAGGCCGAGGTTCTGGCGGCCGAACAGATTGTCCATGATGAATTTCGCCGGCACCTCGGTCGCATTGCCGGGACCGCCATTGGTCATGGCGACGACGATGTCGTAGGTCTTGATCACGCCCATGGCGAGCAGCATGCCGGCCGCCGCCAGCGCCGGCCCGAGCTGCGGCAGGATGATCGAGACATAGATCCGCCAGACGGGAATGCCGTCGATCCGCGCCGCCTTCCATTGTTCGGCCTCGATGCCGCGCATGCCGGCGAGCGCGATGACCATGACCAGCCCGGCACCCTGCCAGACGCCGGCAAGCACCAGCGCATAAATCGCCATGTCGCGATTGACCACCCAGTCGAGCACGAAGCTTTCCCAGCCGAGCGAGCGAACGCTCGCCTGGATGCCGAGCGTCGGATTGAGCATCCACTGCCAGATCAGCCCGGTCACGACGAAAGACATGGCATAGGGATAAAGGAAGATGGTCCTGAAGGCGCTTTCGAAGCGGATCTTGCGGTCGAGGGCGGCGGCGAGCAGGAAGCCGAGCAGCAGGCAGCCTGCGACGTAGAGGACGCCGAAGATCAGCACGTTCTGCAGCGATGCGAGCCATTTGGCGGAAGAGAAGAGCTTCGAATATTGCGCCAGGCCGACATAGGTCGAGGAGGGAAAGAGCGTCGAATTGGTGAAGGACAGGCGGATCGACCACGCCATGGTGCCGATGAAGACCACCACCGCGACGAACCATGTCGGCAGCAGGGCGATCGTGGCTGAAAGGTTAGGCTTGCGTTTGAAGGACATCGGCCAGCTCGTCGACGGATGAAAGGAGCGCGCCGCCGCTGCACAATGGCGACGGCCGACAGCCGTGGCGTCGGCATCAGACCGACGCCACCGGCGCTATCCTATTCGAAAATGGCGAAGAAGTTCGCGGCGGCGGAGGCTGCGTCATTCGAGCCGCCGCTCCAGAATTCGTCGACGTAGTCGTCGAGCGCGCCGACCTGCTGGGGCGTCAGCACGATCGCCTGGTCCGGCACGATCGCGCCCGCAGCCATCAGCTCCGCGCCCTTCCGGGCACAGACATCGAGCTTCGACTTGTCGACGTCGGTGCGCATGGGCACCGCGCCTTTCTTCAGCGCGAACTCGACCTGGACGGCCGGGTCCATGACGACCTCGGCGAGAAGTTTCTGCGCCTTGTCGGTGCTGGCATTGCTGGTCTTCGGGAACCACAGGGAGTCGGCGATGTAAACCATGCCCTTCGATTCCGGCACGATCATGCAGCCATAGTCCTTGCCCGGCTCCTTGCCGGCGACGGTGAATTCGCCCTTGGCCCAATCGCCCATGAACTGAACGCCGGCCTTGGCGGTTATCAGCATGGCTGTCGCGTCGTTCCAGTTGCGGCCGGCGGCCCCCGCATCGACATAGGCGCGCAGCTTGCCGAGGATTTCGAGGGTCTTCTTCACGCCCTCGACGGAAGCCTCGCTCTTGTCCTTGTCGACATAGATCTTCAGGAAGCCGTCGATCCCGACCTGCGACAGCAGGATCATGTTGAAGACCTTGGTCTGCTGCCAGGGCTGCCCACCCCAGGCGACCGGAATGATGCCGGCGGCCTTCAGCTTGTCGAGGTCGGCGAAGAATTCGTCCCAGCTCTTGGGCTCCTCCGTGATGCCGGCCTTCTCGAAGGCTTCCTTGGAATAGAAAACCCAGCTTTCGCCATGGGCGCCGGTCGGCGAGAGATAGACCTTGCCGTCATAGGAAATGAGATCGGTGATCGATTTCGGCAGGACGTCGGCCCATTTTCCGGCGGCCGCGACGTCGTCGATCGGGTTGAACAGGCCCTGGCTGACGAAATCCGCAGCCGCAAGGCCGATGACGCCCTGTTTGGCACCCGGCGCGTCGCCGGCGACGATCCGGTTCTGGAATGCCGCATCGGCCGCGCCGAACCCGGCGATCGAAGAATCCTTCCAGACGCCGCCGCGCTTTTCGAATTCGGTCTTGATGACATTCAAGGCCGCCGCTTCGCCGCCCGACGTCCAGGACGACATCATCTCGATCGTCGGCTTGTCCTCGGCATGGGCCGAGGCGAGAAGACCGGCGACTGCCACGCCGGCAAGAAAAAGTTTCATCATGGTCTTCATTGTTCCACCTCTTGAAAATGCCCTCTTGGCGGGGCGTTCGTCGTCTTCGGAATGAAGTCAGCGATAGATCGGCAGGAGCGCCTGCCGGACGAGCGTCAGCCCGTTGGCGATGTCGCGGACGGGATCCGGCGCAGCATCGAGTTCGAGGATCGCCCAGCCTTCATAAGACCGGTCGCGCAACAGCCGGATCCAGGCCGGCCAGTCGACCCGCCCGAGGCCGAAGCCGCAGAAATAAGGGCGGTGGCGATCGTGAATGTGCTTGTCGATCGGGGTGTCGGCGGGCATGGGTCCGATCGCATCCTTCCAATGAGCGATGATCATCCGCTCGTGATGACGATCGACGAGCTGGACGGGATCGGAGCCGGCAACGATGATATGGGCCGTGTCCGGGCACATATGCACATAGGCGGGGTCGGTCAGAAGCATCATCAGGTCGACGTCGCGCGCGCCGGCAAAAATCGAATGAGCCTCGGTATGCAGCGCCAGCCGCACACCCTTCACATAAAGGGCTGCGCCAAGCCGGTTGAGGAAATCGGCAATCAGCTTGGCGCGGTCAAAATCGTGGAACTGCACCGGCTGGGCGCCGAGCGTCTGGCGAAGCGGGGCGCCGATCACCATGATGTCGCTGCCGCAGGCTTTCAGGAAGTCGGCATAACGTTCCGCCTTGTCGATCAGCGCGCGCTGGGCCTCGGGGTCGGTAAAATCGCCCGCCGCCTCAAGCTCCGCGAAGAAGCCGCTGCAGAGCGTCAGGCCGCGGCTTGCCAGCTCGGCTGCGAAAGCGTCGACGGAACCATAAGTCTTGATCGCATCCTGCCAGTTGAAGGGAGAGAAGGTCACCTCGACGCCGGTAATGCCCGAGGCCTGGACGCTGTCGAGGATCTTGTCCCAGAAGGCGCGCGGTTCGCCGCGGGCATAGGCGACGATTGCATCATCGCTATCGACACCCCAGAAGCCCGGATGAAAGAACGTCACGAGATCGACGCCGAAGCGCAGCCTGTCGCCAGTAGCCATATCTATCCCATTTCTCGAGGCACGACCCATCCGCCTGCGGAACAGCAGCCCCACATCCAATAAGTCATGGATTTTCAACGCATTAATAAATGGCAATCGTTTGCCATTGGCAGATGATAGCCAAGCTGGTTTTTTTGGCAAGCGATTTTTGGCAAACGTTTGCTATAGACCATCGCCTGTCTTAGAGTTGCAAATCGAAGCATCCGAGGGAAAGAAATAAACGTGAATAAAAACAAGGATGTGGTCGGCGAGGATCAATCGGGCGCGTTGATGGCCGATGTCGCGCGGCTCGCCGGCGTTGCGATATCGACGGTCAGCCGTGCGCTCGCCAATCCCGGGCGCGTCAACGAGAAGACCCGCGCCAAGATCAACGCGGCGGCCAAGCAGCTCGGCTATACGCCCAATGCAATGGCGCGGGGCCTCCGGGTCGGCAAATCCAACATCATCATGATCATCCTGCCCGGATCGCTCTATTACGGCGTCTCGCAGATCATTCCGCAGGTCCTGCAGAGCATCAACAAATCGCTGATCCAGGGCGGTTACAACCTGATGATCGCCAACCTCGATCGCGACGAAATTTCCGAGCGGCACATTCTCGATCTTGCCTTCGGCGGCAGCGTGCGCGGAGCGATCATTCTGTCGTCGAAGCTTCCGGAGGTCGATGGGCGCTCCCTGGCAAATTCCGGCCTGCCGATCGTTTCGATGCTGCTCGACATGAGCGATGCGGGCCTGCAGAGCGTCGTCACCAACGACCGCGAGGCCGTGCGCGACGTCACCGCCGAACTGATCCGCTTGGGCCATCGGCGGTTCTTCTATCTTGCCGGACCTGAAGGCAATTATCACGACGTCGAGCGCTATGGCGGCGTGCTCGAAGCGCTTGAGGCAGCCGGCCTGTCGCAGAAGGCAGTGCATCGCTCGGGCGGCCGTCTCGATTATCAGCACGGTTTCGATATCGGCGTGCAGGCGGCAGACGATTTCGCTGAATTGGCCGAAAAACCTACGGCGGTCATCGCCACCAGCGATGACATGGCCATTTCATTCGTCAGCCGCATCCAGCGCGCCGGCTTGAGCATTCCCGACGATCTTTCCGTCGTTTCCTTCGACGGCTCCCCGGTCTGCGAATTCTCCTCGCCGCCGCTCTCGACGATCGAACAGCCGGTGGAAGAGATGGGGCGCGCGGCGGTGGAACTGCTGCTCGACGCCATTGGCCAGAGGCAAAACCCGGCCTCCGTGCGCACCGTCGTCCGCAGCAAGCTCATCCTGCGGGAGAGCATCGCCCCTCCGAAGACTTGACGATGCCCTGAACCGCGTCATTGAATTCATTCATGGACAAATACCGCGAGAAAACCCAATTTTCGGCAGGTATTACCTCTGACCAAGGAGGCCTCATGGCATCGCCGACCTCGCTCAAACTCGATGATGAGCTAAAGGGCCGCGTCCAACAATTGGCCGAGGCGCGCCGCCGTTCGTCCCACTGGATCATGCGCGAAGCCATCGCGCAATATGTCGAGCGCGAGGAGAAGCGCGAGGCGCTGCGGCAGGAGACGCTTGACGCCTGGAATGAATTTGAAGCGACAGGACTGCACGTCACCGGCGTCGAGGCCGAAAAGTGGCTTTCGACCTGGGGAACTGACGACGAGTTGTCCGCACCCGAATGCCACAAGTAATCTTCTCCCAGTCCAGCGATAGGGCCGACAGGGCGCTGACTGCACTCCATCAAAACTTCGTCTGACCCCATCAGTCGGCGCGTCGTGCTACGAAAATCACGACGCCGGGCGATCCGAACCTTCGGGTCTGCCCGGCGGAATTTGAAATTCCGAGCACGCACATGGACCTCTCGAAGATCAAGACGCTGATCGACTTTGTCGGACGATCGAATATTACCGAGCTGACCGTGACGGAAAAGGACGTGACGGTTCGGATTTTCCGCACGTCGCCGGCAGAGGCAGGCGTTGCCGAGCCCCCGCAAAAGCCGGAATCGACGATAGATCTCGTCTCCGATGCACCTTCGAGCGCCGAGAAAGCCTCTTATGCGGTGAAGGCGCCCGTCTTTGGCGTTCTGCACCGGGCGCCGGCGCCCGGCGAGCCGCCATTCGTTGCGATCGGCGACGCGGTGGAGGAAGGGCAGACCCTGTTCATCATCGAGGCGATGAAGGTCTTCAATACGATCGCCGCGCCGCGATCCGGGCGCATCACGCACCTGACCGATATCGACAATGGCGAGGTCGAGACCGGCGACCTGCTGGCGGAGATCGCCTGATGCCGGAAACATCTGAACAATCCGCTGCTTCAGGACGCCGTTTCGACACGGTCCTCATCGCCAATCGCGGCGAGATCGCCGCCCGGATAGAGCGCGCCTGCCACGAACTCGGCCTGAAGACAGTCGCCATCTGCTCCGAGGCAGACCGGCAAGCGCCTTACATCAAGACCGCAGACCATTTTCTCTGCATCGGCCCTTCGACCGCGGGCAAGAGCTATCTCAATCAGGACGCCATTCTTCTCGCCGCATGCCTGACCGGCGCGGGCGCCATCCATCCCGGTTATGGTTTTCTGTCTGAGAACGCCGCATTCGCCGACGCCGTCGAAAAGGCCGGGCTGACCTTCATCGGGCCGACGGCATCATCGATCGCAACCATGGGCGACAAGATCGCGGCGAAGCGGGCGATGATGGCGGCCGGCGTCCCCTGCGTTCCCGGTCCCGATAGCGCGCTGCCCGACGACCCGGCCGCAATCGAGCGCATTGCGCTGGAGATCGGCTATCCCGTCATCGTCAAGGCGTCAGGGGGCGGTGGCGGACGCGGCATGCGCGTCGTGCCGAAGGCCGATCAGCTGCATGAAGCCATAGCGCTGACCCGGGAAGAGGCGCGCAAGGCCTTCGGCTCGCCCTCCCTCTATATGGAAAAGTTCCTCCAGCATCCGCGCCATATCGAGATCCAGGTTCTTTGCGACGATCACGGCAATGCCGTGTGGCTGGGGCATCGCGACTGCTCGATGCAGCGCCGCCATCAGAAGGTCGTGGAGGAAGCACCGGCGCCGGGAATCGCGCCCGACATCATCCAGCCGGTCGGCATGGCCTGCGTAGAGGCTTGCCGCCAGATCGGCTATCGCGGCGTCGGCACCTTTGAATTCCTCTATGAGGACGGCGCTTTCTATTTCATCGAGATGAACACGCGGCTTCAGGTCGAACATCCCGTCACCGAGATGACGAGCGGGATCGATATCGTCCAGGCGCAGATAAAGGCGGCCCAGGGTGACGTTCTGGATCTCGTCCAGAGCGATGTCACCTGCGAGGGCCACTCTTTCGAATGCCGCATCAACGCCGAGGATCCCGATACCTTCCTGCCGTCGGCAGGTGTCGTCACTCATCTGACTTTGCCGCAGGGGCTAGGCATCCGGGTCGATACGCATATTCATCCCGGCTACAGGGTCTCGCCCTATTACGACTCGCTGATCGCCAAGCTGATCGTCCACGCGCCGACGCGGGCGAAAGCAATGGCCAGAATGTGCGAGGTGCTTGCCGGCACCGAGATCAAAGGCATCGCCACCAATATCCCCTTCCTGCGCGCCCTGTTCGAGGACCACGCCTTCGCCCGCGGTGAGACCGATATCCACTATCTTGAGCACTGGCTGAAGCTGCGGAGGGCCGCGGCATGAGCGCCATCGACTTCAGCGATCCCGCGACCATCGCATTCCTGACCGAGGCGCTGACGGCCGCCGGCGTGGCGGGCCTCGAAATCTCCCGGCCTGACGGGCAGCTTCGCATCGTCATTTCAGGGGAGGGCGGCGCGCAGGTAGCCGCACTCCGCGCTCCAGGCTCCGCACCTGTGGTCGTGAAGGCGCCGCTGGCGGGGCATTTCTGCGCCGAACATCCGGCCGCCGCCGCCACACCGCAAACGCTGCCGCGCTCGGTATCCGATGCCGATCTCCTCGGCTTCATCAGGGTAGGGCATGTGCTGCTTCCCCTTCGCGCCGGCCGCTCCGGTGTCTTGACCAGGCTGCTCGCCGAGCCCGGCGCCCTGGTCGGCTTCGGTGATCCTCTGTTCGAAATCGAGCTGCCATCATGATCGCCACGACGAACAGACATGCCTCGCCACGCGAAATCGTTCCGGCCACCCAAAGCCGGGCGCGGGTTTCCTCGATCGGGGCCAGATCCTTCCTGCTCGAGGCGCCAGGCGATTTCGATCTCATCGCGCAACGGCGGATCTGGGCCCTGTCTCAGACGGTGAGAGGCTGGGCGGACCTTGCCGAAAATATTCCCGGGATGACCAACCTGCTGGTGATCTTCAAGGAGACGCCCGAAGATCCCGATGCCGCGGTCGCCCGGCTGCTGGAGGCATGGGAGAATGCGCAGAGCATCGATCTCAACGGCAAGACCATCGAGATTCCCGTCCATTACGGCGGCGAACATGCGACCGATCTTCCGGCCCTTTGCGATCTCTCGGGCTTAAGCGACCGCGAGGTCGTCCGCATCCATCATGAAGCCATCTACCGCGTCTTCGCCTTGGGCAGCGCGCCGGGCTTCGGCTATCTGCATGGCCTCGATCCGCGCATCTACATGCCGCGAAAGACCGTGCCGTCACTGAAGATGCCGAAGGGCTGCGTGACGATCGGCGGCATGCAGACCGGCGTCGCCATGCTGACCGGTCCCAACGGCTGGAATTCCATCGGCTTCGCGACGCTTGAGATGTTCGACCCAAGCTCGCCGACCCCCGCCTTGATGGCGCCCGGAGATACGGTGCGGTTCCTGCCGGCAAGGATCGAGCTATGATCGAGATTTGGGAAAGCGGCCCTTTCAACACGGTGCAGGATCTCGGACGTCCCGGCTATCGCGACATCGGCGTATCGGCGAGCGGCGCGATGGATCCGCTTGCGGTCAGGATCGGCAATATTATCGTCGGCAATGACGAGAATGCGGCGGTGATCGAGGTCCAGACCTTCCCGTTCAGCCTGCGTTTCGAGCGGCGCACCGTCTTTGCCGTGACCGGGGCCGACGGGCGTCCTCACCTCGACGGATCGGAACTCATTCCCTGGTGCGCCTACACCGCAGAGCCCGGACAGCTTCTCCAACTGCAGCAGCCCCCGCGGTTGGCGCGCGCCTATATTTCGATCGGAGGCGGGCTGGATATTCCAGTTGTCATGGGATCGCGAAGCACGTCGCTGCGCGGCGGCTTCGGCGGCAATGCCGGCCGGCCGCTGGCGAAGGGCGATCGGATCGCGGTCGGCGAGGACGCGGAGATTGCCATGCTGCCGGCCACGGGCCTCGCGGTCGTCGAGCCGGCCGTGGCACTGCGCGAGGTCTTCCCGGCGCCCGTCGACGGCATCTTGCCGATCCGTGCCCTGCCTGCCGGCGAGCATGGTCTTTTCGCCGGAGACGGCGAAGCCTTCTGGAGCCAGACCTGGCGGATTTCCTCGCGCAGCGACCGCACGGGCTACCGCCTGTCCGGCGCGCCGATCACGCCGACCGCCGCCATCGAGATGCGCTCGCATGGTGTCGTGCCCGGCGTGATCCAGGTTCCGCCCGGCGGCGAACCGATCGTGCAGATGAGCGATGCGAATACGGCCGGCGGCTATCCGAAGGTCGCCGGCGTGATCGAATGCGATCTCTGGCGGCTCGGGCAGGCCCGCATCGGCGCCCGCCTGAAATTCATCCGCTCGACGCATGCGGAAGCGCGCACAGTCGAACAGGCCGTCGCCCGCTATGTCGAGGATGTCAGGCTGACATCCGGGATGGTCAAGCGCGCCCTGAAGGCGATGGCCTAAGGGAAGCGAAAGGAGGAACTGATGAAGATCGATCTGAATTCCGACATGGGCGAGGGATTTGGTCCCTACCGGCTGTGCGACGACGAAGCGATGATGAAAATCGTCTCCTCGGCCAATATCGCCTGCGGTTTCCACGGCGGCGACCCCGATACGATGGGGCGTATGGTGCGGCTGGCAAAGCAGAATGGCGTCGGCATCGGCGCCCATCCCGGCCTGCCTGACCGGCTGGGCTTCGGCCGGCGCGAAATACCTTTCCAGGCGGACGAGCTTCGCCAGCAGATGCTCTATCAGCTCGGCGCGCTGACGGCGATCGCCAAAGCCGAGCGGGTCACCGTCTCCCATATCAGCTTCCATGCCGCCATGGGCAATATGGTCAACCGCGACCCTATCCTCGCCGATCTGATGATGGATGCGATTGTCACCGTCGACGCCAATCTCGCCGTCTTCGTCACATCAGGCAGCGAGATAGAACAGGCAGCCAAACGCGCGCGCCTGAAAACACTGGCGCTCTTCCTCGCGGACCGGGCCTATGACGCCGGCGGCAAGCTTGTCACGCGCGGGCTCCCGGGCGCCGTCATCAAGGACGAAGCCGCCGTACGCGCCCGCGTGCGAAAATTCCTCGTCGACGGCAGCGTCGAGACCATCGAAGGCGCCGTGATCGCCATGCCGGCACGCTCCATCCTCGTTCACAGCGACACGCCAGGCGCCCTCGAGCTTGCCGGCATCGTGCGCGGTGAAATCGAAGCCACCGGCGCCACCCTCGCACCTGCCGCCGAACTCGCCGAATAACGCAATTCCGATCGCCTGCGGGCGGTCTCTTGTTCAATCCCTTATCGAAGGACCATGCCGATGTCCGTCATCGCCGACCGCCTGAAAAACGTCTCCATTTCAGCATCCGCCGCCATGACCCAGCGCGCCCGGGAATTGGCCGCCAAAGGGATCAAGGTCGTCAGTCTCTCCTCCGGCGAGCCGGATTTCCCCACCCCGGCACACGCGATCGAGGCGGCCCATGCAGCTGCACTTGCCGGCGACACGAAATATCCGCCGATGGACGGCACGCCGGCGCTCAAATCCGCCATCATCAAAAAGTTCAAGCGCGACAACAATCTCGACTACGATGCCAACCAGATCGTCGTGTCTGGCGGCGGCAAGCAGGTAATCTTCAATGCCATGCTGGCGACCTGCAATCCGGGCGACGAGGTCGTCATCCCGACGCCCTCCTGGGTCAGCTATGCCGACATCGTCAAATTCGCCGGTGGCGTGCCGGTTGCCGTCCCCTGCCACGAGCAGACCGGCTTCAAGCTGCGCCCGGAGGATCTGGAAGCGGCGATCACGCCGCGCACCAAATGGCTCTTCCTGAATTTCCCGAACAATCCTACGGGCGCAGCCTGCTCGCGGGCGGAGATGGCCGCCATCGCCGAGGTCATGCTGCGCCATCCAAACGTCTGGATCATGACTGACGATATCTATGAGCATTTGGTCTATGACGACTTCCAGTTCTGCACGATCGCGGAAGTCGAACCCAGACTATACGACCGCGTCCTGACGATGAACGGCGTCTCCAAGGCCTATGCGATGACAGGCTGGCGGCTCGGGTTCTGCGCCGGATCGAAAGAGTTGATTTCGGCTATCAGCAACGTCAACGGCCAGAATGGCGGCGGTATCGCGACGCTGACCCAGGCGGCAGCGACCGCGGCGCTGGACGGCCCCCAAGACCTGCTGAAGGAGCGGGCGGCGATCTACAAGACGCGACGCGACTTCGTCCTCGACAAATTGTCGGAGGTCGAAGGGCTGCGCTGCCATCAGCCCGAAGGCGCCTTTTATATCTATCCCAACATATCGGGGCTGATCGGCAAGACCAGCAAGGGCGGGCGCAAGATCGAGACCGACGTCGATTTCGTCATGGGCCTGGTGGAGGAACATCATGTCGCGACCGTGCAAGGCGCGGCTTACGGAATGAGCCCCTTCTTCCGCATTTCCTACGCGACAAGCATGGAAAAACTCGGCGAAGGCTGCGCGCGTATCGCTCAGTTCTGCAAGGATATGCGCTGACCGCTTTTAATCCTTCAGCCGCGCCGTCAATTCGAGAAGGATGTCGCGGACGGCAAGGGCCGGTTCCGACAGGGGATTCTGGTCGGAAACGCAAAGCGACAGGGTTTCTTCGAGCCGCGGCGAGACGAGCCGGCAGATCAGCGGCTCGCTCGATTCCGAGACGATGCGGTCGGCAATCGCCTTTGGCATGATCGTCGCGCCGAGACCGCTGCCGACCGCGCGGGCGAGGGTGCGCACGATTTCGACTTCCGCCACGACCTTCAAATTGGTGCGCGTGCGGGTGAAGGCGGTGTCGACCGCGCGGCGGACGAAATTATAGGCGGGCGGCAACAGCAGCGGTATTCCGTCGAGAGCGTTGACCGGAACGGGTTTGGCATCCGCTTCGATGGCAAAATCGCGATGGGCGACCAGGAAAAACTCTTCGCTGAGGATCGGTTCGAACCGCACGCCTTTGATCGGCCCGGTTCCATGCAGAAGCGCCATCTCCAGCCGGCCGTTCATGATCATCTGGCTGTAGGTCTGGCCGACGCTTTCGGTCAGGTGCAGCAGAATACCGGGATGCCGTTTCCGGGTTTCCGCCAGCAGATCGACGGAGAGCGTTGCCGCGCTGCTGAACGGCACAAGGCCGACCGAGACGCGCCCGGCAAGCGAATTGCCGGCCGCCGATGCATCGGCCTGCGCCTGCTCCATCTGCCGGAGGATGATCTGCGCATGGCGATATACCGCGTGTCCGGCATCCGTCATGCTGACGCCCTGCTGGCTGCGGATCAGCAGCTTGTGGCCGAAATGCTCTTCCAGCGCCGCGAGCTGCTGGCTGAGAGCCGGCTGGGCGATATGCAAAAGATCCGCCGCTCGCGTGATGCTGCCGCTGTCGACGATCACGATGAAGGATTTGAGGCGTCTGATGTCCATGGGGATCGGGGTACCATACTGATCTGCGGGTGGCATGTTTGCAGAGGCGCATTGCTTTTGCAACGCGACGCGGCGTGAAGCGAGGCCGCGAGAGAATACCGGCGTCGCCGCCTTCTCTTCTTCGGCAGGCCGCGCCGCTCCATAACCGTTGCTTATTGCTCCAGAGATAATCGGTCTTAGGCAAGGGGTTAAAGCTTCGCTACTGTCTTCATCAACCACAAGGGAACGACAATGCCATTCTCCGACTACAAGACCGCACTGGTGACCGGCGCATCCTCCGGGATCGGCGCAGCCGTGGTTGAGCGGCTTCGCCGAGAGAACATCGAAGTCCATGCCGTTGCCCGCAGTGCCCAAGCGCTGCAGCAGCTGGCCGAGCGCACGGGCTGCATTGCCCATGCCATCGATGTGACCGATCGGCCGGCGATCGCCGAGCTCGCGGGCCAGGTCGAGTTCGACATTCTCGTCAACAATGCCGGCGTCGACCGGCCGAAGAAGTTCCTGGAAGCCGACGAGGGCGATATCGATCTTCTCGTCGACGTCAATCTCAGGGCGGTTCTGCACATCTGCCGCCTCGTCGTGCCGGGCATGGTGGCGCGCGACCGCGGCCATGTCATCAACATCTCGTCGATCGCCGGCGCCTATAATTTCGGCGGCAACTCCTCCTATCACGCCACCAAGGCCGGCGTGAGCATGCTGTCCAACCAGTTGCGCATCGATGCTTTCGGCAAGCGGGTACGGGTTACCGAAATCTGCCCCGGCCGGGTCGCCACGGATATTTTCAATCACGTCCACGGCGATGACCCCAGCATCCGGGAACGGTTCATCGATGGTTTCGAACTGCCGCAGGCAACCGATATCGCCGACGCGATCGCCTTCGCTATAGCGGCTCCCGTCGCCGTCAACATCGGACATATGGAGATCACGCCGACGCTCCAGGTCATGGGCGGCCTGCAGACCGCAAGACCGCAGCCGAAGACGGATCCATCCGGGGAGCCAGGCCCGTGAGCGGTTTCGACCTTTCGGCAATCCTCGGAAATCCCGACTATGCAGCCATGCTGCTGCATGGCATCCAGATGACCTTCATCATCTATGCCGGCTCCTGGTCGCTGGCGATGGCGCTCGCCCTGCTGCTGCTCGGTATACGCCTGTCG
This sequence comes from Rhizobium sp. M10, assembly GCF_002531955.1. Lineage (NCBI taxonomy): Bacteria > Pseudomonadati > Pseudomonadota > Alphaproteobacteria > Hyphomicrobiales > Rhizobiaceae > Rhizobium > Rhizobium sp. M10. The sequence continues at coordinate 133,856 of NZ_NWTA01000006.1, read as the reverse complement.
CCCTTTCGCTTCGGCGATCCGTTGGTCGCCGCTTACGTATCCTACCACCGCAACGTCCCCACCCTGGTGCAGCTGATGCTGTGGTATTTCGGGATTTTCACTCTGATGCCGAACGGGGTGGCGACATGGCTGGCGAGCCATAATGCCGAGGCGATCTTCGCGGTGATCGGGCTCGGGCTCTGCCAGGCAGCCTATTTCAGCGAAGATCTTCGCTCCGGCGTGCGCTCGGTCAGCGACGGCCAGATGCAGGCCGCCCGTGCGCTCGGCCACGGTTATGTCTCGGCGATGCGCTTCGTCATCATGCCGCAGGGCGTGCGCAACGCGCTGCCGCCGCTCGTCAATCACAGCGTCTCCCTGTTCAAGAACAGCAGTCTCGCCGTCGTCATCGGCGCCTCGGAACTGACGCATGCCGTCAAGGAAATCGAAAACCTCAGCTTCCGCACCTTCGAGATCTACCTGATCGGCACGGTTCTCTACCTCTTCTTCTCGCTGATCATCATGACTGTCGGCGCCTATCTGTCGATGCGCGCCGATCCCGCCAGGAGTGCGCGCGCATGATCCAGGACATGATCGCCATCGTCCGAGATTACTGGCTGCTGCTCTTGATCGGCCAATATCCGAACGGCCCGCTCGGCGGGCTCGCCAACACGCTGATCCTTTCGGCGCTCAGCATCACCCTCGCTTTTCCGGCCAGTATCCTCTTCGCCTTAGCGCGGCTTTCCAAGTCGCCGCTGCTGCGCTGGCCGGTCACGGCACTTGTCTATTTCACCAGGGGCGTGCCGCTGTTGATGCTCATCCTGTGGAGCTATTTCCTGGTGCCGCTGCTGACCGGCGCCGACGTGCCGAGCTTCGTCACCATGCTGACGACGCTGGTGGTCTATCAGAGCGCCTTCCTCAGCGAAGTGGTCCGCGCCGGCATCGTCGCGCTCGGACCGGGCCAGATGGACGCGGCGCGGGCGCTCGGCCACGGCTATATGGGCGCGATGCGCTACATCATCCTGCCGCAGGCGCTCTACAACATGATCCCCAGCATCATCTCCACCTTCGTCTCGACGATCAAGGACACGACGCTCGGCTATGTGATCAACGTGCCTGATCTGACCTTTGCGGCAAGCCAGGTCAACAACCAGCTGCTGACGCAGCCCTTCCAGGTCTTCCTTATCCTGGCGATCGTCTACTTCATCATCTGCTGGACGCTCACCTACTTCGCCAATCGCCTCGAGCGGCGCATCACCCGGCGGCGTGCGGGACTTCTCGTGCCCGCCGCTGCCGTGGTCGCGCCGTCGAAAATCGTATCGGAGCAGCTATGACGATGTCCGTTTCAACGCAGGAATCGCAGACGATCCGGCTGTCGCAGGTCTGCAAGAGCTACGGCGACTATCCGGTCCTGAAGGATATCGACGCGCAGGTGGCACGCGGCGAAGTCGTGGTCATCTGCGGACCGTCCGGTTCGGGAAAATCGACGCTGATCCGCACGATCAATCGGCTCGAGGAGATCAACAGCGGATCGATCACACTCGACGGGCAGAACATTCATGCCGCCATGCGGGCAAAGGAACTCAACGCGATGCGCAGCCGGATCGGCTTCGTGTTTCAGAACTTCAACCTGTTTCCGCATCTCTCGGTCGCCGAAAACGTCTCGATGTCGCCGATCCGGGTGAAGGGCGTGGCGCCCGAGGTCGCGCATGAAAAGGCTCTCAAGCTCCTCGATCGGGTCGGCCTTGCCGACAAGGCCCGGGCCTATCCCGGGCAGCTGTCGGGCGGCCAGCAGCAGCGGGTGGCGATCGCCCGCGCGCTTGCGATGGAACCGCCGGTGATGCTGTTCGACGAACCGACGAGCGCGCTCGACCCCGAAATGGTCGGCGAGGTGCTCGCCGTCATGAAGAGCCTGGCGTCCGAAGGCATGACCATGCTCTGCGTCACTCATGAAATGGGTTTCGCGCGCGACGTCGCCGATCGGATCTGGTTCATCGATGCCGGCCAGATCATCGAAACGGCGACCCCAAAGGAATTCTTCAGCAATCCGCGCCATCCCCGGGCTCAGCGTTTCCTCGCTGATCTCAGGCACTGATACCAAGCACCAAAAACAAAGGAGAACAGCAATGAACTGGAAATACCTAAGCCTCACCGTCGCATTTGCCGGCATCGCCGCCGCTGTGCCCGCCAAAGCCGATCAGCTCGACAATATCATGTCGGCAAAAACGCTGCGTTGCGCGACGTTCGCCGACGTTCCCCCCTTCGCCTCGCCCGATCCGAAGACCCGTGAAATGGCCGGTTTCGACGTCGATCTCTGCGGCGCCATCGCCAAGGAATTGGGCGTCAAGGCCGAGATCAAGCCGGTTTCGGTCGAAGCGCGCGTGCCCGAAGTCAAGCTTGGCCGCGTCGACATCACTGTCGCCAACCTTGCCTATACGCTGAGCCGCGCCGAGCAGATCCAGTTCAGCGATCCCTATTATCTCGCCAAGGAAATGCTGATCGTGCCGGCCGACGATGCCGGCAAGACGAAGGCCGATTACGCCGGCCAGCGCATCGCCTCGACCAAGGGCTCGACGTCGGAAATGTCGATCAAGCTCAACAAATCCGAGCCGCTGACCTTCCAGGATACCGCTTCTGCCTATCTCGCCGTCCAACAGGGCAAGGCGCGCGGCATGGTCGCCAACACCATGACGACGACCAAGTTCGTCAATGAATCGAAGAGCAAGGGCAAGGAAATGCGGATGATCGAGGAGCCGATGCTCTACCAGCCGATCGGCATCGGCATGGCCAAGGATCAGCCGAAGCTGACGGCGAAGATCAACGAAATCCTGCACAAGCTCGATGCATCAGGCGAGATCAACAAGATCTGGGACAAGTGGCTCGGCCCGAATACCGAATACAAGATGACCCGCACCGACAAGGTCGTGCCGCTCTCCGAGCTGAAGTTCGACCCGATCCCATGAGGCCAACCGGCCTCGACGTCATCCATTGACGATTTCCAAACGAAATCAGGCGGCGGGGCATGCCCGCCGTCGGCCAAAGATCGGAGCCATCCATGATCCATATTAAAGATATCGCCGAACGGCCCAGCAAAGCTGACATCGAGGCCGTTTCGAAATTTTCGCCGGCGACGATCCACGAAGCCCAGGGCCGCCGCGGCGCGCTGTCCTCCCGCCTCAAGCCCGTCGATTACCGCATGAAACTGTGCGGCCCGGCATTCACGGTCAAATGCGCGCCGCGCGACAACATCATGCTGCAGCTCGCCATCAACTATGCCAAGCCCGGCGATATCATCGTCGTCTCGGCGGGCGAGTACGAGGAAGCGGGATCCTTCGGCGATGTGCTCGCCAATGCCTGCCTTGCCAAGGGCATCGGCGGCCTCGTCACCGATACCGGCGTGCGCGATACGCTGCAGCTTAGAGAGCTCGGTTTTCCCGTCTTCTCGCTCAGCGTCTGCATCAAGGGCACGGTGAAGGAAACCATTGCGGCGGTGAACGACCCGATCATCGTCGGCGGCGAAACCATCAACCCCGGCGACATCATCGTCGGAGATGCCGACGGCCTGGTGGTCGTGCGCAGGCAGGAAGCGCAGGAAGCAGCGAGGCTTTCGCAGGCCCGCGAAGATGCCGAAGCCGGCTATATTGCCGCCTATAAGGCGGGCAAATCGGTGATCGAGGTCAGCAATCTGGCACCGGTGCTGAAAGCCAAGGGCCTGGTCGTCGACATCTGAGACGCCGCGCAGATCGGCTCTTGATAAGCCCGGGCCGGCTTTCCAGCCGCGGCGAACACCGCGACTGGGGTATCTCAAATATTCTCTGGCGTCACGATTTCAAAGGTAATGGTCCGTTGAATCGTGGCACCCGAGGCACCCTGGGTGATCGTTTCGATCATCGTCTCGACCAGCGCCGTGGACGTCTGCTCCAGCGGATGACAGAGGGCGGCGGTAATCATCCCCTCTGACAGGCCCTTTCGCGTCTCCGGGCCAATGTCCCGGCAGACGAGGCGGATGCTTCGCCGCCGCTCCTGCGGCACTTCCCGCAGCGCCCGCAAGACCCCGGAGATGCCGCCGCCGACAATCAGAATGCCGGTGAGGTCATCCGTCGTCGCCAAGAGTTCCTTGACCATCCGATAGGCCTCGTTCGGCTCCTCATGCGTGGGGCGGCTGTCCTCGATGGTCAGATGCGGCGCGTGTTCGCGCATATAGGAGCGGAAGCTTGCATCGGAGACGTCCTGACATTGGTAACGATGGTTGCCGATGAAGACGGCAATGCGCCCCGGCCCATGGCTCATGTTCGAGATCAGCCATGCCGCCGTCCGCCCCATTTTCCAATTGTCGGCCCCGACATAAGCGGCCCGCTCGCGGGCGGATTGGTCGGTAATATAGGCGATGACCGGCTTGCCCTTCTCGTGCAACTCGCGGATGGCCTGGGCGATCACCGGATGATCGGCGGCGACGACGGCAACGGCGTCGCAATTTGCACCGAGCGCCTTGAGCCGGCCGGCAATATTTTCCGGGGTCAGCAGATCGACAAAGTCGACCAGGGGATCGATGACCTCATCGCGCCTGGCGCGGCATGCCTCGACGATCTTCTTGCCGAAGAGCTGGTAGAGCTCACGGCTGGATTGCTGCAGCAGAAAGCCAAGCCGGTATTTCGGCACCGTCTTGCGCAGGCGGTCCTCGATTGCGCCGGCGCCGTAAAAGCCGATCCGCTCCGCGGCCGCCTGGACGCGCTGCACGGTCGTGCCTTTGACGGAGGCAGTGCCGGCCAGAATCCGATTGACGGTCGCAATGGAGACATCGGCCTCTTTGGCAAGGTCGGAGATGGTCGGCCGCCGCATGATTATTCCCCTCCATCGTCAGGACGACCGTATCATTATGAGTGATACTCTGTGATACTTTATGCATGTTTAGTATGATTTCACATTTCGAGAATTTCAAGCGGTGATATGTTTCTCTTCACGGCCAAGCCAGGGAGGCGGGCCATGGGAGGAAGATTGAGATGACTAAATTTCGCCGCTTCGCGGCAACCGCGTCGGCCGCCGCCATCATGACCTGCGCTGCCACGGCCGTTATGGCCGCCAACATCTTCGTCGTGGGCGGCAAACCGGACGATCCGTTCTGGTCGATCGTCAAGCGCGGCGCCGAGGATGCCGGCAAGGTCGTTGAGGCACAGGGCGGCAAGGTCGTCTGGCTCGGGCCGCAGAATTACGACAATCTCGGCGTCGATGCGGCCGAACTGATCCGTCAGGCCATCGACCAGGGCGCCGATGCGATCGTCGGTCCGGACTGGGTGCCGGAAGCCATGGACCCTGCCTTCAAAGCGGTGGTCGACAAGAAAATTCCGCTGGTCATCTATAATGCCGGCGGCATCGAAGCCGCCGATCGCCTCGGTGCGATGAACTATGTCGGCTCCAACGACTACCTCTCCGGCAAAGCCGCGGGCAGCTACTTCGCCAAGCACGACCTGAAAAACGCCGTCTGCCTCAACACGCTGCCGGGTGCGGCAAACATCGAAGCGTTCTGCAAAGGCATGACCGATGGCGTGACGGAAGGTGGCGGCGTCGGTTCGGCGCTGCCGCTGCCGGCGACGTCATTCGGTTCAGCCACCGCCGTGGCGCAGGCGCTCAAGGCGCATCTGCTGCAGCATCCGGAGATCAAGGCCGTCTTCGCGATCGGCAACGTCGATACGAACTCCGCAGTCAACGGCGTGACACAGGCCGGCAAAGCGGGACAGGTGAAGGTCTGCGGCATGAACATGGATGAAACCGTTCTGAACAACATCAAGAGCGGCAGCCAGCTTTGCGCGATCGACCAGCAGGGTTACCTGCAGGGCTATCTGGCCGTCTCGATCCTGAACGGCAACGTCAATTACGGGCTCACCGTCCCGACCCGGGAGATCCTGACCGGCCCCGGCGTCATCGACGCGTCCAACGTCGACGCCACCTTGGCAGGCGTGAAGGCCGGCGCCCGGTAAGGGGATCGGCCGGACGTGGTGAAGCTGCCTGCCCCTCACGCGGGCGGCTTCCATTCTTTCAGAAGCGCCGGCCGTTATCGGTCATGCGGCTTTATTGGTGGTGTCAAATGAACGCGAGAAACGATGTCCTCGCCCCTTCGGTTCCTTCGGGCGGCCATGCCAAAGCGACCATCGGTCAGCTTTTCAGGCGCCCTGAAGCGGGGTCGCTGCTGGGCTTGATTGCGGTGTTCGTCTTCTTCGCCCTGCTGGGCGGCACGGTCTTCCTGTCCGCTGCGGGCTATGCAAGCTGGCTCAACATCGCCGCCGAGATCGGCATCGTCGCGCTGCCGATCGGGCTCCTGATGATCGCAGGCGAAATGGACCTCTCGATCGGCGCGGTGATCCCGGCATCATCGCTGACGGTGGCGATCATATCAGGCCATTACGGCCTTCCCGAAATCGTCGGGATTTCCGCCGGCGTGGGCGTCGGGCTCCTCGTCGGATTTTTCAACGGCTACCTCGTCAACTGCACCCGTGTCCCGTCCCTGATCGTCACCATCGGTTCGATGTTCGCCGTCATGGGCCTGACGCTCGGCTTCACCGTGCTGATCGCCGGCAGCACCGGCGTATCGCTGGTGCCAAGCCCAGCCGTCAAAGCAATCCTCGGCGATTTCATCGGCGGCATGTTCCAGGTGACGATCTTCTGGTGGGTGCTATTTGCGGCGGCGTTCTTCTGCCTGCTGCACATCTCGCCGGTCGGCAACTGGATCTTCGCTCTCGGCGGCGACAAGGTCTCGGCCCGCAACGCCGGCATTCCGACGGAAAAGCTCACCATCGCCCTCTATATGCTGTCGGGCTTTTCCGCCGCCTTCGTCGGCGTCAGCCAGGTACTCGTCTACCAAAGCGCGCAGGTGCTCGGCGGGCAATCCTTCATCTTCAATTCGATCATGTGCGTGGTCATCGGCGGCGTGCTTCTGACCGGCGGCGCCGGATCGGTGGTGGGCATCGTCTTCGGCACGCTTACCTTCGCGATCGTCAATCAGGGCATCTATTTCACCGGCATAGACCCGAACCTCGGCAGCGTCATCATCGGCGCGCTCCTGCTGCTCGCCGTGATGATGAACGACAAGTTCCGGCTGATGGCGATGTCCTATGCGGCGAAAAAGAAGAAGTGAGGGCGAAGAGATGACCGGCTTTTCCATTGGACAGTTTGTACGCCGCCCGGAATTCGGCGCCGTGTTGAGCTTCGTGGCAGTGATTGTCTTCTATGTCGCCTTCGGCGGCGTCAGCCTCGGCGCGCTCTTCGGCGCGGCCAGCTGGATCAATTTCGCCGCCAATCTCGGGATCGTCGCCCTGCCTGTCGGCCTCCTGATGATATCAGGCGAGCTCGATATCTCGATCGGCGCGATGATCCCGGCGGGCTCGATGACGATCGCCATCCTCTCGGGCTATTACGAGCTGCCGATCGTTATCGGCATGCTCGGCGTGCTCGCCATCGGCGTTCTCGTCGGGCTGGTCAACGGTTTGCTGGCGGTGCGCACCAGCGTGCCCTCGCTGATCATCACCCTCGGCACGCTGGTTGCCGTACAGGGGCTTGTACTTGCGGGATCCGTCATCCTGACCGGGGCCGCTTCGGTTCCGCTCAATGCGCCGGGCTGGGCCAAGGCGGTGTTCGGCGATCTCATCCAAGGCAAATTCCAGGTGATCATCCTGTGGTGGCTGGCGCTGACCGTGGTCTTTGGTTTCGTGCTGCACGCGACGCGTTACGGCAACTGGATCGTCGCCATGGGCGGAGACGAGGTCAGCGCGCGCAATGCCGGCATCCCGACCGACCGGCTGCGGATCATTCTCTTCGTTCTCTCGAGCACGGCCGCCTCCTTCGTCGGAATGTGCGGCGCCATCCTGTTCAATTCCGCGCAGGTCTCGGGCGGCATGAACTACATCTTCAATACGATCGTCTCGATCGTGGTGGGCGGCGTGCTGCTCACGGGCGGCTTCGGTTCGGTCGCCGGGATCTTTCTCGGCGCGCTGACCTTCGCCGTCGTCAGCCAGGGCATCTACTTCACCGACATCGACCGCAATTGGTCCAACCTGATTATCGGCGTGATGCTGATGGCGGCCGTTCTGATGAACAACACGTTCCGGCAGATGGCGTTAAGCTTCGTGCCGAAGAAAAAGAAGTGAGCGTCAACCATGTCCGACAATATTCCGATCCTTGAACTCCAGAATGTCGACAAGAGCTTCGGCCCGATCGACGTGCTGCACGACATCTCGCTCAAGGTCCGGGCCGGCGAGGTGCTCTGCCTGCTCGGTGATAACGGCGCCGGCAAATCGACGCTGATCAAGACGCTTGCGGGTGTCCACAGACCGACGCGCGGCGCCATTCTGATGGATGGCAATCCGGTCGAATTCAGCGGGCCGCGCGATGCGCAGGAAAAAGGCATCTCGGCAGTGCATCAATTCGGCGGCACATTTCCGCTGATGTCGATCGGCCGCTCCTTCTTCGTCGGCGTCGAGCCGACCAAGGGCTGGGGTCCTTTCAAGGTCTATGACCGCAGGAAAGCCAATGAGATTGCCGTCAAGGCGGTGCAGGATTTCGGCATCACCCGGATCGACGATGGCGACCGTCTCGTCGGCGGGCTTTCGGGCGGCGAACGCCAGTCGCTCGCCATTGCCCGGGCCGTGCATTTCGGCGCGCGCGTGCTGATCCTCGACGAACCGACGGCCGCTCTCGGCGTGAAGCAGGCAGCGCATGTGCTGCGCATCGTCAACGAGGCGAAGCGGCGGGGCCTGGCGGTGATCTTCATCACCCATCAGGTGATGCATGCGATGGCGGTGGGAGACCACTTCGCCGTGCTCATCCGCGGGGCAATCGCCGCCGACTTCCGCCGGGGCGAGAAGACCCGCGAGGAGATTACCGACCTGATGGCCGGCGGGGAAACGATGGCGGATCTCGAAGCCCAAATCGATACTTACATGGAAAGCCATGAGGGACACCCGCCGCCGGCCGCGTAACCGCTGACGGCACCACAAACGACACAGCGCAAACACACAGCGTCCGGCAGCGGCAGAACAGACCGCCGCCGGGGAAGGAAAATCATGTCTGGAATCCGGAGGTCAAAATGAAGATCGCAATCGACCCGTTCATGCATCGGCATCTCTCACTCGAGGCGTTGCCGGGGAAGGTCAAGGAACTCGGCTACGACTGGATCGAGCTCTCGCCACGCGGAGATTTCCTCGAATGGTTCAAGGCGCCGCGCGTCTTTCCCGAGCGGATCAAATCATTCAAGCGCTCGCTGAAGGAGGCGGATGTCGGCATCGCCTCGCTGCTGCCGATGTACCGCTGGGCGTCGAATGACGAGACCGAACGCCAGACCGCCGTCAAACACTGGAAGCGCGCCATCGAGATCGCGGTCGAGCTGGAAGTCGACACGATGAATTCCGAGTTCGGCCGCGGCCCGCATCCCGACAAGGGATCGTGCTACTGCTGCCACACCGGCTCGATGATCGAGGCCTGCGAGGATGCCTGGTGGCGCTCGATGGAGGAGCTGGTGCCGATCTTCGAGCGCGAGGGCATTCAGCTCAATGTCGAGCCGCATCCGGAAGACTGGTGCGAGACGCTGCAGCCGGCGCTCGACATCATCCGCACGGTCAATTCGAAGAGCGTCAAGTTCCTCTATTGCGCGCCGCACACCTTCTATTTCGGCGACGACACCAAGGCGATGCTGCGCGAGGCGAAGGATGTGCTGGCGCATGTCCATGTCGGCGACACCTTCAACCACAAAGCCTCATCCGGCCTTCGCTATATCCTCAATCCGCCCGGCACCAATGCCCGGGTGCACCAGCACCTCAATATCGGCCAGGGCGAGGTTCCGTGGGACGAGTTCTTCGGCACGCTCGCCGAGATCGGCTTCGACGGCATCATGACCGCCTGCGTCTTCGCCTGGGAGGACAAGGCAGATCAGAGCGGCACCTTCATGCGCTCCGAAATGCAGCGCTACATCGATAAGCACTGGGGGGCGAAATGACCCTTCAGGTTGGTGTCATCGGTACGGGGATGATCGGTCGGGATCATATCCACCGCCTGACGAACGTCGTTTCCGGCGTCGAAATCGTCGGCGTCACCGACATCGACCAAGCCCGCGCCGCCGCTGCCGCCCCGGCGGGAGCGGCGGTATTCGCCACCCCATCGGCGCTGATTTCTTCGGAAAAGGTGCAGGCCGTGATCATCTGCTCCTGGGGGCCGGCGCATGAGGAGCAGCTGCTTGGCTGCATTGCCGCCGGCAAGCCGGTGTTCTGCGAAAAGCCGCTGGTGACCTCCGAGGCGGCCGCGCTCCGCGTGATGGAGGCGGAAGTGGCCTTCGGCAGGCGGCTCGTCCAGGTGGGTTTCATGCGCCGTTTCGATGCCGATTATCGCCGCCTGAAGGCGGTCATCGACGGCGGCAAATTGGGCGCGCCGCTGATGTTTCATTCCGTGCATCGCAATGCCTCGGTTCCCGAAGGGCTCTACACCTCCGAGATGCCGCTGAACGACACGCTGGTCCATGATGCCGATATTTCCCGCTGGCTTCTGTCGGATGAAGTCACCGGCGTGGAGGTGCGTGTGCCGCGCCGCTCCTCGCGCGGCGGGGAATTGCGCGACCCGGTGTTCGTCCTCCTGCACATGGCCTCGGGTGCGCTTGTCGACGTCGAGATTTCGGTGAACATCGCCTATGGCTATGACATCCGCGGCGAGATCAGCTGCGAGGCGGGCGTCGCCGCGCTGCCGAACCGCCCGGCGACTGTGATCTCGGATTCGAGCGGCATTCGCCAGGCGATCCCCGAGGATTGGCGCGAGCGCTTCATCGAAGCTTACGACCAGGAATTCCGCGAATGGATCGTCGCCGCCTCTGAGGGAACGGCCGGCGGTCCTTCCACCTGGGATGGGTACGCGGCCACGCTGGTGGCCGATGCCGCTCTCAGAGCCGTGACCAGCGGCGGCCTGGAACCCGTCAACATGATACCGAAACCCAAGCTTTACGCACCACTGACCGCGATGGCGGCGGAATGACGCGGCAGGCCATTTCAGGAGCAATGATCAGATGATCAACGGAGAAAGATCCATCGAGCGCCCCTTGCGTTGGGGCATGGTCGGCGGCGGCCGCACCGGGCAGGTGGGCTATAAGCATAGAACCGGAGCCCAGCGGGACGGCACCTACCGGCTCGTCTGCGGCGCCTTCGATGTCGATGCCGAACGCGGACGCGACTTCGGCACGCAGATCGGCGTCGCCGCCGAGCGCTGCTACAGCGACTACAAGGAACTGATCGCCGGGGAAGCCGGGCGCGAAGACGGCGTCGAGGTCGTGTCGATCGCCACGCCGAACTTCACCCATTACGAGATCACCAAGGCGTGCCTGGAGGCCGGGCTGCACGTGATCTGCGAAAAGCCGCTGTTCTTCACCGTCGCCGAATGCGATGAAATCGCCAAGCTCGCCGAAGCGAAGGGCCTGATCGTCGGCGTCACCTATGGTTTCACCGGCCATCCGCTGGTCCATCAGATGGCGGCGATGGTCAAGAAGGGCATGCTCGGCGAGATCCGCATCGTCGACATGCAATATACCCACGGCTTCAATTCGGGCGACGATGTCGGCGCCGGCGAGGCGGTGAAATGGCGCACCAATCCGAAGACGGCGGGCCCGACCTTCGTTCTCGGCGATATCGGCACCCACCTCTATTATCTCTCCGAAGTGGTGCTGCCGCATCTGAAGATCGAAAAACTGCTCTGCGACCGCAAGGCCTTTATTCCGACCCGCGCGCCGCTCGAAGACCACGCCACCGTTCTCATGCATTACGACAACGGCGCCCGCGGCCGTCTCTGGGTGTCGTCGGTCAATGCCGGAAACATGGGTTCGCAGCGCTACCGTTTCGTCGGCTCCAAGGCTTCCATCGAATGGTCGGACGCCCAGCCCGACCAGCTGATTTACGAAGTCCAGGGCGAGCCGAACCGCACCCTGCACCACGGCATGCCTTACCTCGAAGAGGAAAGCCTCGCGGCCGATCGCATGGGCGCGCTGCACACCGAGGGGCTCGGCGACAGCTGGGCGAACATCTACCTCTGGATCGCACAGGCGATCGACGCAAAGCGCCGCGGCGACGAAGCCTTCCTCAAGGGCCACCATTATCCCGGCATCGAAGCCGGTACCGAAGGCGTGCGCTGGCTGGAAAACTGTGTGCGCTCGGCCGATGCCGGTGCCGCTTGGATCGACTTCAAATAGCTCCCTCCGGGGGCGCGCCGGGATCTCCTCCACCCCTCTCACAAAGCGCGCCCTCATTTTTCATAAGGAAAGATCGAGACGATGAAACTCTCCATTTGCACCGACGTGATGGGCGACCTGTCCTTCACTGACATGCTCGACAAATGCGTCAAACTCGGTGTCGAAGGCATCGAAATGACCGGCGGCGGCTGGTCGCGTGCCCCGCATTTCCGCGCTGATGAACTGCTTGAAGACAAGGGGCTTCTGAAAACCAAGCTTAGGGAAATCGAAGCCCGCGGCCTTGAAATTGCGGCGCTGAACTGCTCGGCAAACCCGCTCGATCCCGGCGACATGGGCAAGCGCCACCGCAAGGAAATGGAACAGACGATCCGTCTTGCCGGCGAAATCGGCGTCAAGACGATCGTCACCATGTCCGGCCTGCCGGAAGCCGCCCCCGGAGACAGCGTGCCGAACTGGCTCGTCTACACCAAGAGCTGGCCGGACGAGATGCCGGAACGTGACCGCTACCAGTGGGAAGACCGCGCCTTCCCGCTCTGGCACGATCTGGTCAAGCTCGCCAGAGAAGTCGGGGTCGAGCGATATGCGCTCGAAAACTTCTCGGCGATGCTCGTCTGGAACCCGGAAACCCTGTTCCGCCTGCGCAACGAGGTCGGTCCGGCGGTCGGCATGAACCTCGATCCGAGCCACCTCTTCTGGAAGGGCGCCGATCCGATTGCCGCGGCACGCGCGCTCGGAAGCGCAATCCATCATTGCCACGGCAAGGATACGCGTATCGAGCGGGGACTTGCCGACATCAATGGTCTTCTGGAGCTGAAGGACGTGACCGACGTCGCCAACCGCACCTGGAATTACGTCGCCGTCGGCGCCGGCCATGACCTGCAGTGGTGGAAGGAATTCTTCTCGGTCGTCAGGATGGTCGGCTACAACGGTTGGGTCAGCCTCGAGATGGAAGACTTCACCATGTCGACCGAGGCCGGCATCCAGTCCTCCATCGAGGCGCTGCAGGCAACGATCAGCCGCTGATAGGGCAGGGGCGGGCGGCTTTCGCGCCGCCCTCCGCGTCCAAATGAGCCTGGACACTATTATGGACACATGTTCTATAAAGCGGACAGACTTGAACCGGAGCGCGCCATGCACCTTTCCATGTGGACTTACCCCTGGGATATCCAGGACCAGGGGCTCGACGTGATCGCCGCCGAGCTTCGCAACCGGGTTGGCCTCAACACGATCAGCATGGCGACCTCCTATCATGCCGGCCGCTTTCTCCAGCCGCGCAGCCCGCAGCAGAAGGCCTATTATCCCGAGGACGGGACGGTCTACTTCCGGCCGGACGAGAGCCTGTGGCAGGACAAGCTGATCCGGCCGCTGATGGCGGGGAATGTCACCGAGCGCGGCGACATGCTGGAGGCGCTGACCAGGGGGCGCGACGCGACCGGTCTCCGGGTCTCCTGCTGGACGGTCTGCCTTCACAACAGCCGCCTCGGCATGCTGCATCCCGATCACGTGACGCGCAACGCCTTCGGCAATCCCAACTATTATAATCTCTGCCCTTCCAGCCCGGCGGCGCGCGCCTATGCCGTCACCCTCGTGCACGACATCACCCTGAATTACCGGCCGGATATGGTCGAGCTCGAAAGCCCGAACTTCATGGGCTTCGCGCATGAATACCATCACGAGAAAGACGGCGTCGGCCTGAATGCTGAAGACGATTTCCTGCTGTCGCTCTGCTTCTGCGATCATTGCACGGCGCGCGCGGCAAAGGCCGGTGTGCCGGCCGAAAGCGCGCGCCGAACGGTTGCGCGTTTCATCGCCGAACTCTGCGAGCGTGACGTGCCGGAACGGCAGTTCCCGGATTTCCCGGCCGCCGGCATCGATGCCTTCCGCGACCATCCCGATCTGCATGCCTATCTCGCCTGGCGCAGCGAACCGGTGACCAGCCTGATCGACGAGATCAAGGCGGCGGCCGATCCGGCGAGCCGGATCGTGCTGATCGACCTGAAGAACGGTTGGCTCGGCGGCGTCGATCTCGCCGCCGTCGGCAAGCTCTGCGACGGGGCGATCCTCTGCTGCTACGACATGGAGCCGAATTCTGTGGGCGATGTCATCCGCGCCGGCCGGGCGGCGATCGGGCCGCAGAAATTCCTCGGCGTCGGCTTGCGCGTCTTCTATCCCGAGGTCACTGCGCCTGCGGTCTTGGCCGCCCGCGCCAAGGCGGCCGTCGACGCCGGCGCCGACGGCGTGAACTTCTACAATTACGGCCTGATCCCGGCAAAACGTCTCGACTGGGTCAGGGCGTCGGTCGACGGGCTTCTCTAAGCGGCAATGGCTTCGGCGACCTGGATCAGGCAATCGCCGGCCTGGCTGTCGCAATGCAGCCGGTGGGAAATGACGATACCGCCCTCGGTAAAGCGCAACTCTTCCTCCGGCTGCTCCAGGCGTTCCAGGTCATGATACCATCCGGCGAGGTCGCCGGCCGAAACGGTGGCGCCAAGGGCTGCCGCCGGCTCGAACCAGCCTCTGCGATCGGCGTAGATGCCCTGGCTGTGCCGGGATAGCGAGAGGAGTTGCAGCGGCCCCGGTTCGGTCAGTGGTGTGCGGGAAAGGACCGGACGCCTAATAATGCCGAGCGTCAAAAGCAGCCGATCGATCGCTGCCGCCGTGAAGGCTATCGTCGCCGGCGTCACGGTTCCGCCGCCGCCGAACTCGCCGGAAAGACCGATGATGCCGGCCCTTGCCGCGGCCCCCATCGATGTCGGCGCCGCCGGGCCATTGTCGGCGATGAAGGCATGCGATGCGCCCATCGCCCGCATCAGCGCGACCGACCGCTCGAAGCGGGTGGCGTCGGCCTGCCGCTCGATCAGCGTGCAAGGCAGGTGCGCCATCGACGTGCCGCCTGAATGCAGGTCGAAGACCAGGTCGTGGCGCGGGAAGAGTTCGTGTTCGAGGAAATGCGCCAGGCGCGCCGTCGGCGGCCCCATGGGATCGCCGGGAAAGGCCCGGTTGAGGTTGCCGCCGTCGAAGGGCGAGCAGCGTTTGGCCGCCATCACCGCCGGCAGGTTCGCCATCGGCAAAATGGTGACGGCGCCACTTATGTCAGTGACATCGAGCAGGCGCATCAGCCGACCGAGCTGCAGTTCGCCCTCGTATTCGTCGCCGTGATTGCCGGCCATCAGCAGCAAAGACGGCCCCTCGCCATTCCTGAGGTGAAGGATCGGAATGCGGATCTGATAATAGGGCGAACGGTCGATCGAATAGGGAATGGCGAGATGGCCGGCCTGCCGGCCCTCACGCGAAAAGTCGATCGGATTGACGAGGCCGCTATGCATGGTCCCTCCAGTGCGGGGCGGTGCCGCGCAGTTACAGCGCCGCGACCGCGGTCATTTCGACGCGCAAGTCCGGGTCGGCCAGGCGCGCTTCGGTGCAGGCGCGGGCCGGCGGGTTTTCGATGTCGATCCAGCTGTCATAAACGCCGTTCATCGCCTCGAAATCGGTAATCGCCGGCAGGAAGACGTCGACGGCGAGGAGACGCGAGCGATCGGTCCCGGCTTCCTGCAAAAGGGCGTCGATCTTGCCGAGCACATCGCGGGTCTGCTCCTCGATGCCGGCCTTGCGATTTTCCGCGACCTGGCCGGCAATATAGACGAGACCTCCGTAGCTGACGGCCTGGCTCATACGCGAGCCCTTCTGATAACGCTGGATCATGCAGCTTTTCCTTTTCTTGGTTTTACAGGGAGAATTCAGCCGAAGCTTGTGAGATAGGCTGCCGTCACTGAGTGATCCGGATCGAGGCCATAAAGGATTGCATGCCGGTCAAGGCAGGTGCAGGGATGCGAGATGCCGAACTCGATGACGTCGCCGACGGCGACGTCGCTGTCATCGACAAGCGTTAGGAAGGCATGCTGATCGTTGAGGCGGAAAACTCTGGCGCCGTCGAGATCGGCGAGGCGCACGCCATTGCGATAAAGCGCCAGCGGCCGCGGCAAGTCCTGGTCCATCGCCACGTCGCGCATGCCCATGCCTGAAATCGCAAGCCCTGGCTCCGGCCGCGACAGGACCTCGGCCCAGACCCTGAGCGCCGGACGGAAACCCGCCGCCGCGGAAACGATGTCGCCGCCGATGCGAAGGCCGCCGCGCGCATCGAGACCGGCAAGGCCGCGCTCGTAGACGCCGTGATCGTGAAAGAAGATCGCGCCGCTGCGCAGCACGAGCCGGCAGGCGGGATCGGCCGCGACGGCGGCCGAAAGCCGCGCGACGACGACGTCGAAAAACACCGAACCGCCTGCTGTGACGAGAAGCGGCCTCTCTCTGCCGATGCGGGCGCGGATCTTCGGCAGGAAATCTGATGTCATCGCCATCAGAGCGTCGATGCGAAGTCTGGTCTCCTCCGGACTGGCGGTCGCCGCCGCACCCTCATAGGCGGCGATGCCGCTCAGCCGGAAGCTCGGCGTCTCCACGGCAAGGATCGTATCGAGGATCGCGGCGGCGGCATCGGCGCTGCGAAGACCGGCGCGGCCGGCGCCGAATTCCACCATCAGACCGAGCGGCGGCAGATCTCCGCGTTCCTGCCATGCGGAGGCAAGCGCCTCGACCAGCGCTATCGAATCCACGAAGACATGAACTTCCGCGTCGGGATAATCCGAAAGCAGCGCCGCAAGCCGGCGGGCGGCGGCGGCCCCGCCGATCTCGTTGGCGAGGATCAACCGACGCTGTCCCGCCCTGAGCAGCACGGCCGCCTGACGAATGTCGGCGACCGTTGTGCCCCAGGCGCCTGCCGAAAGAAGCCTGTCCGAGAGCGCCGTCGACATCGGCGTCTTGGCATGCGGCGCGATTTCGGCACTATTGCTCTTCACATAGGCCATCATCAGCTCGACGTTCCCGGCGAAGGCCTGCCGGTCGAGCGAGATCAGCGGCAGCGCCATCCGGCCATCATAGGGCTTCCATCCCCGGGTTCCGATGGCCGCGAGCGGCAGCGGCGGATGGCCGGGCGGAAAGCCCCGCACCCGCTCGTCGATCAGCACGTTTTCGGTCGCAGTGTGAAGATCAGACATGGGAACCTCTCCCGATCTCGGCCGGATCGGCCAAACCAAGGCGATAGGTGTCGTTGGCGGTGGCAAAGAACAAAGCGCGTTGCTCGTCCAGAGAGAACTCGGCGGCGACCGTGCGGAACACCTGATAGACCTCGTCGAAAGACGCATGCAGGCCGGCGACCGGGAAGTCGCTGGCAAACATCGCGCGCTCAGGGCCGAAACAAGCGAGGCAATGTTCGATCACCGGCCGCAGGCTTTCGAGCGTCCACGCATGGTCATAGGCGACGAGGTCGGAAATCTTCAGGCGAATGTTCGGCTCTTTGCCGAGTGCGCGCAGGCCGCGGCGCCACAGCGCCATGCCGTCCTCCGTCCGGTCGATGGGGCTGCCGCCGTGGTTGAGGACGAAAAGCGTTTGCGGAAACGCCCGCACCAGGTCGAGCGCCTCATCCATCTGCCAGGGATAGAGCATCAGGTCGAAGACCAGTCCGAGCCGCGTGGCATGGGCAAGCCCCGCGCGCCAGGCGGGATCGGCCATGCGATCCGGACGCGATGCAAAACGCTTCGCCACATCGGGATGCCAGCTCAAAATATCGCGGATGCCGACGACATTCGGATTTTGCGCTCCCGCTTCGAGCAAACGCACGGCATCCGCCCCGTCGAGGGGGACGCGGGCGATATAACGGTGCGCCACCCCGGAGCTGCGGTCGAGACCCTCAAGCCAGCGGCTCTCTTCCAGCGGGTAGGCAACCGACCAGCCGGCCTCCACATGCACCGTCGCAATGACGTTCTGTCGCGCAGCATCGGCCCGATAATCGTCGATGCCGTAATCACGCAGGATCGGTCCGAGGTTTCCGACCACCATCTCCTCGCCGGAAGCCCGCGCCTTCTCAAGCCAGGGGTGGCGCTGCAGGCTGAGATCCCAGAGATGGTGGTGCGGGTCGATCACCGGCCCATCGTAGCGCTCGGTCATCGGCGCGCCTCGCGGCCGGAAACGAGCAGCAGGGCGAGGATCAGCGTGCCGAACATGATCGAGCGCCAGCCGGGCGAGGCGTTGACGACGGTGATCAGCGCCGTCGTGGTGACGAGCAGGATCGCCCCCGGGAATGTGCCGGCATAGGTGCCGCGGCCGCCGAGGATGGAGGTGCCGCCGAGCACGACAGCGGCGATCGAGGTCAGCAGATAGGGATCGCCGATGCCGACATAACCTTGCCGGTTCATGCCCAGCACCAGAATGCCCGCAAGTCCCGCAAAGAAGCCGGACAGGGTGTGGACGATCAGCGTATTGCGGGTGACGCTGACGCCGGAAAGCCGGGCGGCGAGTGGGTTTGCCCCGAGCGCCAGGAACCGGGCGCCGATCGGCATGCGGTGGACGAGCAGCAGGACGACGACCGAGACGGCGAGCCACAGAATGATGCCCGAGGGAATGCCGAGCGGCCGCGCCTGGCCGAGCAGGATGACGGCCGGATTGCTGACGGTGACGGCGCTGCCGCCGGCGACGATGACGAGCAGCCCCTGCAGGAAGGTCGCCATGGCAAGCGTCATGATGATCGGCGGCACGCGAAGATAGGCGGCACCCGCGCCGTTCATCAGGCCGATGCCGGTGGCGATGGCAAGGGCCGCCGCGATGCCGGCAAGGCCGGTCGGGTCCCAGGCGGGCGAGATCAGCGGCAGCAGGATCGCCGTGACTGTGATGACAGCGCCGACCGAAAGATCGATGCCGCCCATCAGGATGACGAGCGTCTGGCCGGCCGCGACGATGCCGATCACCGCGGCGAGTTCGAGGAGGTAGCGCAGATGGCCATAGGCGCCGAAACCACGCAAGGTGAAGCTTGCGACGATCCAGACGAGCGCGACCAGAAGGAAGGTCAGCAGCGGCGGATTGCGAAACGCGGACCGGATGATGTTCATCGCCTTGCCCTCCATACGCCGAGAAGCTCCGGAACGGCGACCGCCCCGACGATGATCAACCCTTGCGCGACATATTGCGCGACCGGCGGGAAGCCGAGGAAGAACATCACGTTGATCATGACAGAGAGCAGCAGGCTGCCGCAGATCGCGCCGCGCATCGTGCCCTTGCCGCCGAGGAAACCGACGCCGCCGAGCACGGCGGCGGCGATCGAGTTCAGCGTGAAGGGCGTGCCGATCACCGGATCGCCCGAGCCGGTCTGCGCCGCGACGAAGAGGCCGGCCAGTGCCGCAAGCAGACCGGAGAGCGCGAAGGCTGCAACCTTCACCCGTTCGACCGGGACGCCGGAGCGGAATGCGCCGACCGGGTTGTCGCCGGCCGCATAGATACCGAGGCCGAGCGGCGTTGCGAGAAAGACCTTCCAGAGCATGAGGATCGCGACCAGCAGCAGGAAGGCGACGGGCGTGTGGCCGGCCAGCACCGTCGACAGCCAATCGGGAATGAACCCGCCCGGCCGCGGCAGCAGGATCAGCGCGACGCCGCTGATGATGAAGGAGCCGGCCAGCGTGACGATGATCGCCGGTAGCCTCAGATGCGTCACGATGGCGCCGATGACGGCGCCGATCGAAAGGCCGGCGAGTGCAACCGCGAGGATGCCGCCCGGCACGCCGAGCGCCCCTTGCATCGTCGTCGCCGCGATCACCGCGCCGAGGCTGACCAGCGGGCCGATCGCCAGCGTGATGCCGCCATTCAGCATCAGCAACGCCTGCGCCATGGTGACGAGCGCGAGCGGGAACCAGTTCTGCGTGAACTTGGAAAAGCCGCCGATGGTCAGGATGCCGGGAAAGAGCAGCGCATAGAGGATGAGAAAACCAGCGACGACGAGATAGAGGCCGGCGAGGCCGCGGTTGCGGCGCAGCTGAATCGAACCGTAGAGCCGGGATGACGAAATCGTGCTCATGCCGCCTCTCCCTGCGTCGTGGCCGCAATACCCATGGCCGCGCCGACGATCGCGCCTTCGCTGATTTGATCCTGCGACAGTGTTGCCGCGACGCGCCCCTCGCGCAGAACCACGACGCGGTCGCAGAGATGCACGAGCTCCGGCGTATCGGAACTGACGAGAATGACGAGCCGCCCCTCGGCGGCGAAGGCGCGCAGCATCAGGTAGATTTCCCGCTTGGTCTCGATGTCGACGCCGCGCGTCGGATCGTTGAGAAGCAGAATGGAGGGATCTAGCGGCAGCCATTTGGCAAGCGCCACCTTCTGCTGGTTGCCGCCGGAAAGCGCCTGCACCGGGCGGGCCGTATCGCCCTTGATCGTCAGCCGGCGCGCGAGAGCGGCGACCAGGCCACTTTCCGCCGGCCGGTCGCGCAGTCCCTTGCGGGCGAGCCGTCCGAGCGAGGGCAGGATGAGATTGGCGGCAATGGAATGCGGCAGCACCAGTCCCTCATGTTTGCGGTCGGCAGGCACATAGACGATGCCGGCTGCATTCGCCGCACCGACATCGGCGGGCAGGCCGGGTTTGCCTGATACTTCCGCCCGGGTGGCAGACGCGGGAATCGCGCCGTAGAGGCCGAGCAGCAGGTCTTCCTGCCCTTGTCCCACCAGCCCGCCAATGCCGACGATCTCGCCGGCGCGGGCGGAGAAAGCGACATCCCGCACCATGCCGGCCGAAAAACCTTCGACGCTGATGCACATCGCACCGGGTGCCGCGGCCGGGCGCGGCGGGAACAGGTCGCCGGTCTCGCGGCCGACCATCAGGCGCACCAGACCCTCGCCGTCGATGCCGGACAGCGATTGATCCGCCGTGACGACGCCATCCTTCAGCACGGTGACATGCGAGCAGAGCGCCTGCACCTCGTTGAGGCGGTGGGAGATATAAAGAAGCGCCGTGCCGCGCGCGCTCAGAGTCTCGATCAGCCGGGCCAGGATGCCGGCTTCGTGCGCCGAGAGCGACGAGGTCGGCTCGTCCAGGATCAGCACGCGCGGCTTGCGGAACAGCGCCTTGGCGATTTCCACCATCTGGCGGCGGCCGAGGGCGAGATCGGCGACCGGCATGTCGAGCGGCTCGGTCAGTCCGACCATGTCGCAGACCTCTCGTACACCGCGATGCAGCGCTCGATAGTCGATGAGGCCGAACCGGCGCGGAAAGGCGCCGGTCCCGATGTTTTCGGCAATCGACAGGCTGGCCGTCAGGCTCAGCTCCTGTTGAACCACGGCGATGCCGGCGGCGCGCGCCGCCGCCGGGCTGAAACGCCCGACAGGCCTGCCGTCGATGAGGATGGCGCCGCTGTCCGGCTGGAGGGCGCCGGACAGCAGATTGATCAACGTCGACTTGCCGGCGCCGTTTTCGCCGAGCAGGGCGTGAACCCTGCCCGGCAGAAGGGCGATGTCGACGCCCTTCAGAACGGGATTGCCGAAAAATCCCTTGAACACCTGCCGGGCTTCCAGCAGGGGTCTTTCTTCCGTCATGACGGCGTCCCTCAATCCGGATTATTTGGTGGCAAGCAGCTTGTCGAAGAGCGCCTTGTCGTAATCCGAGTAGATATAGCCGTCAGCCGGGAACTTGTCGGCTCGGGCGAGGTAGCTGTCGATCGTGCTGTCGTCGATGACGGGCAGCGGCACCTTGACGAAGGAGGGCACGTCCTTGCCTTGCAGCGCCTGCACGGCGGTATAGACGGAAAGCGCACCGAGCCAGTTCGGCTGCATCGTCGCCCAGCCCTTCAGGCCCTTCTCCTTCCAGAGTTCCAGGAACTGCCGGGCATTTTCGCCTGTCGTCGGTACCTGGTCGCGGCCCTGGCGCTCGAAGGCAAGGACGGACCCGGCCGACAGCGCGCCGCCGAGCGACAGCACGCCGTCGATTTCGGGATTGGCAAACAGCAGGCTGGTCATCGCTTCCTGTGCCGGCGCGACGTTATATTCGGTGTTGGTCTCGGTGATCACCTGCAGACCCGGATTGGCATCGAGCACCGGCTGGGCGCCCTTGCGGCGGTCGTCGCTGACCGAAATGCCGGCCGGGCCGTTCATGATGATGATCTTGCCCTTGCCGCCGAGCTGGCTGACCATCCATTTGGCCGCGGTCGCGCCCCATTCGTTGGAATCGGTGTTGATCTTCGCCGTCACCTTGTCGGTGTTCACAAGGCTGTCGAAATTGACGACGGCGATACCCTTGTCGCAGGCATCGGAAATGACGCGATCGAGCGCGTTGGAGGAGCCGGCGATGACGACGATGGCGTCGATATTCGCGTCGATCATCGACTGGATATGCTGGATCTGCGTCTGGGCGTTGCCCTGCGCGTCGGTGATCATCAGGTCCTTGACGAGGCCCGCCTTCTTCAGCTCCTCCACTTCGGCCGTGATGGTCCCTTCGGTCTGCTTCATCCAGGTCGGCACCGAATAGATGTTCGCCCAGCCGATCGTGTAGGGCGCCTTCCTGTCTCCCTTGATGCAATTGGCGGCGGCCGAGGCCGTGCCGGCCGAAAAGGCAAGCAGGGTGGCGGCAGCGGCAGCGCCGGCGAGAAGACGGCGGCGCAGTGAAACGGAAATGCTTTCTTCAAAAAAATTCTTCATGTCGATCCCCTTTTTGCGGCAGCGCTGGCGGCTTGCCATTTGTTATTGTCCGCTATATTGTACATATGATCTTTATACCGGACGAGCCGATCTTATGCCGATTTTTTTACCCCGCAAGAGGGGGTGGGAAGATTTCATTCGCGAGGCATGATGGGATCGATTGACAGATGCGGCAGACGGCTTGAAAAGCTTCGCCGGACAAGAACAGAGCCCGACAACAACAGGGCCTAACAAGCACGGGATTGACAGCGATGGATGCAGTTCAGGACGAAGCAGCCGGCAAGCGCGCCCGAGGGCTCGACCGCGCCTTCGAGATCCTCGACTTCCTGCGCCAGAAACGGCAGGCCTTGAAGCCGAATGAAATCGCCGCGCAGATCGGCGCGCCGCGCTCATCGGTCTACGAACTCGTCAACCTGTTGCTGAGCAATGGCATTCTCGAATTCACCGGCGGCGAGGGCCGCGTCTATCTCGGCCGCAAGCTTTATTTCCTCGGCGCCGCCTATGAGAACCATTTCGATTTTACCCGCGAATGCGAGGCGGCGCTGGACCAGCTTGCCGACGAGACGCGGGAGACGGCGCAGTTCTGCATGCTGGACGGGAACAAATATACGGTCGTGCGCATGCGCGAGGGCGCGCGGCCCTTCCGCATTTCGACCGATATTGGACAATCCGTGCCGATCCCGTGGACGGCGTCGGGCCGCCTGCTGGTTGCGCATCTGTCGGATCAGGACATCCTCAACTTCATTCCGCCGCAGGATTTCCGCCTGCCGGGCGGCGAATGGCTGGAGCCGCAGACCTTCATCGCCGAGGTGCGCCAGGCCGAGCGTGAAGGTCTCTTCACCTTCAACAGCATCGTCGACAGCTTCACCCATTGTTTTGCCGTGCCGGTGCGCGGCGAGGAAGGTCATGCAGCCGCAACGCTCTGCCTCGTTACGCCGCGCGACGACGGCATTGCCAACCGGGACCGCTACCTCGACTGCCTGAAGAAGGCCGCCGCCGGCCTGGAGCATGCCCCGGCCCGGCCAAGACGGGGCTGAGGCCTGGACAAACCAGGCATTGCCTCCGCCAGCGCGGACGTTGGTGGATGAACCGGTGCCCGGCGTCCGACATGGATATTTCCTGCTGCCGCTCCGATCGTCGATTTCCAGATTCACCCCGATCCCGCAAAACTATTCACTCCTCCCCCGAAATTACGAAATGAAGTTTCTCTATAAAATTTATAGAGAACGTAGGCTAGCGTCCTGAGAGCCAAACTGACCTCGGCCTTGAGCAGACCGGGCCATTGGCGGCAAACCGAAAGGACGCGAAATGACACGGAAAATCAGGCTTGGGGCATTTCTTCCGGGTGGCGGACAGCATGTTGCATCCTGGCGGCACCCCGACCAGCCGGTCGACGGCGCCACCAGTTTCGAGTTTCATAAACAACTCGCACTGACAGCCGAGCGCGGCCTCTTCGACGCCTATTTCCTTGCCGACAACCTGGCTGTCGGTTTCGGTGGCGCGCGTGAAGGCGGCAATGCCCGCGTTGCCGGCTTCGAGCCCGTCACATTGTTCTCCGCGCTCGCACCCCTGACCACCCATCTCGGCTTCATCGCGACGTCTTCGACCACCTACGAGGAGCCTTATACCACCGCCCGGAAATTCGCTTCGCTCGACCTGATCTCGGACGGCCGCGCCGGCTGGAACGTCGTCACCACGACAGGCGACCCGACGGCGCAGAATTTCAACCGCGATACCCAGCTTCCGCATGCCGAGCGCTATCGCCGCGCCGCCGAGCATGTCGACGTCGTCCGCAAACTCTGGGAAAGCTTCGAGGACGACGCCTTCATCCGCGACAAGGAGACCGGCGTGTTCTTCGACCCGGCGAAGCTGCACGACACCGACCATCGCGGCGAACATTTCAGCGTGCGCGGCCCGCTCAACGTGTCGCGCTCGCCGCAGGGCCATCCGGTCATCGTGCAGGCCGGCCAGTCCGACGACGGGCGCGGGCTTGCCGCGGCAACGGCCGAGGTGATCTTCACCGCCCATCAGCACATCGAAACTGCCCAGGAATTCTATCGGGATATCAAGGCGCGCGCCCGTGGGCTCGGCCGCAATCCCGATCACATCCTGGTCATGCCGGGCGTTTCCGCCTTCGTCGGCAGAACCGAAGCGGAGGCGCGGGAGAAGTACGACCGTCTGACGTCACTCATCGTCGAAGAGGATGGGATCGGCCTCCTCAATGGCCTGACCGGCGGCACGCTCGACCTGCACGGCTACGACCTCGACGGGCCGCTGCCGCCGGCGCCGCCGACCGAAGGCATGAAGAGCCGCCAGGCGCTCATCCGCCAGATCGCCGACGAAAACAATTTCACCATTCGCCAGCTCTATCAGTGGATCGCATCCGCCCGCGGTCACTACACCATCGTCGGCACGGCCGAACAGATCGCCGACACGCTCCAGCAATGGTTCGACAACGAAGCCGCCGACGGCTTCAACATTCTGCCGCCCTGGCTGCCGACGGCGCTCGACGATTTCGTCGATCTGGTCATCCCGGAATTGCAGCGCCGCGGCCTGTTCCGCACGGCCTATGAAGGCAGGACGCTCCGGGAAAATCTCGGTCTGCCCTTCCCGAGCAACCGACGGGCTGCCGGACGTGCAGCTCTCCAGGCAGCAGAGTGAGGAGCGACCCATGGCCTATGAAATCAACCAAACCCTCCCGAGAAGCCTCGGCCGCCTGAAGAGCGGCGAAAGCAATAGGCCCACTTTGGCGTCGCATGTGCGCGGTGTGCTGGCATCGCTTCTGCCGCGCTACGGTCTGCTCATCGCCTTCCTCCTGCTCTGGCAGCTGTCGAGCACCAGGGGCTGGATCAATCCGGCCATCTTCCCGCCTTTGAACGTGATCCTGTCGGCTCTCTGGACCAACCTCGCCAATGGCGCGCTGCTCGATGATATCGCCGTCAGCCTGCAGCGGTCCGGCACCGCCTTCGCCTTTGCCGTCGTGGTCGGCATTCCGCTCGGCCTGTTCATGGGCCAGTTTCGGGCCGTCGAGCAGGCGCTCGATCCGATCCTGCAGCTCTTCCGCCAGACCTCGGCGCTGGCGCTCTATCCGGTCTTCATCCTGCTGCTCGGCCTCGGCGAAACGTCGAAGATCTTCGTGATCTTCTGGGCGACGCTGTTTCCGGTGCTGCTCGCCACGATCGGCGGCGTCAAGGAGGTGGACAGGAAGCTTATCGAGATGGCGCGGACCTATGGCGCCGGACCGCTGACCATCTTCCGCCGCGTCATCCTGCCGGCCTCGGTGCCTGCGATCTTCGTCGGGCTGCGCCTCTCGGCGACGACGGCGCTTTTGCTACTGATCGCCGCCGAGATGATCGGCGCCAATAAGGGCATCGGCTTCCAGGTGATGAACGCCCAGTACAATTTCCAGATCCCGCTGATGTTTGCGGCGATCCTCCTGCTCGCCTTCCTCGGCCTTGCCGCCAATGCCTTGCTCGTCCTCCTGCAGCGCCGCCTCTGCCGCTGGTCGCAGCCGAACGCCTGATTTCTTCCTCCGATTTTTCTTTTCCGAAAGGACTTTCCATGACGTTCCATCCCCGCAACCTTCTCCTGCCGGCCGTGATCGCTCTCGGTCTTGCCACGCCGGCCGCTGCCGCCGACGCAGTGACGCTGCGCTACCTCGCGAGCCAGGGCGGCCTTGCCGCCCATGAACTTGCCGACGCGCTCGGCTATTTCAAAGACACCGGCATCACGTTTGAGAATGTCGGCTATGCCCAGGGCGGCCCGGCCTCGCTCATCGCTCTTGCATCCGGGGACGTGGAGATCGGCAGCGCCGCCACCTCCGCCGTGCTGAATTCGATCATCGGCGGCAATGATTTCGTCGCCGCCTATCCGTCGAACGGCATCAATGACGAGGTGCAGTCGACCTTCTACGTGCTGGAAGACAGCCCGATCAAAAGCATCAAGGACATTGCCGGCAAGAGCATCGCGGTCAACACGCTCGGCGCCCATCTCGATTACACCATCCGCGAAGCCCTGCATTCGGTCGGCCTGCCGAGCGATTCCGCCAACCAGGTCGTCGTTCCCGGGCCGCAACTCGAGCAGGTGCTGCGCTCCAAGCAGGTCGATATTGCCGCCTTCGGCTATTGGCAGACGACCTTCGAGGGCGCGGCGCTCAAGAACGGCGGCCTGCGTGCGGTCTTCGACGATACCGACGTGCTCGGCGACATTGCCGGCGGCTTCGTGGTCCTGCGCCGCGATTTCATTCAGCAGCATCCCGAGGCAGCGAAGATCTTCGTCGAGCAGTCGGCCCGCGCCCTCGACTATGCCCGCGAACATCCCGAGGAAACCAAGAAGATCCTGGCCAAGGCCCTGACCGAGCGTGGCGAGAACCCTGACATCGCGCAGTATTTCCGCGGCTACGGCGTGCGCGCCGGCGGTCTGCCTGTTGAACGCGACATCCAGTTCTGGATCGACGTCCTGGTTCGCGAAGGCAAGCTGAAGCAGGGCCAGTTGGCGGCCAAGGACATTATCTTCACCGCCGACGCCAAGCCGGCCAGCAATTGAGGATCCATGATGAGCCTCGCCCAGGACATTCGCCGCGGAGAGGTGACGATCCGTCACCTCTCCAAATCCTACAAGCTGAACGGCAGCCATCTGCAGGTTTTGAAAGATATCAACCTCCACATCCGCTCCGGCGAAAGCCTCGCCATCGTCGGCGCCAGCGGTTCGGGCAAGACGACCTTGCTCCGGGTTCTGGCCGGTCTCGAAGAGTCCGATACCGGTGAGGTGCTCGTCGACGGCAAGGCAATCCGCGGCGTCGGCGCGGAACGCGCCGTCATCTTCCAGGAGCCGCGCCTTCTTCCCTGGCTTGACGTCCTCGGCAATGTCGCCTTCGGGCTGGGAACAAGAGGTCTCAGTCGCGAGCAGGCGAGGGCGCGGGCGCGTCACTACGTCAAGCTCGTCGGCCTGCAGCAATTCGAGGCGGCCTATCCCCGGCAACTGTCCGGCGGCATGGCACAGCGCGTCGGTATCGCCCGGGCGCTTGCCGTCCAGCCTGAGATCCTGCTGCTCGACGAACCGCTCGGCGCGCTCGATGCGATGACCAAGATCGGCATGCAGCAGGAACTCGCCCGGATCTGGCGCGACGAGGACGTGACGACCATTCTCGTCACCCATGATCTCGAGGAGGCGATCTATCTCGCCGACCGGATCCTTATCCTGCCGCGGGAGAAGGGGGGCGAACCTCGCCTGATCGACATCGATCTGCCGCGCCCGCGCGACCGCAGCGCACCGGAATTTGTCCGGCACCGCGAGGAGCTGCTGAACCTGTTCGGGCTGCATTGAAGGCTGCTTGCCGCCGCCTTCGCAAGGGCTATACGATCCAGGGATCGATGAGTTCGATCCCGAACCCCTCGAAATCTCTGGTGTTGCGCGTGGCGAGAGTGAGATCGTGAGCAACTGCGGTTGCAGCGATCAGTCCGTCCATCGACGACAGGCCGCGGCCGCTCCGCTTCGCGCGGCCCATAAGGTCACCCCAGGCCAAGGCAACCGGCTCGTCCACCGGGATAATGCGGCGCTCGAAGCGTTGCGGCAGGTCCCGGGCAAGCCATTCGGCCAGCGCGTCGCGTTTTCGTCCGTTGTCCATCAGGGCGATACCACGCCGGATCTCCGCGATCGAGATGATGCTGACGAAGGAGCGATCCTCGTCCAGCTGATCCAGCCACGCCAGGACGCGCATATCGGGGTTCGGCCTCGTCACCTCGGACAGGACGTTGGTGTCCAGCAGAAGCCTCACAGCTCGGGATCACGCGGTTCGTCGCGTTGACGCTCGAGATCCAGATCGGCGCCACGCAGCGGCGAACTCATCAGGAATTCGGCAAGCGTTCCCTTGCGCGCAGTCTTGCGCTGCCATTCCTCGGCGGAGACGACGACGACGCTCGGCTTGCCGTTTCGGGTAATCGTCTGCGGCGCGGATTGGGCGCGTTCGATAACCTCGGAAAGCTTCGCCTTTGCGCTGGCAACGGTCCAGCTTTCATCGCCTTGTCGCGAGGGCTGCATGCTCAACTCCTGACTAGAATGACCATGCTGACTATATAAGCCGAAACTGCAAACCTGGCAAGCGGCGCGGCTATTTCGGCTTGCTTCTCGCTCCTGCGGTTAGATAGGGCCGGCGGTCCAGTTCCGCGGACCGCAAGGAACTGCGCAGCCGCAGCAGATCCTTGCGGGCGATCAGGCCGCACAGTTTTCCCGTTGCCGGATCGACGATCGGGATACGGCCACTGTCCGTCGACAGCATCAGGTCGGCGATGAAGGCGACCGTATCGTCAGGATGCCCGACGGGAACGGAATCATCCGTGACGGTTTCACCCAGCGTCTGGGCGGCGAGGTCGGGCTTGCCCTGCCAAAGAAGGGCATCGGCCCGCGAGACGATGCCGGCCAGTTTGCCCGTAGCATCGACCACCGGATAAATCCGGTGCGTCTTCTCTTGCGAGGCGAAGAAATCGCAGGCCTCGCCGACCGTCATGGTAACGGGAAGCGTATCGACATCGCTGATCATGATCTCCCTTGCTCGGGAAAGTTCGAACGGATCGACGCCATATTCGCGGGTGATGTGCTGTCCGCGGCGCGCAATTTTTTCGGTGAGGATCGAGCGGCGCAGCAGCAGCACCGTGACGGCATAGGCCACCACCGTTGCGGCGAGCAGGGGAACGAGCGTGCTGACGTCGCCGGTGATCTCCATCGCGAAGAAGGTCCCCGTCAGCGGCGCGCGCATGGTTCCGCCCATCATCGCCGCCATTCCGAGCAGCGCCCAGAAGCCCGGATCGTTGCCCGGCATGATCATCCCGACCAGCCACCCGAGCGCGCCGCCGAAGATCAGAAGCGGCGCAAGCACGCCGCCCGAAGTGCCAGACGAGAGGGCAAACAGCCAGATGATGGTTTTCACCAGCAGGATCGACAGTACTGCCGGCGCGAGCAGCCGGTTGTTGAGCAGGCCGTCGATGATGTCGTAGCCGACGCCCATCGCCCTGGGTTCGATCAGGCCGCCGAGGCCGATGACGAGACCGCCGAGCATCGGCCACCACATCCAATGGATCGGCAAAGCCTCGAACAGATCCTCGATCCGGTAGAGCAACGTCGTCAGCAATCCCGACTGCAGTCCCGATATGATGCCCATCGCCGCGCAGGCGAAGATTCCCCACCAGGGCAAGGTCACCTGGAAATGGGTCGGGAACAGGGGACCTGTGCCGAAGAGCAGCGGACGCCAGCAGATCGACACGCAGGCGGCAACCGCAACGGGGATGAAGCTGCGCGGTTTCCATTCGAACAGCAGCAGTTCGACCGCCAGCATGACCGCGGCGATCGGCGAGCCGAAGATCGCCGTCATGCCTGCGGCCGCACCGGCAACGAGCAGCGTCTTCCGCTCGGCGGCACTCATGTGAAAGAATTGCGCGAACAGCGAACCGATCGCCCCGCCGGTCATGATGATCGGCCCTTCGGCGCCGAAGGGCCCGCCCGTTCCGATCGAGATTGCCGAGGACAGCGGCTTCAGGACCGCGACCTTCGGCGACATCCGGCTGCCGCCGATCAGGATGGCTTCGATCGCCTCGGGAATGCCGTGGCCGCGGATTTTTTCCGACCCGAAACGGGCCATCAGTCCGATGGCGAGCCCGCCGAGCGGCGGCACCAGCACCACCCACAGCGAACGCGGCACGGTAGCCAGAGAGGCGGGCTCGATGCCGATCTCTCCGAACCAGACGATATTGGTCACAAGCGCGATCAGGCTGACGAGACACCAGGCCGCAAAGGCGCCTGAGGTGCCGACAATGACGGCCATTCCGACCAGCAGGAGAACCCGCCTGTCGGTGGTAAAATCGCCGGCCTCGCGCCGGGAAAGACCGCCGGTGAAATCATGCGGCCGGTTGCTTGGTTGATGCTGCGCCATGGAAGCCTCTGCTACGCGGAAACGGGTCGGTTTGAGCGAGGTCATTATATCGTAGTACGATATAAATCAATCGACGAATGTTGGAAGGCGAAAATGTCTCGGCAGGTGCCTGACTTGACCGGCTTGCGGCTGCCCATCTATTCGAGATCGGCAATAATGCGCGCAAGGATCGCCTCCTGCGAACCAAGCGGCAGAGGAGAATGAGTGTGAAGAAACCCCCGCCGCCGCTGAGACAGGAGGATTACGAGGCGCTCGCCGACCTCAGGTTCGCGCTTCGCCAGTTCATGGACTTCAGCGCCTCAGCCGCCCAGTCGGAAGGACTGCCCGTGCAGCAGCATCAGGCGCTGCTGGCGATCAAGGGGCAACGCGGCGGCGAAGCGATGACCATCGGCATGCTGGCCGAGCGGCTGATCATCGCGCCGCATACGGCGACCGAACTCGTCGGACGGCTGTCGGATGCCGGGCTGGTCGAACGCCATGCCGATCCGGCCGACAGGCGCCGTCAGACGCTGCTCCTGACCGAGAAGGCCGACGAACTTCTGACGAGGCTGAGCGCCGTCCACCTGTCGGAGATCCGGGTGATGGCGCCAAAGCTGATCGAGCTTCTGCTCGAGCTTCAGAAGACAGCGCCGAAAGCGGAATGAACGCGGCCGCGGCGCGGGCGGTCCTCACACACTCTCGACGACCAGCGGCTGAATCACGGGCTGGCCGCGGCGGTCACGCAAAACTTCGACATCCACGCCATAGGTCTGCGCGATCAGCGACGGCGTGACGATCGATTGCGGATGACCGCTCGCCTTCATCGCGCCATCCGCGATCACCAGCAGGTTGTCGGCATATTGGCAGGCCAGATTGAGATCGTGCAGCACGACCACCGTGATCCAGCCATTGGCGCGGGTTTCCCGGCGCACCAGGTCGAGCAGCGCGATCTGGTGCTTCAGATCCAGGGCGCTGACGGGCTCGTCCAGCAGCATGACCTTCGGGGCGCGCATCAACACCTGCGCAAACAGCGCCATCTGCCTTTGCCCGCCGCTGAGCGACGCGATGTCGCGCCCGGCGAGATGGGCGATTCCCGCCTGCGAAAGCCGCGTCATCGCCATGTCGAGCGTTTCGTCGTCGATGTGCAGCGACAGCCGGCCAAGCCGCCCGAGCACCACGACTTCGAGAACGGTGAGCGCGATATCGGCGGCCGTGTCCTGGGGCATATAGGCGAAGCCCTCACGCCACGACTTCAGCACCCGCGCGCTTGTGCGTCCGGCAGAAAGGCTGTCGCGCCCAAGCGTCAACCTGCCCTCGGCGAGCGGCAGGTCGCCGAAGAGCCCCCGCAGAAGCGTGGTCTTGCCCGTGCCGTTGGGGCCGATGACGGCGTGGATCTTGCCGGCCTCCAGGCTGGTGTCGATACCGGAGACAATTCTTTGACCGCTGCGCTCGATGGCGATGTTTTCGAGGCGGATCATGCGCCGGACCTCTTCGGCGCAAAGATCAGCCACAGCAGGAACGGCACGCCGACGATGGCGGTAACGATACCGACCGGAAACAGCGCACCTGGAATGATCGACTTCGACACGACGGAGGCTGCCGACAGCATCAGCGCGCCGCTGACCACAGACATCGGCAGAAAGAAGCGCTGGTCCTCGCCGACCGTCATGCGGGCGATATGCGGGGCGACGAGACCGATGAAACCGATCACGCCGACGAAGCTCGTGGCGGTCGCCGTCATGATCGCAACGATGACGAGGACCTTCATGCGCAAGAGCCGGACATTGACGCCGAGGCTGGCGGCCCGCATCTCGCCCATGCGCAAGGCCGCCAGCTTCCAGGAATCCGCCATCAGCATGGCGCAGCAGACGAAGGTGACGGCCGCGGTCAGGCCAAGCGTCGGCCAGGTCGCTTTCGTCAGGCTGCCGAACAGCCAGAACAATATCTGCTGCGACAGCTCCGGCGAGGACAGGAACTGGATGAGCGACAGAAGCGACTGGAACAGGAAGAGAAGGGCGATCCCGCCGAGAATAATGGTTTCCGCCGTCATGCGGCGCATCGAAGCGAGCGTGAAGAGGAAGAGCGCCGCCAGCATGGAGAAGACGAAAGCGCCGAGCGGCACGGCGATCATCGTATCGAGGCCGAAACCGCCGAGCGCCAGAACAAGTGCCGCCCCGAACCCCGCCGCAGCCGCCATGCCGAGCGTATAGGGGCTTGCCATCGGATTGTTGAGAAGCGTCTGCATCTGCGCGCCTCCGGCCCCGAGTGCCGCGCCGACGGCAAGCGCCATCAGCGCCATGGGCAGACGCAGGCCGCGAACGATGGCGTCCGTCATCGCCGCCCGCTCGCCAAGTCCCGTGAGCGAGCGCACCACTTCTGCCGGCGACAGCAGCGACGGGCCCGTGGCGATATCGAGAACGAGGCATACCGCCATCAGCAATACGAAAATCAGCAGGCTGCGCCAGCGCCTGCGCTCGCGCAGCCGGTGCGCGCCGATCGCTTCGGCATTGCGGGCGGTCACTGTCATGGGAAAACTCTCGATTGGAAACGAGCGCCATCGGACATGGCGCTCGCAGAGATTGGCCGGCCAGGATCAACCCTTGACGGCGATGGCGAAGGTGCCTTCCGGAGCCACCGGCAGATACTTCTTGTAATAGCCGAGATAGTCGGCAACCGGGTCGACGTCTTTGAACTGCTCCGGATAGAGCTGCTTGGCGATATACTGCACCATCGCAAAATCCGAGAGCGTGCGGGAGGCGCCCTGATAAACGCCGAAGAGCCGGCCGTCCTTGACGGCGGGCAATTCGCTCCAGCCCTGCCGGGTTTCGAAAGCCTTGAGCTTGGCGCGAGCCTCGTCGGCCTTCACGCCCTGTCCCATCGGCAGGGCGGTCTCGCTCTTGTTGTTCTCGCGGCCGGAAATGAAGATCGCATCGGGTTTGGACGCCAGGACCTGCTCCGGATTGATCGGCCCCCACCATTCGACGAAGGGCGCGGCGATGTTGTCCCCGCCGGCTGCGGTGGACATGGCGCCCCACATGTTCTTGCCATAGGTGAAGGAATATTCCGCCGGCCCCTTATTGCCGAATTCGACATAGACCTTCGGCTTCGGCTTGCCCGATGCGGCGACACGGGCCGCGATGTCCTTCAGCGCGCCGGCGTAGAAATCGGCGATCTCCTTGCCGCGGACATCCTGGCCGGTCAGTTTACCGAACAGCACGGTCGAGGCGACATGGCGCTCGATCGTCTGGGCGTTATAGTCGACCACGACAACAGGAATGCCTTGCTGTTCCAAGCGATGGGCGTCCTGACCGAGTGCCTGGTACTGCCAGTCGGCAAGGATGACCAGGTCGGGATTGAGGCTCAGCACTTTCTCGATGGAAAAGGTCTGCGCTTCCACTTCGCCGACATCGGCGATATCACCGAGCGAAGGGCGGTGGGCAAGGTGCATCTTCCAGTTGGCGGGAACCCAGCCCTCCCATGCCTCGCGGGAAATCCCGACGACGGAGTCATAGGCTTTCTCGCCGCCGACGGCCATGTAGTCCTCGAAATAGAAGCCGAGAACGACGCGCTTGGCCGGAAGATCGACCTTCACTTCACGGCCGATCACATCAGTGATCGTCTTCTGCTCCGCCATGGCAGAGGGGGCGAAGAAAACTGCGGAAATTGAAACAAACGAGGCAGCCAGCCAGCCGGTTGCGGATCTAAAATTCATGATGACCTTCCATCAGTTAAATACGAGGTCGAGTTATTAAAGGTGATGAAATAAATCAAGTTATTTATCGACCGGCCCTCACCAGGAAAAACATAAGTTCCGGAACTGGAAAATATCGGTGCGCATCATCCCGATCGGCACGCGGCGGCGACGTCATACTGACCGCCGCCGCCTGACGTTTCAGCGCAAAAGCACCTTGCCGAGACGATGGATATGAGCGGCACCGATGCCGCAGCAGCCGCCGATGATCGTCGCGCCGGCCTCGGCCCAGGAGCAGGCAAAACGCGAATAGGCGTCGTCGTTCAGATCGTCGCGGGTGTCGTGCAGGCCTTCATTGGCGGCCGATGCGCCCTGTTCCCCTTCGAAGGCGTTGGCATAGACGCCGATTTCGATCCGAGCCTCCGCCTTGCGGAACACGCGCGCCGCCGTCTCGACGGCGCCTCGCATGACTTCAGGCTTGCTGCAATTGAACAGGAAGGCTTCGGCACCTGACGAAACCGCCCAGGAGGCCGCCTCCTCGACGCTTTCACGGGAGCGGAGCTTCGGCTCACCGCTTTCGATGTCCGCCTCGTCATCCGCCAATGTGAACGAGATCCAGAACGGCTTGCCCGATGCCGCCACCGCCTTGCGGACGGCCTCGCCCTCGGCGATCAGGCTCAGGGTCTCGCCGAGCCATATGTCGACGAAGGGGTCGAGGTTTTCGACCAGCACCTTGAGATAATTCTGCACCCGTTCAGGCCGAAAATTCTGCGGCTCGTAGGAGCCGAAGATCGGCGGCAGCGAACCGGCGACCAGCACCTTGCGACCGGTGACGGAATCGGCCGCCTCGCGTGCTAAGCGACCGGCAAGACGGATCAGCGCCGCCCCCTCCGTCTGGAATCGGTCTTCGCCGATATGGAAGGGCACCAGCGCATAGCTGTTCGTCGTGATGATCTCAGAGCCGGCATCGATGAACTCCTTATGCACCTCGCGGACGATATCCGGCGAATTGATCAGCGCCAGCGCCGACCATTCCGGCTGCTTCAATTCGGCGCCGAGCCGCAGCAATTCGCGGCTCATACCGCCATCGAGAATTCGTGTGGTGCTCATGAAGAGATCTCCATTCAGGCTGTCGCGCCGTTACCGGCGGCGGGCTTTTAAAGACAAAGTGAGAAACGTCCGTCCGCCTAACGCCGGACCGGCACTTGCGCTTCGAGACCTCGAAAGACGCGGGCGATGACGGCGGTCAGGGCGAGATAGAAAAGGGTGACGACAAGCAGCGGCTCATAGACCAGCAGCGTGTCCTGGCGAACCTTGTTGGCCACGGCATAGAGATCCATCACCGTCACCGTGAAGGCGAGCGGCGTCGCCTTCAGCTGCATGACGATCTCACCGGCAATCGTCGGCAGGGCGATGCGGATGGCGCGCGGCAGCCAGATACGGCGGGTCAGCTTCCAGGGCGACAGGCCGAAGGCCCGGCCGGCTTCGAGCTCGCCCTTGGGAACGGCAAGCAGGGCGCCGCGCAAAACCTCTGCCTCATAGGCCGCATAGTTCAGCGTGAAGCTGACGGCGGCGAAGAAGAAGCCTTCGCGCAGGATCGGCCAGAACAGGCTCTGGCGGATGCCGGGAACCATCGGCAGCAGCGAGCCGACACCGTAATAGAGAAGCCACAGCTGGATCAGCAGCGGTGTGCCGCGAAAGAAGGTGCAGTAGCCGCGGGCAAGCAGCCGCGTCAGCCTGCCGCCGCTGACCTGCGCGAAGGCGAGACCGATGGCGATGATGAAGCCGAACGTCACCGAGATGACCAGCAGCGACACCGTCTGCCAGGCGCCGGTCAGAAGCAGCGGCCAGTAGGACGAGATCCAGGTGAAACTCATGGGGCGCGGCTTTCTTCAGGCAAGGCGCGGCTGTCCCCGCCGCACCCGCCCCTCGATCAGCTTGAAAGCGAGGTTGGAAACGAGCGTGATGGCGAGATAGAGAAGGGCGGACGCGAGGAAAAACACGAAGTAGTGTTTGGTGCTCGCCCCGGCGAGGCGGGTGGCGAGCGCCAGTTCCTGGTAGCCGACGACCGCGACCAGCGCGCTGTCCTTGGTGATCGACATCCACAGATTGGCAAGACCCGGCAGCGCGTTCGGCAAAAGCGCCGGCAGCAGGACGCGGCGGAACCGCAGCATCGGTCGCATGCCGAAGGCCTTGGCGGCTTCGATCTGGCCGGCGGGAATGGCGAGGATTGCGCCGCGCAGCACCTCCGTCATATAGGCGCCCTGCACGAAGCCGAGCACGGCGACGGCGGCGACGAAGCCGTTCACATTGACCGGCGGCAGCTCCAATGCCGCCAGCAGCCGGTTGAGGCCGTCGGTGCCCGCATAATAGAGCCCGACGATCAGGATCAGCTCGGGAACCGCGCGGATGACAGTGGTGTAGAGATCGAGCAGCAGGCGGAGCAGGCGATTGCCGGAAAGCTTTCCGAGCGCGCCGCCGGTGCCGAGCAGCAGGCCGATGGCGAAGGCGCAAGCCGAAATGGCAACCGTGGAGACTGCACCTGTCAAGAGAACGCCGCCCCATCCCGGAGGATAGGGAGACAGCAGGTCCAGAATGCCTTGTTGCGCGGTCGCCATCGCCGAGACTGCTTACTTCGCGCCGTAGATGTCGAAGTCGAAGTATTTCTTGGTGATGGCGTCATACTGGCCGTTGGCGCGAACCGCAGCGATCGCCGCATTCAGCTTGGCTTTCAGCTCCGTATCTTCCTTGCGCAAACCGCCCGAAACGCCGGCTCCGAGAATTTCCTTGTCGTCGGCGACATCTCCCATCTTGGCGCAGCAATCCTTGCCGCCGTCGCTTTTCAGGAAAGCGTCGAGCGCCAGCGAATCGCCGAAGACGTAGTCGATACGGCCGGAGGCGAGATCCTGGAACGCCTCGTCGAGCGTCTGATAGGTCTTTTCGTCGGCAGCCTCGGCGAAGTATTTCTTGTAATATTCAGACTGAATCGTCGACACCTGAATGCCGATCGTCTTGCCCTTCACGTCGTCGGCCGTGGCGCCCGCCTTCTGGTCCTTGGGACCGATCAAAGTGCTCGGCGTGTTGTAGTACTTGTCGGTGAAGTCGATCACCTTCGAGCGTTCCGCCGTATTCGACATCGACGACCAGATCACATCGAACTTCTTGCTCTCAAGAGCCGGAATGAGACCATCCCAGGAAATGTCGACGATCGCGCACTTCTCCTTCATCTCCGCGCAGACGGCGTTCATCAGGTCGATTTCCCATCCGTGCCACTGACCCGAGGCGTCCTTGGCGAAGAAGGGCGGATAGGATTCGTTCATGACGCCGAAGCGGACTTCAGCCTGCGCGGCGATCGCGGAAAGCGCAAGTGCCGCGCCGGCAAAAAGCGTGGGGAGCAGTTTCATTCGCAGGATTCTCCTGGTTCGTGTGTTGTCGATGATGGCTGGTGTGGATCAATGGGCGCTGAGGCGGGTGAATTCCCGGCAACGGGCGCTGGCCGGCGCCCCGAAAACCTGTTCAGGCGGCCCTTCCTCCTCGATCCGTCCCTGATGCAGGAAGAGGACGCGGCTCGAGACATCCCGGGCGAAGCGCATTTCATGCGTGACGATCAGCATGGTCCGGCCTTCCTCGGCGAGATCGCGGATGACCTTCAACACCTCGCCGACCAGCTCCGGATCGAGCGCCGATGTCGGCTCGTCGAACAGCATGACGGCGGGATCGACGCAGAGCGCCCGCGCAATCGCTGCGCGCTGCTGCTGACCGCCGGACAGGAAAGCGGGATAGGCGTCGCGCTTGTCGAACAGCCCGACCTTGTGGAGCAGGGCTTCCGCCTTTTCGATCGCCTCGCGCTTTGACATGCCCATGACATGCACCGGCGCCTCGATGACATTTTCCAGCACGGTGCGATGAGCCCAGAGATTGAAGCTCTGAAAGACCATGCCGAGCCCGGTCCGCAGCCTCTCGATCTGCCGCCAGCTCTGCGGCTGCAGCCGCCCGCCGCGGCCGACTTTCAGCGCGACGTCCTCGCCGTTGACGGCGATGCGGCCGCGATCCGGCGCTTCCAGGAAATTGATGCATCGAAGGAAGGTGCTCTTGCCGGAGCCCGACGAGCCGATGATCGAAATCACGTCGGACTTGTGGGCCTCGGTCGAGATACCCTTGAGAACCTGTTGCGAGCCGAAGCTTTTATGGAGATCTTCGACGCGAAGAGCAGGAAAGGGCTGATCCGACATGCATGGGTCCGGCTGAACTGAGTTTGCAAAGGATAATGATAAAATAACGCGGCTTTTTCGCGCAATTATCACCTCTTTTGCATATTTTGTGCAAAATAATCTTCCTCACGCATCGAATGCGGCAGAAACTATGAAATGCCATAATGGAATTGGACTGGACAATGGAACAGCTGGATCGTTTTGACCGTGACATTCTCGATATCGTTCAGCGCGACTGCCAGCTGAAGGCCGAAACGATTGCCGAACGGATCGGGCTGTCGGTCTCGGCCGTGCAGCGGCGATTGAAACGGCTGCGCGAAGAGGGGATCATCAAGGCCGAGGTCGCCATCGTCGATCGGAAGGCGACAGGAACATCGATGGTGTTCATCGTCGGCATGGAAATCGAGCGGGACAATTACGACGCGTTGGCGAAGTTCCGCGTCTGGGCCGAGAAGCAGGATCATATCCAGCAGGTCTATTACGTCACCGGCGCAGTCGACCTGATCGCGATCGTCACCGCCCGCGACGTCGAGCATTATGACGACATCGCCGCCCTGATCATGGCTGACAATCCGCAGATCCGCCGCATGCACACCAATGTCGTGCTGCGCGACGTCAAGCTCGGCCTGTTCGTGCCGCTCGAATAGCTCCGGACAAGCCGCTGGACTCGCCTTCGGCAAAGGGCATAATTCCGGGCGCAAATTTCGGGAGGAACGATCCTTGACGTTACGACACCAGATCATCGCATTGGCGATCGTCCCGCTCGTCATCTCAATCCTTGCGATCACCGCCTTCATCACCTGGCAATCGGCAAACCTCGCCAAGAACAGCATCGATACGTTCGAGCAGAACATGCTGAAGACCAAGGAAGCCGAGATCCTCAATCTGACCAATCTTGCCCTCTCCGCCATCCAGACGATCTACGAGAAGGCCGGGGCCGACGACGAAGCCGCCAAGCAGCAGGTGGCGGCAATCCTGACTTCGCTCGACTACGGCAAGGATGGCTATTTCTTCGTCTATGATTATGACGGCAACAATATCGTCCATCCGCGCCAGAGCTTTCGGCATGGGCAAAATTGGCTCGACCTGACCGATCCCGATGGCGACAAGGTGATTGCCGAGCTGATCGCCACGGCAAAGGCGGGCGGCGGCCTTCACCAGTACAAATGGCAGAAACCTTCGACCGGACAGATCGCCGACAAGCTCTCCTTCGTCGTCAGCCTCGACAAATGGCACTGGGTCGTCGGCACCGGCGTCTACCTGGACGACGTCTTCGCCCAGAGTGCCGCCGCCAACAAGGTGATGCGCGCCAATATCAAGCGAACCTTCGTGATCGTCGCGCTGATCGCCGTGCCGTCGGTGCTCGTTGTTTTCACCACCTGCATGCTGCTGACCTTCCACGAGCGCCGCATGGCCGACAGCCGACTCAAGGAGCTGACGCAGCGGGTGATCGACACCCAGGAAGAAGAGCGTACACGGCTGGCGCGCGAGCTGCATGACGGCATCTCCCAGACCCTTCTCGGCGTACGTTATGCGATGGATCTCGCCGGCCGCAAGGTCCGGACCAATGTCGACGAGGCGTCGCTGACCATCGATCGCGGCGTCGAGGCGCTGAACGGCGCCATCAAGGAAATCCGGCTGCTCTCGCATGATCTGCGCCCGCGCGTGCTCGACGATCTCGGCCTGACGGCTGCGCTGGAGGCGCTCTGTCATCACTTTGCCGAACGGACGGGGATCGAGACGAAGATCGACGCCTCGGGCTTCGCCGGCACGCTGAAGGCGGAAGCCAGCACCGCCCTTTATCGCGTCGCTCAGGAGGCCTTCAACAATGTCGAGCGGCATTCGGGCGCCTCGAAGCTCTCGGTCAAGCTCTGGAGCGACGGCGGCCGCGCCCGCATGACCATCTCCGACAACGGCACCGGCTTCGACGGCGCCAGGGATGGCGCCTCCGGCGGCTCGGGCCTCGGCCTGCGCAACATGCAGGAGCGGATGGCGCACTTCCGCGGCCTGCTGCTCATCAACAGCAGCGAGGCCGGCACGACGCTGACGGCAATGATGCCGAGATCGGCCAATCTGCCCGCCGGCAAGCAGGCGGAAGCCGCATGACGGAACGCCCGAAAATCAGGGTGCTCCTGATCGACAACCATCCGCTGGTGCTGGACGGGCTGAAAGCCGTGCTCGAAACATTCGATCATATCGAGGTCGCCGGCACCGCCGGCCTCGCGCAGACCGGGCTCGATATCGCCCGGCAGCTCCAGCCGCAGGTGGTGCTGATGGACATCAACATGCCGAAGCTCAGCGGCATCGACGCGATCGAACTGTTCAGGAACGAACTTCCGCAGACCCGCGTGGTGATGCTCTCCATGCATGACAGTCGCGAGTATATCTCCTCTTCAGTCATGCGCGGCGCCGCCGGTTATGTTCTGAAAGACGTCTCCACCGAGGAGATCGTCGCGGCGATCGAAACGGTCGCGGATGGCGGCACCTATTTCTCCTCCGGCGTCTTCGACGCGCTGATGGGGGAACGGGTGGAGGAGGGGAGCGACCCCTTGACGCCGCGCGAACGCGACACGCTCGGGCTGATCGTTGCCGGCCGGAGCAACCGCGAGATCGCCGAAGTGCTCGGGATAAGCTCTGCCACGGCGGAAACCCATCGCAAGAACCTCAAGAAGAAACTTGGCATTGCCACCACCGCGGGCCTCATACGCTATGCACTCGACCATGGCATCGCCTCGAAAATCGACGCGAATTCGCGCCTACCCACTTCTGGGTAGAGCCCGGTATTTCGGCTCTGTGCCCATCTTGTGGGGATAAAACCGACGCCCTAGGACTCCATTCGCGGCTTGCCAAGCGCCAAGCCGTTGGGAGGAATTCACATGCGTTACATCAGCTTCCGATTGGCCGGAAAAGCTCGAGCGACCCGAACGGGGTCTGCTGCCGCCGCCGGCTGACAGACCTGCCTTCCACGCCGACAACTGGAACATGGCGACCGCCCCGCGGCGCCTGAAAGGTACTCCGACATGGAAAAACCACGTAGCAAGGCAGCGCTCTGGCTGCTGATCATTCCGTACATAGGTCTGCTCTGGCCGCCATTTTACAATCTCCGCGAGCCGTCGCTTTTCGGCTTTCCCTTCTTCTACTGGTATCAGCTTCTCTGGGTGCCAATCACCGCGACGCTGACCTGGATCGCCTATCGGAGTGTTCGCCATGACGACTGACATCAACGGCACGGCGCTCGCCGTCTTCATCTTCTTTTTCGCCCTCGTCACCGTCATGGGCTTCGTCGCCAGCCGCTGGCGCAAGCCCGAGACGCTCGCCCATATCGATGAATGGGGCCTCGGCGGACGCAACTTCGGCACCTGGATCACCTGGTTCCTCGTCGGCGGCGATTTCTACACCGCCTATACCGTCATCGCCGTCCCGGCGCTGGTCTATACCGTCGGCGCCTACGGCTTCTTCGCGCTACCCTATACGATCGTCGTTTATCCCTTCGTCTTCATGGTCATGCCGATCCTGTGGAAACGCGCCAAGGATTTCGGTTATGTGACGGCCGCCGACGTCGTCCACGGCCAATATGGATCGCGCGGCCTCGAACTCGCGGTCGCGGCAACAGGCGTCATCGCCACCATGCCTTACATCGCCCTCCAGCTCGTCGGCATGACGGCGGTCTTGAAGGCGCTCGGACTGCATGGCGAACTGCCGCTGGCGATCGCCTTCATCGTGCTGGCGCTCTACACCTATTCGGCGGGCCTGCGCGCCCCGGCGCTGATCGCCTTCGTCAAGGACATCATGATCTATATCGTGGTGATCGCAGCCGTCGCACTCATCCCGTCGAAGCTCGGCGGCTATGCCAATGTCTTCGCCTCGGCCGATGCGGCCTTCCAGGCCAAGGGCTCCGGCAACCTGCTGCTCGGCGGCAATCAGTATGTCGCCTATGCCACGCTCGCTCTCGGTTCGGCGCTCGCGGCCTTCATGTATCCGCATACGCTGACCGGCATCTTTGCCTCCAACAGCGGCAAGACGATCCGCAAGAATGCGATCATGCTGCCCGCCTATACGCTGCTGCTCGGTCTTCTGGCGCTGCTCGGCTATATGGGCCATGCCGCAAACCTGAAGCTCGACAGCGCCAATGATGTCGTTCCGACCCTGTTCAAGACCTTGTTTTCGGGCTGGTTCTCCGGCTTCGCCTTTGCGGCGATCGCGATCGGCGCACTGGTGCCGGCGGCGGTGATGAGCATCGGCGCGGCCAATCTCTTCACCCGCAATTTCTGGAAGGCCTATGTCGACCCCAAGGTCAGCGATGCGGGCGAAGCCAAGGTCGCGAAGGTGACGTCGCTGGTGGTGAAGGTCGGCGCGCTGCTCGTCATCATCTTCCTGCCGACGCAGTTCGCCCTCGATCTGCAGCTGCTCGGCGGCATCTGGATCCTGCAGACGCTCCCGGCCCTGGTCTTCGGCCTCTACACCAACTGGTTCCGTGCACCCGGGCTGCTTGCCGGCTGGTTCGTCGGCTTCTGCGGCGGCACCTACCTGGTCTGGGACGCCGGCTGGAAGCCGCTGCACCTGATCAGCCTCGGCGGTGAACCCTTCACCGTCTATACCGGACTGCTGGCGCTCGCGGCAAATATCGCCGTTGCCGTCGTGGTCAACGCCCTGCTTCCGGCCAAGGTCCCGGCTCGGGCGTAAGATAAAAACACGAAGGGCAGCAAACGCTGCCCTTCGCTACTTTATTTTTCAGCAGAACCCTCTGCGGTTTAAAACTCTTCCCAATTGCCGGCCAATGCTGCGTTCCCCTGGGTCGCATTCCCCTGGAACGACTTGCTCACTCTGGCAACCATCTGGCGAGCCGGCGAAGCCACGGGCTGAGCATGCTGCGCCGCGGGGGCCGGCTGCGATATGCGCCTCGATGTCACCGCTCCGCCAATGTTGAACTGGCCCAGGAGCTGGAACAGCGCATCGGCTTCCTTGGCGAGTTTGTGAGCGGCGGCTGTGGCTTCTTCGACCATGGCGGCGTTCTGCTGCGTGCCCTGGTCCATCCTGTTGACGGCGGTATTGATTTCTTTCAGCCCGGTCGCCTGCTCCTGCGAGGCGCCGACGATGGCGCCGACATTGCCGTCGACCTGCTGCACCTGTACCGCAATCTCCTGCAGGGCCTTTCCGGTTTCGCCAACCAGGGCGACGCCGTTTTTCACATGGCCGTTCGACGCGTTGATCAGCTCCTTGATTTCCTTTGCCGCCTTGGCGGAACGCTGCGCCAATTCGCGCACTTCCTGGGCAACGACGGCAAAGCCCTTGCCGGCTTCACCGGCGCGGGCCGCCTCGACACCGGCGTTCAGCGCCAGCAGGTTGGTCTGGAAGGCGATCTCGTCGATGACGCCGATGATGCTGCCGATCTCGGTGGCCGACGATTCGATCTTGCCCATGGCATCGACCGCGTCACGGACGACGCTGCCCGAGCGCTCCGCATTGTCCTTCGTCTTGCGGACGAGCTGGCCAGCCTCCTGAGCCCTGCTGCTGGAGTCGGCGACGGTGGTTGTGATCTCTTCCAGGGCAGCGGCGGTCTCCTCGACGGAGGCGGCCTGCTGCTCGGTCCGCTTGGCGAGATCGTCCGAGGCAGAGCGGATCTCCTGTGCGCCGGCCGCAATGGCGCTGGCGTTCTCGGCCACCTTCTGCATGGCGGCGCGGAGCTTTTCGACGGCGGAATTGAAGTCGGCCCTGAGTTTTTCCAGGGATGGGATGAACGGCGTGCCGATCTGCTGCGTGAGATCGCCATCGGCCAACGCCTGCAATGCACTGCCAAGCTGGCCAACGGCCCGGTCCGTCTGCTCGGCAAGGGTGCGGCGTTCGTCGGCATCCTGTTCGAGCCGATGCCGTTCAGCGACGGCCCGCCTGGCTTCCGCATCGGCTTCCCGCTCCGCCTTTGCCGAAATGGCGTCGCGCAATCCCGCCACGGCGCGGGCAAGCTTGCCGATCTCGTCGCCGCGCGCTTCGAGGCGACGGTCGCCATCGAGATTGCCCTCCGCCATCGCTTTCAGCGAAAGCTGCAGTTTTGCCAGCGGACCAACGATCGTGCGTGCGGTAATGACCGCCGCCAGGACGGAAAGGAGCGCCGCGATGCCCAGCGCGGTCAGGACGATCGGCTTGAAGCCGCTCGCCGTGCTGCGGACGTCGCCGCCGATCGATTTGTTCAGTGCTTCCTGGTAGTCGATGAATTTGTTGATGGCGCCGAGCCAGGCAACGAAGTCCGGCCGGGCCTGTTCGAGCAGGATCTTGCGGGCAGCCTCGCCGTCGCCCTTCTCCTGCAGCGCGATGATCTGGGCGACCAGGGGATTGGTTTTCGCCTGGATGTCGGCGATCT
This sequence comes from Rhizobium sp. M10, assembly GCF_002531955.1. Lineage (NCBI taxonomy): Bacteria > Pseudomonadati > Pseudomonadota > Alphaproteobacteria > Hyphomicrobiales > Rhizobiaceae > Rhizobium > Rhizobium sp. M10. The sequence continues at coordinate 89,009 of NZ_NWTA01000006.1, read as the reverse complement.
CCTTCAGGATGGACTTCTCCTGGTCCGTTGCGCCGGCCGGCGATGCGACCATATCGGCCATGCGCTTTTCGTTCTCGGCATAGGAAGCCGCGAGCTTTTCGATCAGTGCCTCGGCCGCCTTGCGTTCATCGGCGGAGGTCACCAGGGTCACGTCGCGAATGGCAATCGCCCGGTCGTGCACGCTGCCGCGAAAATTGATGGCGAACCGCTGCTTGACGCTATTGACGTCGTTGATCGTTTCGAGATTGCTGTTGATCTCCGCGACCTTGACCGTCGAATAGATGCTCAGGCCGGCCATCAGCAAGATCAGGAAGCTGAAGCCAAGGGCGAGACGCACTGCGACCCCGAAATTCTGAATGCTCTTCATTACCGCTCTCCATCGTGTGGGAGGTTTATCCTAGATGTCTTGGCCGCCGGGATCGCTTGTCGCATCTCGTTCAGATGTGGATTCCGCTGTCCCGATCGCACCCTGCAGAAGCTCTCCGCCCGCGGAAACTTGCATGCCGACGCCCGCGCCTGTTCCGTGAACGGCGCCAACGCGTCCGAGATGCGAGGCCTGCGTCACGGGAACAACGTCAATTCATGCAAGATTTCGGGTGCCCGGCCCGCCGTCATGGCGCAGGTAACGCTCCCTTGGAACGTCGCTCCGATAGCTTAAAAATAAGGTGATATATTTTAGAGAATGTAAACGACGCCGAGAAGGCATGGTTCTGCTACGTTTTTTGGATATTTCATCTGCATTCTTGCGCAAAAGGACTAATTTTCGCACAGGGAAGAATATGCGAAGTTGCTGTATGGAAAAGACGCATATCGTCTGTTGCAAAAAAGACCGCTGAATGTTCGCGTAAGCGGTGCCCGAATAATGATTTGCGGAAGCGCGAGCCGATGTTCGTCGCTTGTTAAGCGAAACTCTTTGAGAATTTTTTAGAAGTTCTGATGGACGATACGCTCGGAAAAAATGGGGCAGAGGTGGCACCACAGGCGTCTTCCAAGTCACGGCAGAATGAGAACCTGACGGCGCGCTGGCAGGTGCTGCTCGAGAGTGCCGTGCGTCTGGATTGGGAATGCCGCACCGGCGAAGCGCTCGAGGTTGGCGAGGCCACCTATGAAGCCGCGCTCGAGGCAGGTGATGTTGCCGGAGCCTTGCGCGCCTCGCATCGGCTGGCGCTCATTCATTTCAACAAGGAGAGCTTGGCTGAGGGCCTGAAAATATGCATTCGCGCCGAAACTTGGCTCCGCTATTGCCAGGACCAGGCTGCCATCATTTCCCTGCAGTCGATCCATGGCGGCCTGCTGGTGGCCCTCGGCGATCTGGAAACCGGCTTCGCCCTTCTGACCGATTGCCAGAAGCGCACCAAGTCCTGCACGGATCCGCTCGCCAACTGGCGGGCACGCACGGCCTATGCGGTGGCATTGTTTGACACGAAGGACTTCGATCGCGCGACCGAGGCCGCCGCCGAAAGTCTGGGCTATGCGGAGACGAGCGGTCTGGCAAAAGGCTCCGTGCTGATTGCCCGCTCGATTGCCAGCCGCATGGCGGCACGCGCACTCGGCGAGCATCGCCTGGCAGGGCGGGAGATCGACAACACCCTTCTTGCCCGCACGGAAGATCAGTTGCGGTCGATTCTGACCGAGGCTCAGGCGGAAAACCTGCCCTATGAGATTGCCGAGTGCCATTGCTATCTCGGGCTCCTGGCATGGACGCGCGGCGAAGATGCCGCGGCGGCCGCCCATTATATCGCCGCCATCACCGCCTCCCGGGTCGCAGAGGACGAGGTGCTGCTGGCGGAAACTTCCTACTGGTACGCCTATCTTCTGGCCGGGCAGGGCGCTTTCGGCGAAGCCGTGTCGCTGCTTGCAGCCATCGAGGCGATGGAAGTCGCTCTGGCCACGCCCCGCATGAAACTGCGTCATTTCGACATGCGCTTCCGGATTGCCGAAATGGCCGGCGACTGGAAGGCGGCCTTCGACTATCACAAGATCTATCATGAGATGGTGATCGAGGATTATCGGCGACTTGCCTCGGCGCGTGCCTATACGATGAAGCTGGCGCTCGACCTAGAGACGATGCGCCGCAAGGAAGACAGCGCCCGGCTGGAGCGTGAGCGCCTGCTGGAGGAAAATCTGCGGCTTGCCGCCGAACAGCGCGAGGCGGTGCTGGCATCGCGCACCGATCCGCTGACCGGCCTCGGCAATCGCCGCGAATTGCAGCTCAGATGCAGGGATTGGGCCGAATCCGGTGTGACCCATGCGGCGTTGCTGCTGTTCGACATCGACCACTTCAAACGCATCAACGACATCTTTTCTCATGCGACGGGCGACATGGTTCTGCGTCAGATTGCCGGATTGCTGGGCGATATCGGACCGGAAGGCAGCCTGGCGATCCGCATGGGCGGCGAGGAATTCCTGCTTCTGCTTCCCGGCACGGCAGCCGGCGACGCCTTTGCCGATGCCGAGCGGTTGCGCCTGCGGGTGCAGGATCATGACTGGTCGGCGGTGACCCCGAAGCTTGAGGTCACCTGCTCCATCGGTCTGGCGGATTGGTCTTTGACCGACAGGCTAGAGGCTGCATTGCATATCGCGGACGCAAACCTTTACGCCGCCAAGAATGCCGGCCGCAACCGCTGCGTGGCGACGGTAGCGTAACGCTTGGTGCTCGCCGGTTGCTCCGCCTGATGTCAGGCGACGCGCGGTGGATATTCGTTGGCGGCGAAAACGTGATGATGCACTTTGCCGGTGAAAAGCTTCAGAAGCTCGCCAGTGACCTCCCGGCTCTGAAACCGCACGTCGGAGAGAAGTGCTGCGTTCACGGCCTCCATGTGAGGATAGCGAATGGCCAGAGCCATGGCATAGACCGGCGCGCCTTCGTCGCGTTCGACCCCGTCCAGCACGCGGATTTCTTCGGCTCCGGGAAATTTCGTCCACAAAGGGACAAGCCGCTGTCTCACAAAGTCGCGAAATTCCTCTTCCCGGCCGGGATGGATTTCGCCTTCAAACAAAGCATAACGAATGATCATAGGTTCTCTTTTCCAAAACTCGAGGGAGCTGGGTCGATGTCGGGTGACTGAGGGGAGGGAGGGCGTATCGGTCGATACGCCCTCGGGAAGGCTTATTTGCCCCAGATTTTCTTATATTGATCGCGGTAACCGTTATCGGGATCGAAGCTGTTCTTCGGCCCGCCGTCGAATTCGACATTCTCACTGGTTACCACGTGCAGCGGCGACACATAGCCCGACCATGGGGCGCCGGCGAAAGCGCGGTTCAGTTCGTCGACCAGCTGCCAGCCCTGCAGGTTGAGCGGCTCGGCGACGGTGACGGCCTGGAACTGCTTGGCGCGGATACGCTGATAGGCGCTCTCCGAACCGTCGCCGGCCGCGACATTCACCGGCTTGCCGTCACCGGCAATGCCGGCCGACGCGAGCGAAGGTCCCATGAAATCGTAATAGAGGTCGTTGATCGCCAGGGAATGCGTCCACTTGGCGCCGTATTTCTGCAGCAGCGACGTCGTCAGCTGCGGCATGCGTTGGGAGGTTTCGGCGATCGGCGTGTCGACATATTCCAGCACGGTGCCGCCGAGATCCTCGATCTCCTTCTTCATGCGGTCGGCCTTGGCGATCGCGATCGCATAGGTCGAGTCGGTGAAGATGATGACACCCGGCTTGCCGCCGGCATCGGCGAAGGCCCAGTCCGCCGCGGACTTCGAGACTTCCATCGCATCGGTGGTCACATTGGCGAATACCCCGACCTCGGGAACCGGGCCGACCGCCGAGGCGGCGTGCCAGGACACCATCGGAATGCCGGCCGCCTTGGCCGCTTCCATCGCCGGCTTCTGCTCGACGGCGTCGAAACCGTTGATGATGATGCCGTCGGGCTTCAGCGCCATGGCTTGGCCGAAGGCCGCCGTCCGTCCGCCGATCGAGCCGGCGCCGTCAAGCGCCTTCACCGTCCAGCCCAAGGCGCCCGCCGCTTCCTGAACGCCGTTGACCACGCCGAGGATGCCGCCGTTCTTCATATCGGCGGCAAGAATAACGATGTTCTTGCCGCTCGCACCCTTCGGGCCGCTCGTCGGGCCATCCCAAGCGCTCACCTTGGACGCATACTTGTCGACCACGGCCTTGGCGTCGGCCATGGAATCGGCCATTGCCGGCACGCTGAGCAGAAGGGCGACGGTTGCGACCGTTGCCTGCATTAAAGTCCTGCGCTTCATGTTCACTCCTCCATTTTGTTTGTTCTGGAACACCGGCTGAGCCGGCATCCTCATTTGGATGCGGGTGTGATCCTCCTCACAGCTCCGCGCTTGCGCTGGGCGTAACCTGCTATGCCAATGGCAATCAGCAGGGTTACGCCGTTGAACAGCGGTTCGACGAAGAACGATCCGCCGAATTGCTGAATCCCCGATATGCCGACCGCCAGGATGATGACGCCGATCAGGGTGCCCCAGACATTCACCCGCCCCGGCTTGATCGTCGTCGATCCGAGGAATGCGCCGACAAGCGCCGGCAGCAGATATTCGAGGCCGACGCTCGCCTGGCCGATGCGCAGCTTCGAGGCGAGAAGGACACCGGTCAGAGCCGCCAGCAGACCCGAGGTGATGAAGGCCCCCATCACGAATTTGCGGACCGGAATGCCGTTGAGGGCCGCGGCCTTGGGATTGGCGCCGATGGCGTAGAGATAGCGGCCGATCGGCAGGTATTCGAGCACGATCCACATGCAGATCGCGATCAGGAGCACGTAGAAGCCGGTGATCGGCAGGCCGAACAGCATGGTGCCGTTCAGCGCATAGAAACCTTCCGGCAGGACGCCGACCACCTGTCGGCCGCCGGTGTGCCAGAGGGCAAGCGCGTAGAGCACCGTTCCGGTGCCGAGCGTGGCGATGAAGCTATCGATCTTGGCGACCTCGACCAGCAGACCGTTGATGAAGCCGGTGAGAACGCCGAGTGCGAGCACGATGACGACGGCGACCGGCCAGGGCAGGCCGTAGACCGTCTGCAGGCTGATGGCGAGAATGTGCCAGAGCACGATGCCGTAGCCAACGGTCAGATCGATGCGCCCCGACGCCATCGGGATCATCGCGGCGAGCGACAGCAGCGCGATGATCGCCTTGTCGGAGACGATCGAGCGGACGTTCAGCACGGTCGGGAAGGTATCGGGCAAGAGGATCGAGAAGAGCACGATCAGGCCGACAGTCAGGATCACCAGCCCGTAAACCGGGATCAGGCGTCCGATCTTCTGGCCGGTGGACAGGCCGGCCATTTCGCTCTTGGTCGGCTCCAGCGCAGTGGATTCAATGGATTGCATGGCTGTTCTCCCGATGGCTCAAGCCGCTTCCGAGGCGGAGGCGGCGGTGATGACCGCCTCCGTCGTCAGAGCGCTTCCACTCAGTTCGCTGACGATTTTGCCGCGCGAGAAAACCAGCGCGCGGTGGCAGATATGGGCAATTTCCTCGAAATCCGTCGAGACCACGACGACCGCCAGACCGGCTTCCAGCGCCTGGGTGATCAGGCGGTAGATCTCGGCGCGCGCGCCGATGTCGACGCCGGCGGTTGGGTCTTCGGCAACCAGCAGCTTGCGGCCGGTCGCCAGCCAGCGGCCGACGACCACCTTCTGCTGGTTGCCGCCCGACAGCGCTTCCGCCGGCAGATCCGGATCGTTCGGCCTGAGGCCGACGGAATGGCCGATCGCATGGGCAAGATCGGCTTCGCCGCGCGGCGACAGGAAGGAGAAAAGCCCGCGGCCGACGGCGGCCGGATTGAGGTAGGTGTTTTCCCGAATGGAAAGCGACAGCGCGACGGATTCCTCCGTCCGGTCACGGGCGATCAGACCGATGCCCGACGCCATGGCCTGTCGCGGGCTGGAAAGATCCGGCGCCTGGTCATGCAGCAGAACCGAGCCGTTGAAGGGCTCGCAGCCGAACAGCGCCCGGCCGATCCGCTCCTGGCCGGCGCCGCGCAGCCCGGCCAGGCCCAGCAGCTCGCCCTGACGGATCTCGAAGGAGATCGGGCTCGTGCCGGCGCAGACGAGGTCGCGGACTTTGACGATCGCTTTGCCGGGCTTGATCTCGGTCTTCGAAAACAGACTGTCGCCGCTGCGGCCGATGATCATCGTCACCAGTTCGTCGGGGGTGGTCTCGCTGACCGGCTTCTGTCCGACCATGCATCCGTCGCGCAGCACGGCGACTCGATCGGCGATGCGGAAAATCTCGTCCAGCCTGTGGGAGACGTAGATCATGCCGACGCCGCGCTCCTTCAGGGGGCGGATCGCATTGAAAAGCCGATCGACTTCGTCGGCGGGAAGGCTCGCCGTCGGCTCGTCGAGCACCAGAACATCGGCTTCGACGGCAAGCGCGCGGGCGATGGCGACGAGCGATTTTTCGGTGCGCGACAGGGCCGAGACCCGCGTCGTCGGATCGAAGTCGCAGCCGACCAGTTTCAGCGCTTCCTTGGCCCGCGCCTGCGTCCTTCCCCAGTCGATCAGGCCGCCGCGCATCGAGAAGCCCTGCGACAGGCCCATATTCTCACCGACCGTCATCCACTCGATCAGACCGAGATCCTGGTGGATGAAGGCGACCGGCTGCCGCTCGTTCGGTTTCGGCGGGCGATGATGGTAGCTCTGGCCGCGAAAGAAGATGTCGCCGTTATCCGGCCTGTAAATGCCGGCAAGCGTCTTGATCAGCGTCGATTTGCCGGCGCCGTTTTCGCCCAGCAGCGCAAGGATCTCGCCCTCGCGCAGATCGATCGAGACGTCACGCAGCGCCTGCGTGCCGCCGAAGCTCTTGGTGATCGATTGGAACTCCAGCAGTCTCTTGGCTTCCACTGTGGCTCCTCCCAAAGCTGCAGCTGTCCTTACGAAAAGATGTTATCGATAACATTCCACAGTAGTCAAGCGGAAAGTGACAATCCCCAACTCCGCCAGATGACGTCAGCCGGCGCGAAATCCGTCGAGGAGATGCATCATCTCGGCAGAGTCCTTCGGCCCAAGGCCGGCGGCGCAAAGCAGGCGGTGAATCTCCACCACCGCACCCGTCATCGGCAGCGGAGTCTTGGTCTTCAGCGCAAAGGCCTGAAGCGAATCCAGATCCTTCAGCATATTGTCGATCCTGCCCGTCGGCGAGAAATCGCGGGCGGCGAATTTCGCCATGAATTCCTGCAATATCCGGCTGTCCGCCCGGCCGCCGGCAAGCGCTGCCGGAATTGCGGCCGGGTCGACGCCGCCGGCTTCCGCGAGCTTGACGGCTTCGGCGATCGCCTGGAACAGCACGGCACAGAACAGCTGATTGATCAGCTTGGTGGTCTGACCGGCGCCGGAGGCGCCCATCAGCGTATAATTGGCGGCAAGATGCCGCATCACCACACGCGCCCGCTCGAAGTCCTCGGGGTTGCCGCCGGCCATGATCGTCAATTTGCCGCCGAGCGCGCCGGGTACGCCGCCCGACAGCGGGCAATCCACCCATGCCATGCCGGTTTCCGCACGCAGCCGTTTCGCCATGTCGGCCGTCTCAGTGGGGTCGATGGAGGACATGTCGATCAGCAGCTTGTCGGCGATTGCCGCCGCCGCAACCCCCTTCTCGCCGAAGACGACGGCGCGCACGATGCTGGCGTGATTGAGGCTGAGAATGCAGAATTCCGACGCCGAGACGGCAGTCGCCACGGAGCTCGCCGCGTGAGCGCCCTTTGCCGTCAATGCTGCGACCTTTTCGGCATCGAGATCGAAGACCGATACTTTGTGGCCGGTTTCGATCAGCCGTGTGACGATCGCCGTTCCCATGATGCCGGCGCCGATAACGGCGACATCTGCTCTATAATCATCCTGCATGAAAACCTCCCTTGTCGGCCGCGCCCAGCCCCTCACAAGCCAGCGCCACCATATCATCCAAAGCCCTATCGATCGCCACCGTTACCACACCGGCTTCACCGGTCGGCGGCTCCAGCGTCTGCAGCTGGCTGTCGAGCAGCGACGCCGGCATGAAGTGGCCCTGGCGGGCCTGCATCCGCGACAGCAGCAGATCGCGCGAGCCCTCCAGGAAAACAAAGGCCAGGCGCCCGCCAGCCGCCTGTCTCAACCGGTCCCGATAGCTGCGCTTCAGCGCCGAGCACGAAATAACCAACCCCCGCGACACCCTTTGCGCGGTCTTTATTTCCTCGCCGATCCGGTCGAGCCAGGGCAGGCGGTCGGCGTCGGTGAGCGGTATGCCTTTCGCCATCTTCTCGACATTTGCCGCGGGGTGGAGTTGGTCGCCCTCCACAAATCGCACGCCGTTTCGAGCGGCGATTCCCGCTCCAACCGAGGATTTGCCGCAACCGCTCACGCCCATGACCACGACCGCCAGAGGCAACGCTTCTTTCTCGCTCTCCATCGTCGTGTCTCGGTCAGAGGCAGGTCGTGATGCCGCCATCGACATAAAGCGTGTGGCCGTTGATGAAAGACGAGCCGCGGCCCGAGAGGAAAACGGCGGCACCCACCAGTTCCTCGACATTGCCCCAGCGTCCGGCCGGCGTCCGCTTCTCGAGCCAGGACGAGAATTCGGGATTGTCGACGAGCGCCTGGTTGAGCGGCGTCTTGAAATAACCCGGCGCGATCGCATTGATCTGCAGACCGTGCTTGGCCCAGTCGGCGCACATGCCGCGCGTCAGGTTGCGCACGGCGCCCTTGGTCGCCGTATAGGGGGCGATGCCGGGACGAGCCAGTTCGCTCTGCACCGAAGCGATGTTGATGATCTTGCCCTGACCGCGGGCGATCATGGCCTTGGCGGCTGCCTGGCCGACGTAAAACACGCTCGAAATATTGGTGGTCAGCAGTAGCTCCCATTTGTCCGCCGGAAAGTCTTCCAGCGGCGTGCGAAACTGCATGCCGGCATTGTTGATCAGGATGTCGAGCGGGCCGATATCGGCCTCGATCGCATCGATGCCCGCTTTGGCGGCGTCCTTGCTGGTCACATCGAAGATGGCCGCATGCGCCGACAGGCCTTGAGCCTTGAGGCTCTCTACGGCCCGTTTGACGCTTTCGGGCGTGCGGCCGTTGATGACGACCTCTGCGCCATGCTGCGCCAGGCCCTCGGCCAGCGCATAACCGATCCCCTGGCTCGAGCCGGTGATCAGGGCAAGCTGCCCGGTCAGATCAAACAGGTTCTTCATGCAAGTAACTCCTCCGGTGTCGCTGCGAATGACGGCTTATACCGCCACTTCAGGTGAAACTCACTTGACATCGCTTTTCCGGATTATATGTTATCGATAACATAATCAACTGTCAAAATGCGGGACGGAGACGGAATGCCTGAGGTAGAGATCTTGATGACCGGAGCCTACCCGGAATGGGATATGGTCGATCTGGAGGCGAAGTATCGCGTTCACCGCCTGTGGGAAGCGACCGATAAGCAGGAATTGATTGCAAGGGTCGGCAAGAATGTTCGCGCCATTGCGACGCGTGGCGAACTCGGCGCCTCCGCCGAACTGATGAAACAATTGCCGAAGCTGGAGATCGTCTCCTGTTATGGCGTCGGCACCGATGCCATCGACCTCTCCTATGCCCGCGCCAACGGCATTCGTGTCACCAATACCCCTGACGTGCTGACCGAGGACGTCGCCGATATCGCCATCGGATTGCTGCTTGCCACGGCGCGGCAGATTCCGCAGGCCGATGTTTTCGTCCGCGCCGGCCAGTGGGGCAATGTCGCCATGCCGCTGGTGACCCGCGTCGCCGGCAAGAAGGTCGGACTTGCCGGCATGGGGCGGATCGGCAAGGCGATCGCCAGGCGGGCCGCCGCTTTCGGCTGCGACATCGCCTATTTCGCCCGCAATGAGCACAAGGATGTCGCCTACGCCTACCAGCCGGATCTTGTGGCACTTGCCGATTGGGCCGATTTTCTGATCGTCATCGTCCCCGGCGGGCAGGCGACGATGAAGATCATCAATGCCGAGGTGCTGAAAGCGCTCGGCCCCAACGGCATGTTGATCAATGTTTCGCGCGGAACGACGGTCGACGAAGAGGCGCTGATCGCGGCCCTCCAGGACGGCACCATCCAGGCCGCCGGCCTCGACGTCTTCCTCAACGAACCGAAGATCGATGCGCGTTTCCTGACGCTTCAAAACGTGGTGTTGCAGCCCCATCACGGCTCCGGTACCGTCGAGACTCGCAAGGCCATGGGCCAGCTGGTCAGAGACAATCTCGCCGCGCATTTTGCCGGCAACCCGCTTCCAACTCCCGTCGTGTGAGGGATTCGCTATGAAAGCCATCGTCATTCATGCCGCCAAGGATCTCAGGATCGAGGAGCGCGAGCCGGAGGCTGCGGGAGAGGGGCAGGTGGAAGTCGCCATCGAAGCCGGCGGCATTTGCGGCTCCGACCTGCATTATTACAATCATGGCGGCTTCGGCACCGTTCGCCTGCGCGAGCCGATGATCCTCGGCCACGAAATCGCAGGCACGGTCAAGGCGCTGGGTGCCGGTGTGAGCGATCTTGCCGTCGGAGACCGTGTTGCGGTGTCCCCGAGCCGGCCGTGCAATCATTGCCAATATTGCCTGAAGGGACAGCAGAACCACTGCCTCAACATGCGATTTTACGGCAGCGCCATGCCGATGCCGCATATCCAGGGCGGCTTTCGCCAGCGGCTGGTGGCGGAGCGCTGGCAATGCCACAAGGTCACTGAGGGCATTTCCATTCACGAGGCCGCCTTCGCCGAACCCTTTGCCGTAACGCTGCATGCGGCCAGCCGCGCCGGATCGCTGCTGGGCAAACGGGTTCTCGTCACCGGTTGCGGCCCGATCGGGATGCTGGCGATTGTTGCCGCGCGCGTTCTCGGCGCCCGCGAAATCGTCGCAACCGATGTGACCGACAGCGTTCTGGCGATCGCCCGCACCAGCGGTGCGGATCGGACGATCAATGTCGCCACGCATGCCGCTGAACTCGCCGCTTACGGCGCCGACAAGGGATATTTCGACGTCATGTTCGAAGCGTCGGGCAATGAGCGCGCCGTGCGCGCCGGTCTGGAGGCGCTGAAGCCCCGCGCCGTTCTCGTGCAGCTCGGCCTCGGCGGCGATGTCTCCATCCCGCAGAACATGATCGTCGCCAAGGAAATCGAGATGCGCGGGACGTTCCGCTTTCACGAGGAATTTGCGCTTGCCGTCGAACTGATCAACGCGCGCCGCGTCGATCTGAAACCGCTGCTGACAGGGGTTTTTGCCATCGACGAGGCCGTCGCCGCCTTTGAATTGGCCAGCGACCGCAGCAAGTCGATGAAAGTCCAGATCGCCTTCTGACAAGGCGCCGATTATGGGCGCCGATTATCGGGCGCCGCGCTCCGTGCTTTCGCGCAGGACGACCCTGTAGCCGGTCAATGTGATCTCGTCGCCGGTCGCCTCGCCGCCCGCCTGCAGGGCATCCAGCAGGCGGGCAGCGGCCTGGCGGCCGATGCCGTAACAGTCGACATTGATCGTGGTGATGCTGGGATGACAGATCGACGAGATCTCGTAGTCGCCGAAGCCGGCAATGGCGATATCTTCAGGCACGCGCATTCCCCTGCGCTTGCATTCCATGATCGCGCCGAAGGCGGACAGGTCGGAGACGCAGAGAACCACTTCCGTGTCCGGCCAGCGTTCGAGGAGGCTCACCACCGCCTGGCCGCCCTGTTCCATCGTGATCGGCGGCACCCCGAAGGAAATCGCCCGCCCTGGTCCCAAGCCCAGTTCTTCGACAGTCTTCAGGAAACCGCTTCGCCGCTGGCTGCCGCGCGTATCGCGCGCCGTTGTACCGCCGATATAGCCGAACCTCCGGTAGCCCTGGCTCGCAAGCGCCCGCACCAGCAGGGACATCGCCTCGCTGTTGGAAAAGCCGACGACATGATTGATCGGTTCTTCCGGAATTTCCCAGGTTTCGACCACCGGAATACCGGCCTTATCAAGCATGCGCCGCGCCCGGTCGGTATGCGAACCGCCTGTCAGGATGATGCCTTCGGGGCGCCGGCGCAGCATCGCCTCGATCAGCTTTTCCTCTTTTTCGGCGGAATAATCGGTATAGCCGAGAAGGAGCTGAAGGCCGGTATTTTCCAAGGCATCGGTGATGCCGCGTGCGGTGTCGGAAAAATTCGAATTGTTGATGGAGGGCACGAGCGCCGCGATGAAGCCGCTGCGCCGAGAGGAAAGGCTGCCGGCGGAGAGATCGAGCACATAACCGAGCGCATCGACGGCTTCCATGATGCGCTTCCGGGTCTCTTCGGAAACGCTCGCATCCTGGCGAAAGGCGCGCGAAACGGTCATGGCCGACACGCCGACATATTTGGCGACTTCGGCCATCGTCAGCTTTTGGGCGTCTCCTCCCTTGAGACGTCTGCCTTTTGACTCATCCTCGTCTTTCACCGGCTCCGCTTTCAAACAGCTTCCACGTTGGGCAACTCAGGACACGATAAAGTTATCGCTATCATCGCACAATCAATATTATTGCAGGACTGCCGCGTTCCACAGTTCGTCGATCTCTGTACGAAGGGTGAAAAACAAGGCAGGATGATATCGATAACAATCTGAAGTGAGGGACATCATGTTCGGAGAAATCGAGGGTACGGGGTTCGAAGTGCTCGACCCACGCTTTGAAAGCTGTTTCGTCGGCCATGCCCGCGTCGAGCGGCTTTGGACGGGTGGCCGCTGGCTGGAAGGGCCGGCCTGGTTTGCCGCCGGACGTTATCTGGTCTTCTCGGATATCCCCAACAATCGCATGATGCGCTACGACGACACCAGCGGGCAGACGTCTGTCTTCCGCTCGCCCAGCAACAATTCCAACGGCAACACGGTCGACAATCAGGGACGGCTGATCACCTGCGAGCATCTGGCGCGCCGTGTCACGCGAACGGATTTCGACGGCGGGATTACCGTGCTGGCCGATCGCATTGCCGGCAAACGGCTCAACTCGCCCAACGACGTCATCGTCAAATCCGACGGAACCATCTGGTTCACCGACCCGAGCTACGGCATCCTCCACGATTATGAGGGCGACTACGGCGAAGAGGAAATCGGCGGATGCCACGTCTACCGGCATGATCCGGTAACAGGTACGACCGATCGGATGACGTCCGATTTCGTCAAGCCGAACGGGCTGGCCTTTTCTCCCGACGAAACGGTGCTTTACATCGCCGATACCGGGGCATCGCACGTATCCGGCGGTCCGCGCCATATCAGAAAGCTCGCCGTGTCCGATGACGGCAAGCTGACCGACCTCGGCATTTTCGCCGAATGCACCGCGGGTTTTTTCGATGGTTTCCGCGTCGACCGGAAGGGAAGGATCTGGACGAGCGCCGGAGACGGTGTGCACGCTTACGATCCGGATGGGACACTGCTCGGCAAGATCCATATTCCCGAGATCGTCTCCAATGTCGCTTTCGGCGGCGAGAAACGAAACCGCCTCTTCATCACCGCCACCACGTCGCTCTACGCTGTCTATCTCACGGCCAATGGGTCGAGGCTGGGATAGAGCGGGCTGTCGTTCCGTTCTCCGTTGAAGCGTTATGTTATGTGTGGTCGACTGTCGCTAGTAAACCCCTAGGCCCACAACAAAATCAGTCCACAACCTGTGTCGATGCACACAAGGCTCAGTTTATAGGCTGATTTTATTAATTGCTTATCAGCCTATAGACTGATATCTAGTTATCCTAGATCAGTCTGTGATATGATTTCGGTAAAAAGGTTTCAGTGATGAAAGGCGAAGTGCGAAAACGAGCGCGGAAACGGCTTGATGAACGCCTTCATGCACTGCAGCCTGTGGAGAACTTCAGAGCGCCCCCTAAAGGATGGGTTCGCGCATTGCGAGACGCACTCGGCATGACCGGAGCGCAACTCGGTTCCCGGATGGGGATCCGGCCGCAGACAGTGGAAGCGATCGAGAAGTCGGAGGCATCAGGAACGATCCAACTTAGCACCTTGCGCCGCGCAGCCGAAGCGCTCGACTGCACGCTTGTCTACGCACTGGTCCCGAATACGTCGCTCGAGGCTGCACTCAACGGCCGGGCAAGAAAGATCGCGTTGCGCGAACTTCAGCGGGTCGCGCATACGATGCGCCTGGAGGCACAGGGCACCGATGACGCCGATCTTGAATCCCGTATCCAGGCCTACATCCGTGACCAGCTTTCCGAGCGCGATCTCTGGTCAGAGAAATGACCGACCTCTTCCAGGAACCCGAGGATGCAACACCGCTTGAACCGCAGGAACGCGAGGGTCTGCTTCAAAGCTGGATCACGCATCGAAACGACCTCAACGAGGCCGAACAGGAGAACATCGTCAAGGGCGCAGCCTGGGGCCGCGGACGACGACGTATGCCGGTCCACAAGGTGCTGACGGAAGACTTTATGCGCACATTGCACCGACGCATGTTCGGCGAGGTCTGGCAATGGGCAGGTCGCTTCCGGGCGACGGAGCGGAACATTGGTATTCAGGCCTACCGCATCCCGGTCGAGCTCGCGGCTTTGCTTGCCGACGTGCGATACTGGATCGAGCATGACACCTTCGCTGCGGACGAGATTGCAATCCGATTCCACCATCGTCTGGTCGCCATCCACCCGTTCCCAAACGGCAACGGGCGCCATGCGCGACTGACGGCCGATCTTCTCGTGGAAAGACTGAAGGAAGAACCCTTCAGTTGGGGGAGCGGGAGCCTCAGCGACATGGGCGATCTACGCATGCGCTATGTCGCAGCACTTCAGGCCGCCGACAACCACGACATCGGTCCCTTTCTCGAGTTTGCCCACAGCTGAACGCGAAGCTCCTCGCTCCACTGAAAATCCAGCTTAATCTTCAAACGCCCAGCAACAGAGGCCGCCCTCCCAGGCGGCCTCTGCTTCGCAATGCTTCTCTTTCATCATTGACCGAGGCCGTCAGCCAATCGGATGAGTCCGAGGAAATCCGATCTGTAGCCGAAGGAATCCGTCCCCCGCGATGCCGCAGCGAGATCGCCAATCGCCTGATAGGAATAGGCATCGAGGGCGCTGGTGCGGCTCAGTTTCTGGCCGAAGGCGGCGACGGCCACCGAGAAGCGGACATCCTGCGGAGCGGCGTCAACGGTGGCGACCGTATTGCGGTCCTCGACTGGCGTGGTGATGAGGGCGCTCCTGTCCTCGCCCGGCCGCTTGTAGCGCATCTTGACGAAGGCAAGCTCGCCCTGATGCGCGCTGCCCGATGTCTCGGCCAATGCCTTATCGGCGGCGCCATAACGCAGGTCGTCATTCATGACCGCGGGACTTCCCTTGGGCGTGATCTCATAGATCGCCGTGACGCTGTGGCCGGAGCCGATATCGCCGGCATCGACGCGGTCATTGCTGAAATCCTCGCGTTTGAGAGCCCGTGTCTCGTAGCCGATCAGCCGGTATTCGGCGATCCGTTCCGGGTTGAATTCGACCTGGAACTTGACGTCCTTCGCGATCGGAAACAGCGTCGATCCGGCCTCTTCCACCAGCGTCTTCTGCGCCTCCGCCAGCGTGTCGATATAGGCGGCGCTGCCATTGCCGTTCTGCGCCAGCGTCTGCATCAGGGAATCGTTGAGATTGCCGCGGCCGAAGCCGAGAACAGTGAGGAAGATGCCCTCCTTGCGTTTGTCCTCGATGATGCGCTTCAGATCCTCGTCGCTCGACGGGCCGACATTGAAGTCGCCGTCCGTCGCCAGCATCACCCGGTTGACGCCGTCCTTGACGAAGGCCTTTTTGGCAAGATCGTAGGCCGCCTCGATACCCTCGGCGCCGCCGGTCGAGCCTCCAGCCTCCAGCCTGTCGATTGCCGAGAGGATCTTCGATTTCTCCGCCACCCGCGTCGGCTCGAGCACCGTGCCGGCATTGCCGGCATAGGTGACGATCGAGACGGTATCGTCTGGCTTCAGCCGGTTGACCAATAGACGGAAGGCGCTCTTCAGCAGCGGCAGCTTGTCCGGCTCGTCCATCGAGCCCGACACGTCGATCAGGAAGACGAGATTGGCGTGCGGCGCAGTCGCCGGCGCGATGTCATAACCCTTGATCGCCACATGCATCAGTTCCGTGTCGTGGTTCCACGGCGTCGGCAACACCGTCACTGTCGCCTTGAAGGGCTGGTCAGCCTTGTCGGGACGCGGCCAATCATAGGGGAAGTAATTGATCATCTCCTCGACGCGCACCGATTGCGGATCGGGCATTGCCCCGCCGGTCAGCGACCGGCGGACGAAGGAATAGGAGGCGCTGTCGACATCGGCGGAGAAGGTCGAGACCGGATCGGCCGCGACACTCTTGATCGGATTTGCCGCCGCATTGGCGAAGCGTTCGCGGCCGGGATCGACTTGAACCTGCATACGGCTTTCCGTCGGCGGAGCAGGCGAGGGGGCGACGGCCATCGGCTCGGCTGCCTGCTGATTTGGGGCGACGATACCCTGCGCGACAGAGCGCTTGGCCCCTTCGGACATTGTACGTCGCTTATTTAAGAGGGCGGAGACGTCGTCCGAATTGAGATCAGATTTCCGCGCCGCGATCGCCTGCTCCTTGTCCTGCAAGGCTTGAGCGCTGTCGGCCGCCGTGGATTGAGGCAGCCGGCTCTCTTCGGTAACCGCTTCGGAAAGCGCGGGCGCGGCCGGCCGGCCAGTCGGTATTGGCACTTCATTTTTCGAAACAGTGCCCTCGATCCTTTCCTTCTCGACGATCGGTTGGTTGCGGGTCAGCTCGAAGGTGAGATAACCGGCGGCGGGAATGACGAGCAGCGTCGCAAGGGCTGAACCGGCGAGGAATTTCTTATTCACAGCAGGGCTCCATATCCAGTTGATGATGGAGCTTGGACGCCGGCCTTTCGCATTTCCTTGGGCTGCCGCTGCATTATTTTCTGCGCTGTCGAAGGCCTGCATCGCCGCGGCAAGGGCGCGTGCACGCGCCTGCGGATCGGCTGCCGGCGGCGCGAGGCGGGAGAGCTTTTCGAGTTCCTTGTCCATCATACCTCCTCCTTGCCGAGCATGGCCTTCAGCCTCTTGCGCGCCTCGTGGACCTGCCAGGACACGGTCGCCTCCGAGCAGCCCATGACATCGGCGGCCGCCGAATGGCTGAGGCCTTCGCCATAGACGAGCAGCACGGCGTCGCATTGCCGTTCCGGCAAAGCGCGCACGGCCGCCCATAATTCGCTCGACAGCTCGTCGTCGCTTCCGCCCGGCGCATCCTGCTGCGGTTCGGCCGCGTAAGCGCGGAATGTCTGCTCTTCCCGCGCAAGCTTGCGTCTATGGTCGCGGGCGGCGTTGAGCGTCAGCGTGTAGAGCCATGTCCTGAAGCGGCTGGCGCCGCGAAAGCCACGGATGGCCGCGCCGAGCTTGACGCAGACCTCCTGGGCGATATCGTCGGCGTCGGTGGAACTGCCTGACCATCGCCATGCCGTCGCGTGAACGAAATCATAATGGCGCGAGACCAGTTGCCCGAAGGCCTCCCGGTCACCCCCCTGCGCTCGTTCTATGAGCTCCGCATCCAATGCGCACCTACCCCCAAGCTATCAAGCAAGATGCTATTTCGGGATTGAGACGTTTCTCCGATGGCTTTCCTTGGGTCGACGCCAAAAAAATTTTTGCGAATTTGAATTGGGCTCAAAATAATCGAGCGCCGCGACATAAACGGGTCGCTGCCGGACAGATCGGTTCCATCGCAAAGGCGCAAGATGACGGCAGAGTCGGCCAGGGACATGGATCTGCATGTTCCAAATCGAAAGGACCCTCAATGTCCGCTCCAACGCCTGTCCCCACCGAAAAGGGCATCCTGCAATTTCTCGCAATTTGCGATGCTTTTTATCCGCCGGATGCGATTGAGGCATCGGTCGAACAGCAGCGGCATTGGTACGATGCTCTTTGCGCGCGCTTCGACCGTCCGCTGCCCCCGGATATGATCTTTGCGGACGGCATGGTTCAGCGCGTACCGATCCGGCGCTACCGTCCGCGCAAAATCGTTACCCGCACCATTCTGCTCTATCTTCATGGCGGCGGTTTCGTCGCCGGTTCGCTTGAGAGCCATCATGCCATCTGCGCCGAGATCGCCGATTTCGCCGGTGCGGAACTCGTCTCGGTCGATTATCGGCTCGCGCCCGAATATCGCTGGCCGGCGCAGACGGATGACGGTTTTGCCGTGCTGAAACATCTGCTTTCCGCCGGGAGCAAGGTCGTGCTGATCGGCGACAGCGCCGGCGGCAATCTTGCGGCCGGCCTTGCCTTGCGCGCGCGCAATGAGGAGCTATCAGGCGTCGTCGGCCAGGTGCTGATCTACCCGGCGCTCGGCGGCGACCTTGCCGCAGGTTCCTACGTCGAAATGGCTGCGGCACCCGGCCTGACAACGGCGGATGTCACCTATTATCGCACGATCCTGCAGGCGCCTGACAACAATGAGATCGCCGAGCCGCTGCAGGCGCCGTCGCTTGCCGGGCTGCCACCGACCTTCATCACGGTCGCGCACTTCGATCCGCTCCGCGACGACGGCCGGCAATATGCCGCCCGGCTGGCTGCGGAGGGCATCGAGGTCTCGTTCCGGGAGGAGCCGCAGATGGTGCATGCCTGGCTGCGCGCCCGCCACATGAGCGATGGCGCCAAGGACGGCTTCCGCGCGGTCTGCGAGGCCGTCAGGCATTTTGCGACCGCCTGACGATCACATCAGGTCGCGGGCGATCTTCTTTTCCGCGAAGACCTTTTCGAAGATCTGCACGTCATCCTCGAAAGCCGTGACGATGGCGCTGATGATCCAATCGGTCGCCGTGCAGGCAATCCGCGCAGTTGCGACGGTGCGGACGAACCAGCCGGGACGGCGCATGTCGCAGGTCCAGGTCGAAATCCCCGTCATCGACAGCGGATCGCCGGGCGAGATCGACCAGACTTCCTCCCGCAACTGCCGGGTCGACAGGCCGGTCTCAGGATGTTCGGTGAGCCCGGTATCCTCATGAATGCGATATTTCGTGCGGTTCGACGAAAGATCACGGACGACCTGTCGCTTGGTCGCGGCGGCGGCATGCTCGATATATTTCGGCAAAGGATCGGGATTGGCCGGTTCGTCGATTTCAATCCTCTCGTGTTCGCCGAGCATCGGCAGCCCAAGACCAAGTGAGGCGATATCGACATCGATCCCCCCGTCTTCCGGCGGCGGTAGGATCATCGGCCAATAGGCGGTGGAAAGCGAAAGGCGGATGCGATGTCCCTTGCGGAAGCGATAGCCGCAGGCATCGAGCACGAGCCGGATCGACACTGTCTCGCCCGCGGTCAGCGGTTTCGGATCGGCGTTGCCGTCGCGATGGCTGAGGTTGACGACGCCGAAGGCGACCCGCGTCGCCGTGCCGTCGGGATGAACATCGACGAGCCGGGCGCAAAGATTTCCGCTCTTTGCCCGGGAGCGCAGTGCAAGCGTCAGCACCGGCCGGCCGAGATAGTCGTGATCCCGCGCCAGCGGCATCGTATCGAAGACCAGCGAGCCGGCATCGTCAAAGCGTTGATCGATCGCCATTTCGGCATCGGGCTTCAGCGTGAAATATTCACCCGATGCCGTGCCGGTATCGAGGGGAGAACTCAGATAGACGGGATGCTCCGGCGCATGCGGGATCGGCATGCCCTCCGTCAGCCTGCCGAATTGCTCGACATAGAAGCATTGCATCTTCGGCGGCGACCAGCTGTCTTTCGCCACCCAGAAACCCGGATCGCTGTCGCGGCGGAGAGCCGGGCGGATAGCATCGAGAATATAGGCGCGCGCCTGCGGCAGGCGGTCGATGCCATTGTCCTCGCCGCGCAGCCATTTGTTCCACCAGGCGATTGCTTCGGCATGGAAATCCGTGCGCGGTTTCGGCCAGGCGAAATGCGGGTATTTGTGCACCCAGGGGCCGATCAGCGCTTTTGCCTTGTCGCCCAAGCCCTCGACCGCCATGAGCGGCGTGTTGCGATAGCCGTCGGCCCAGCCGGCGATGACAAGCGTCGGGATCTCGACGCGGGAAAAATCCTCCGAAATCGAGCCGTGACGCCAGAAATCATCGCGCCGCTGATGGGTCAGCCACGCCTCCATGAAGAAGGGTTCGCCTGCCAGGCGCTCGATCCACATCTCCTTCCAGCGCTCGCCGACAAGGGCGGGATCGGGCGGGCGCGACTGGTAGCCGAGCATCGTCGCCGCCCATGAGAGCTGGGCGGAGAGATGGCAGCCGTTCTTGTAGTGGATATCGTCATTATAGCGATCAACGGTCGAGGCGATCGAGATGACGGCTTTGAGCGCCGGCGGGCGCAGGGCTGCGACCTGCAGGCTGTTGAAGCCGCCCCAGGAGATGCCCATCATGCCGACCGCGCCGTTCGACCAGGGCTGCGCCGCAATCCAGGCGATCAGCTCGCAGGCATCGGCAAGCTCGCGTTCGGTATATTCGCCGTCGATGACGCCGTCGGATTCGCCCGATCCGCGGATATCGACGCGCACGCCGGCAATACCGGCGGCGGCGAACACCGGATAGGTCGACTCATCGCGGGGGCTGGTGCCGTCGCGCTTGCGATAGGGCAGGAATTCGAAGACGGCTGGAACCGGGTCTTCCGCCGCGCCGTCGGGCATCCAGATGCGCGCCGCAAGCCGCGTTCCGTCCTTCAGCGTGATCCATTCATTCTCGATGGTAGTGAAGCCGCGCGACGTCATGTCTGTTCCCTCTCAATGACCGGCGCTTTCCATCCGCCGGGTCGCAAGCACGCGTTCCAGCCAGCCGATTTCCATTTCCGGCACCGATTTCAGAAGCAGATCGGTGTAGTCGTCGAAGGGCGGCGATAGCGCCGTCGATTTCGGCCCGAACCGCACCAGCTTGCCGCGATGCATCACCGCCACGCTGTCGGCGATCGCCCGCACGATCGCGATGTCATGGGTGATGAAGACATAGGACAGTTGCTCTTCTTCCTGCAGCCGCAGCAGCAGTTTGAGGATGCCCTCCGCGACCAGCGGATCGAGCGCCGAAGTCGGCTCGTCGCAAAGGATGAGTTCGGGTTTGGCGGCAAGGGCTCTGGCGATCGCCACCCGCTGCTTCTGACCGCCGGAGAGTTCGGCCGGATAACGATCGACGAAGCCGTTGCCCATTTCGATCTGGTCGAGCAGCTCCTTCACCCTGGCGGTCTTCTCGGCGCCTCTCAGGCCGTAATAGAAGGTCAGCGGCCGGCCGATGATGTCGCGCACCGTCTGGCGCGGGTTCATCGCCGTATCGGCCATCTGATAGATCAGCTGGATGCGCCTGAGATCGTCGTTCGGCCGGCTCTTGAGACCGGGCATCAACGGCTTGCCGGCAAAGACGACACGCCCGCTGCTTGGCGGCAACAGGCCGGTGATGACGCGCGCCAGCGTCGATTTACCGGAACCGGATTCGCCGACGACGGCAAGCGTCTGCCCCTTCGGCACATGCAGCGAGACATCGTGCAGCACCTTGAAGCCGTTGGAATATTCGGCGCTGACATTCTCCACCTTGAGAAGGGCCGCCGATTGGTCGGCGGCTTCATCGCGATAGGCCTGCCTGACATTGACCAGGGCGCGGGTGTAATCCTCGCGCGGCGCCTCGATGATCTGCTGGACACTGCCATATTCCACCTGCTTGCCATGGCGAAGGACCATGATGTCGTCCGAGATCTGGGCGACGACGGCGAGATCGTGGGTGATGTAGAGTGCGGCGGTATGCGTCTCCTCGATGGCGTGCTTGATCGCCGCCAGCACGTCGATCTGCGTGGTGACGTCGAGCGCCGTGGTCGGCTCGTCGAAGACGATGAGTTCAGGGTTCGAGCAGAGCGCCATCGCCGTCATCGCGCGCTGCAGCTGACCGCCGGAGACCTGGTGGGCGAAGCGCTCGCCGAAGGTTTCCGGATTGGGCAGGCCGAGGACGCGGAACAGATAAAGCGCCCGTTTGCGCGCCTCCTCCCGGCTCATCAATCCATGTTTGACCGAGGCTTCGATCACCTGGTCGCCGAGCCGGTGCGCCGGGTTGAAGGCGGCTGCCGCCGATTGCGCGACGTAGCAGACCCGGGCGCCGCGGATTTTCCGGATGCCATCCTTGCCGAGCGTCAGAATATCGGTGCCGTCGAGCCGCACCTCGCCGCCGGTGATTTCGGCGCCGCCGCGGCCATAGGCGAGCGCGGAGAGGCCGATCGTCGACTTGCCGGCGCCCGATTCTCCGATGAGTCCGAGAACCTTGCCCTTCTGAAGGTCGAAGGAGACACCATCGACGATGGTTACGCGCTTCGGCGCTTCGCCGGGCGGATAGCTGGTCGCTTCGATCTTCAGATTGCGGACGGAAAGAAGCTCAGGCATCGCCGCGCCCTCCCTTGAGGCTGGATGTGCGTTTCAGAAGCCAGTCGACGACGAGGTTGACGCAGATGGCAAGGGTCGCGATCGCCGTGCCCGGCACCAGTGCGGCTGAAATGCCGAAGATGATGCCGTCCTTGTTGTCCTTGACCATGCCGCCCCAATCGGCCGCCGGCGGCTGGATGCCGAGGCCGAGGAAGGACAGGGTGGAGAGGAAGAGGATCGAGAAGGCGAAGCGCAGTCCGAACTCGGCCAGCAGCGGTGACAGCGTGTTCGGCAGGATCTCGCGGAAGATGATCCAGAGCTTGCCTTCGCCGCGCAGCTTCGCCGCCTCGACGAATTCCATCACCGCGACATCGAGCGCCACGGCGCGGCCGAGACGATAGACGCGGGTGGAATCGAGGATCGCCATGACGAGGATCAGGACGATCATATTCTGCGGCAGGACCGCGAGCACCACGAGCGCGAAGATCAGCGTCGGGATCGACATCATCAGATCGTTGAAGCGCGAAAACACCGTGTCGATGATGCCGCGCGAGACGGCTGCCGTGAAGCTCAGGATGACCCCGAGCGAGAAGGAGATGATGGTGGCGGCGGAAGCGACGAGCAGCGTCGTGCGCGCGCCGAAAATCAGGCGCGAAAGGATATCGCGGCCGAGATTGTCGAGGCCGAAGATATATTTGTCGTCCGGCAGCTGCCAGACGTCGCCGACGACCTGGGTCTCGCCGTAAGGTGCGATCCAGGGTGCGAAGATCGCGAAGATGAAGGCGATGGCGATGCCAGCCATGCCGATCCAGGCGGTGATGGGGATGTCTCTTGCTCTCATCGCGGATGCCTCAGTCGGGGATTGGCGACGATCGCGAGGATATCGGCCATCATGTTGAGGAAGATGTAGACGGCCGCGAAGATCAGGCCGCAAGCCTGCACGACGGGCATGTCGCGCACCGTGACCGCATCGACCATATATTGACCCATGCCGGGATAGACGAAGACCACTTCGACGACCACGACGCCGACCACGAGATAGGCGAGGGTCAAGGCGACGACATTGATGATCGGCGCGAGCGCATTGGGAGCGGCATGCTTGACGATCGAACGGAAGGCGCTGAGGCCCTTCAGCTCCGCTGTCTCCATATAAGCCGACGACATGACGGAAAGGATCGCCGCCCGCGTCATGCGCATCATGTGCGCGAGCACAACGAGCACCAGCGTCGCCGTCGGCAGCGCGATCGCCTTCAATCGCTCGACGAAGCCCATGCTGTCATAGACGGTCGCCGGAAAGGTCGCCATGCCGAATTTCACCGCGAAGAAGAGGATCAGCAGGTAACCGATGAAGAATTCCGGCAGCGAGATTGCCGCCAACGAAATCACGTTGATGATCTTATCAGGCATGCGGTTGCGGAAGTGCACCGAGACCATGCCGAGGCCGACGGCGAGCGGCACTGAAATCACCGCCGCGAACCCCGCCAGAAAAAGCGAGTTGCCGAGGCGCTTGCCGATCTGTTCGCTCACCGAATTCTTGCTGGCCCAGGAGGTGCCGAAGTCACCCTGGACGGCGTTGCCGAGCCATTCGACGTAGCGCGTCGTCACCGGGCGATCGAGCCCGAGATCCTGGCGAATATTGGCGACGGCCTGCGGCGTCGCCGACTGGCCGAGATAGGTGGTGGCAAAATCGCCGGGCAGGGCTTCGAGCCCACCGAAGATCAGGATGGAAACGGCAAAAAGCAGAATAATGCTGAGCACGAAACGCTCGAGGATGAGGGCAAGCAACGGAAAACGCTGCCGGAACCTCAAGCCCGGCAAGATCTTGCTTGGGGCAGGGTTGGTCATGGCGAGGGCCTTTGGCTAAAACGTCGGGGGGACCGCGGGTTTCTTCCCACAGTCCCAGCTTCGTCGAAGATCGGAGGGGCGTTGCGCCCCTTGCCATCAGGTCTCCAGCCAGACGCGCGTCGCGACGTAACCGTTCGACATGTCGTTACCGATGTCGTGGACATAGCCCTTCACCTGCTTGGTGGAGGCGTTCACGAAGTCGTTGAACATCGGCAGGATCAGCCCGCCCTCGTCGCGCACCATCATCGCCATGGTGCGATACATATCCTTGCGCTTGGCTTCATCAAGCTCGGAGCGGGCCTCCAGCAAGAGCTTGTCGAAGTCGGGGCGCTTGAAGCGGGTGTCGTTCCAGTCCGCCGTCGAGAGATAGGCGGTGGAATACATCTGGTCCTGCGTCGGCCGGCCGCCCCAATAGGAGGTCGAGAAGGGCTGGACGTTCCAGACATTGGTCCAGTAGCCGTCGCCCGGTTCGCGCTTGACCTCGATCTCGATCCCGGCCTTCTTGCAGCTTTCCTGATAGAGGACCGCGGCATCGACGCCGCCGGGGAAGGCGACTTCCGAAGTGCGCAGAAGAACTGAGCCGCTATGGCCCGACTTCTTGTAATGGAAGGCCGCCTTGTCGGGATCGTAAACGCGCTGCTCGATACCCTCGGGAAACAGCGCATAGGTGGCGTTGATCGGAAAGTCGTTGCCGACCTTGCCGTAACCGCCGAGGATCTTCTCCACCATGGTCTCGCGATCCATCGCGTATTTCAGCGCGAGGCGCAGGTCGTTATTGTCGAACGGCGCCTTGTCACAATGCATGATGAAGACGTAGTGGCCGCGGCCGGCGGTCGAGAGGATCTCGACATTGGGCGCGCGTTTCAGGAGGTTGACCGTCTTCGGGTCGACGCGGTTGATATAGTGCACCTGGCCGGACGACAGCGCCGCGATGCGGGCGGTCGCATCGTTCATGCCGATGATCTCGATCGAGTCAACATAACCCCGGTCGCTGCGCCAGTCGTCCTTGTTCTTCTCGAAGGTGGCGCGAACGCCCGGTTCGAAGCTCGTCAGCTTGTAAGGGCCGGTGCCGATCGAGGCGAGGGGATCGTCGACGCCGCCATTCGGCTGGATGACCAGATGATAGTCGGAGAGCAGCAGCGGCATGTCGGCATTACCTTCGCTGAGCGTCAGCACGAGGTTGCCGCCGTCGGCCTTGATCTCCTTGATCGAACCGAGGACACCGAGCGCCCCGGATTCCGACTTCGCATCAGTGTGACGCTTCAGCGTCGCAACGACGTCGTCGATCGTCAGCTCCTTGCCGTCGTGGAACTTGACGCCCTTGCGGATCTTGAAGGTCCAGGTCACCGCGTCTTTCGAGGGTTCCCAGGATTCGGCAAGTGCGGGCACGGCGGCACCCGTCAACGGGTCGGATTCAACAAGCATGTCGCCCCAGCAGCGGCCGACGCAGAACATGAACTGCGACAGGAATTTCGCCGGGTCCTTGGAATCGGTGGCGGCACCGCCTTCGAGACCGAGCTTCAGATGGCCGCCGCGCTTCGGTTCGGCGGCTTCGGCACTTTCGGTGAAGAGCTTGTCGGCGACGGCAAGCGTGATACCGGCCGCCATGGCGCGTCCCATGAATTCGCGGCGGCTGAGCCCGCCCGCGGTGACGCGGCTTGCAAGATATTTGGTATAGTCGTTCATTCCCCAGTTCCTTCTTTATGGTGCGTTGACAGAACTTCCGGGCAGGATCGCAGACGGTTTCCTCTCCGCCTCCGGTGCCCGCATCATGCGGGAAAATGCTGCGGTTGCTGCCGCCTCTTCACTGTCCTTTCCAAATCGGGTTTCGCTTTTCGGCGAAGGCGCGGGCGCCTTCCAATTGATCTTCGCTCGAATAGAGCCTGTCGACGGTCGCAAACTGCCGCTTGGTGATCTTGTTCATGGCAGTCTGGAACGTCGAACCCTCGGCTTCGCGCACGATTTCCTTGATGGCCGCATAGACGAGCGGCGGCCCGCTTGCGAGCAGGCGGGCGAGCTCCCAGGCTCTCTCCATCAGCCTATCGGCCGGCAGGACCTCGTTGACGAAGCCCCAGCGATGCGCCTCGTGAACGTCGAGCCAGCGTCCCGTCAAAAGCATGTCCATGGCGATGTGATAGGGAATGCGCTTCGGCAGCTTGATCGAGGCGGCATCGGCAACCGTGCCCGAGCGGATTTCCGGCAGGGCGAAACTCGCGTGTTCGGCGGCGATGATCAGGTCGGCCGAAAGGGCGATCTCCAGACCGCCGCCGCAACAGATACCGTTGACCGCTGCAATGACCGGCTTGTTGAGGTCGCGCAGTTCCTGCAGCCCGCCGAAGCCGCCGACGCCGTAATCGCCGTCGACCGCATCACCTGATGCAGCAGCCTTCAGGTCCCATCCGGCACAGAAGAATTTTTCACCCGCACCCGAGACGATGGCGACGCGCAATTCAGGATCGTCGCGAAAATCCCGGAAGATCAAGCCCAAGGCACGGCTGGTCGCAAGGTCGATGGCGTTCGCCTTCGGCCGGTCGATGACGACTTCGAGCACGCCGTCGTCATGTCGCGTGCGAATATGGTCGCTCAACCTATGCTACCTCCTTCGCCGTATCAGGACATCGACCGCGGCAACGCCGCGCCCTTCGGGAAGAACCATCAGAGGATTAATGTCCAGTTCCTCCAGGCATGACGCGTTCTTTACGACATAATCTGCCGCTGCTGAGATAACGGCGACCGCCGCTTCGACGTCGCCTCTTGGCCGTCCGCGATAGCCATTGAGCAATTTCGCGAGTTTGAGGCGCGAAATCGCCGTGCGAATCTCGGTTTTCGTTGCCGGAAGCGGCAAAATGACCGAGTCCTCAAGCAATTCAACGAAGATTCCGCCCGCTCCCAAGGTCAACGACAATCCGAAGACCGGGTCGCGGACGGCGCCGACAATGAGCTCGGCGACCGGCGGATCGATCATTTTTTCGACGAGATAACCGGCATTCGGCGGCATTTCCGCCGCCGCTTTCGACACGGCTTCAATATCCCATAGGTTGAGCGCCACAGCTCCGGCCTCGGTCTTATGCGCAATGCCGAGGCCCTTCAATACGACAGGGAACCCGAGCCGCTCGGCCTGTTCGGCGGCTTCACGTGGAGAAAAAGCCTGCAGTCCCCGGGGAACAGGGAGACCGCAGGCTGCAAGCTCCGCCTTCGCATCTGCTTCCGTCAGCGTCTCGATCTCACCGTCTGAGGACGGCACATCGAGCAATGGCGGGGGAGGCGGGGCTTGCCAGGCTTGACCGATGCCGGCTGCGACTTCCGCCGCGATGATGGCTTCGTCGATGCCTGAGAAAGCGGCGATGCCATTGGCCATCAGCCGCTTGGCGATCGGTTCCGGCATGTTCTCCGGAAGGGTCGCGAGAAGGCCGGCCAGCGCACCGGTGGCAGAGGACGCGGCGATAACCGCATCCGCCGTCATGACCCATTCGGACGCATCGCAGCGGTCGCCGCGCGGAAAGTCGAGGACGACGAGATTGAGAGCATAACCGCCTTCGAACATGGCGCTGAAGGCTTCGGTCTGGCGAGCGACATCACCCCAGACAAAGGTGTGGTAGTCGAGCGGGTTGGAAAGCGTCACCATCTCGCCAAGCACCCGCCGCAGACGTGGCAGTTGTTGCGGCTGCAGCGCAGGGAATTCGACATTGCGGCCGACGGCGGCGTCCGCCATCAGCGAAGCCTCGCCGCCCGAGCAACTCATCGACGAGATCGAATGGCTCGCGAGCGGGCCGGCGACATGCAGAAGCTTCAGGGTTTCCAGCAGCGCCGGCAGGGTCTGGACACGGCCGATGCCGAGGCGGGCGAGCACGGCATCCGCGACCGCATCGCTGCCGGCAAGTGAGGCGGTATGCGACACCGCCGCCCGTTTTGCCTGCTCCGACCGGCCGACCTTCAGCACGACCACAGGCTTCCTCGACTGCCGGGCGATGGCAGCAAGCCGTTCGAGGGAAGCGAGATCGCCGAAACCTTCGACGTGAAGGCCGATCACCGTCACACGCGGATCGTCGATCAGCGCGCAGGCGACATCGGCAAGCGATGTCTGCGCCTGGTTGCCTGCCGTGACCATATAGGCGATCGGCAGGCCGCGGGTCTGCATGGTCAGGTTGATGGCGATATTGGAGGACTGGGTGAGGATCGCGACGCCTTTTTCGATTCGGCGCATGCCGTGCTGGTCGGGCCAGAGCAACGCACCGTCGAGCCCGTTGATCAGCCCGTAGCAGTTCGGCCCGAGGATCGGCATGCCGCCGGCTGCCGAAAGCAGGGCCTGCTGCAGTTCGGCGCCATCGGCAAGCTCCGCCATGGCCTCGCTGAAGCCGGACGCATAACAGACCGCACCGCCGGCGCCGGCCTCTGAAAGGCCGCGCACGATCTCGACGGTCAGCATCCTGTTGACGCCGACAAAGGCAGCGTCCGGCGCCGAAGGCAGATCGGCGACGGAGCGATAGCAGCGCCGCCCGAGCACCTCGTCCAATTTGGGATGAACGGGCCAGATCTTGCCGGCAAAGCCCATGCGGTCGCACTGCTCGATTACCCGGCGCGCCTCGCGGCCGCCGAAGACGGCGATCGTTTGCGGTCTGAGCAGGCGGTCGAGCGGGCTAGACGTCATCGGCTCAGGCTCCCAAAGGCCGGAGCAGGTCGCGGCTGATGATATGCCGCTGAATTTCCGAGGTGCCATCCCAGATGCGCTCGACGCGCGCATCGCGCCAGAAGCGGGCGAGCGGCAGGTCGTCCATCAGGCCCATGCCGCCGTAGATCTGGATCGCCTCGTCCGTCACGCGGGCCAGCATTTCCGAGGCGTAGAGCTTGGCAGAAGCGATCTGCCGGTCGGCGGCTAGGCCGGCGTCGAGCCGCCAAGCGGCTGAAAGCGTCAGCCACTCGGCCGCGTCGATCTCGGTGATCATATCGGCAAGCTTGAACGACACGCCCTGATTGGCGCCGATCGGCCTGCCGAACTGCCTGCGCTCGGCGGCATAGGGCAGGGCCATCTCGAAAACCCGCCGCGCCCGGCCGACGCAGGTGGCGGCAACCGTCAGCCGCGTGCCGTAGAGCCATTGATTGGCGATATCGAAGCCGCGATGCACCTCGCCCAGCACCTGGGCCTGGGGGATCCGGCAATCGGTAAAGCTGAGGGTCGAGTTATGGTAGCCGCGATGCGAAACGGAATCGTAGCCTTTCAGGATCTCGAATCCCGGCGTGCCGCGATCGACGAGAAAGGCAGTGATCTTCTTCTTGATGCCCTTCGGCGTTTCCTCCTCGCCCGTTGCGGCAAAGACGATGACGAAATCGGCGACATCGGCATGCGAGATGAAGTGTTTCGTGCCGTTGAGGACGAAGTCGCCGCCGTCGCGGCGGGCGGCGCATTTCATGCCGCGCATATCGGAACCGGCGTCCGGCTCGGTGATGGCGAGCGCGTCGATCTTGTCGCCGCGCACCGCCGGCAGCAAATAGCGCTCGCGCTGCTCGCCCTCGCAGGCCATCAGGATGCCGGAAGGCCGGCCGAAAAAGACCGTCAGGCCCAGCGAGCCGCGCCCGAGTTCCCGCTCGACCAGCGTGAAGGTGACATGGTCGAGGCCGGCGCCGCCGACCTCCTCGGGGAAATTGCAGGCGTAGAAGCCGAGATCGATGCACTTGCGCTGGATCTCGCGCCCAAGCTCCGGCGGGACGATGCCGGTCCGCTCGACCTCGTTCTCATGCGGATAGATCTCGGTCTCGACGAAGGCGCGGACCGTCTCGACGATCATTTCCTGTTCCTGGCTGAGACCGAAATCCATACCGTCCTCCTACCGTTTCTGGCCGACGTGACGGCCAGCGCCCTCGGGCAGCGCCAGTTCCGCATGGGACGCGGCAAGCGCCTTTACCCTGTCGAGCACCGCGGCCGGCGCCGCCACCGCCTTGCCCGCCTTGCTGTCGACATGCAGCAGCATCTGCTCGGCGGTTGCGATGAGCTCGCCCGTCGCCGTGTCGTGCAGGGTGTGGAAGACATGCAGCCGTTTCTCGTCGGCGGTCAGGACCTGGCAGGCCGAATGGATCGCCTGCCCGAGCTTCGCCTCGCCGAGATGGCGGATATGGCTTTCCACCGTGTAATAGCTGTGCCCCGCCTCGACATAGGCAAGGTCGACGCCAACAAGGCGCAGCAGCGCATCGGACGTATCGCCGAACACCTGAAGATAGCGGTGCTCGGTCATATGGCCGTTATAGTCGACCCAGGCCGGGCTCACCTTGGTTTCGACAAGCCACAGCGGCTTCGAAGGATCGGCCGGCATGGTCTCGCCGCCACCGCGCACCCAGAGCGATTGCTCAAAATCCTTCAGCAGCTTGCCGGCGCCCCAGCCCTTGCCGCCATCGCCGCCCTTCAGCGCCTGCAGGATGCCGACGAGATTTTCGTCGCGTATGCGCTCAAGCTGGCGGATCGAAAGGCCCGCCGCCTGTTCGTCGGATTGCCGGCCGATCTTTTCGATCAGCGCATCGTCGAGATCGACGACATCGGTGAGCTTGGTCCATGGCCAGGCGAGGCAGGGACCGAACTGGGCGAGGAAATGGCGCATGCCGGCCTCGCCGCCGGCGATGCGGTAGGTCTGGAACAGGCCCATCTGCGCCCATCTCAGGCCGAAGGAATAGCGAATGACGTCGTCGAGCGTCTCGACGGTGCAGATATCGTCGTGAATGAGCCAGAGCGCCTCGCGCCAGAGCGCTTCGAGCAGCCGGTCGCCGACGAAGGCCTCGATCTCCTTGGCGATATGGACGCCCTTCATGCCGATCGGCGGCAGTCTTTCCATCGCCGCCCGGATGGTTGCCGCCGACGTCTTCTCGCCACCGACGATTTCGACGAGCGGCAGCAGGTAGACCGGATTATAGGGGTGAGCGACGAAGAGGCGTTCGGGATGCTTCATGTCGCGCTGCAGATCGGTCGGCAGCAGGCCCGAGGTGGAGGAACCGATCAGCGCATCCTGATGCGCCGCGGCATCGATCTCGGTCAGGACACGGCGCTTGAGATCGAGCCTTTCCGGCACGCTTTCCTGGATCCAGTCGGCGTCCGTGACGGCTTCCGCCAGCGTCTCGCAGAAACGGAGCCTGCCGCGCGGCGGCAGCGGCGCGCCGGTCAACATGGCATAGGCTTTTTCGGCATTGGCGATCACCTCGCCGACGATGCGGCCTGCTTCCGGATGCGGGTCGAACACGTCGACGTCGATGCCGGCCAGCAGGAAACGGGCGATCCATCCGCCGCCGATGACGCCGCCGCCGATACAGGCCGCCTTGCTGATCTTGGTCATGATATCCTCAGCGCTTCGTCAGCTTCAGCTTGTTGCGCACATCTTCCGGTCCGATGATCCGCGCCCCCATGCCTTCCACCACCTGCACGGCCTTTTCGACGAGCTGCGCATTGGTGGCGAGCTGTC
Organism: Rhizobium sp. M10; assembly: GCF_002531955.1. NCBI lineage: Bacteria > Pseudomonadati > Pseudomonadota > Alphaproteobacteria > Hyphomicrobiales > Rhizobiaceae > Rhizobium > Rhizobium sp. M10. The sequence goes on along the minus strand of NZ_NWTA01000006.1, from coordinate 57,508 downwards.
CTTTGCCGACGAAGAGATTGTCCTCCAGGCCGACGCGCACATTGCCGCCGGCGAGAACCGCCGCGGCCGGATAGGCCATGGCGTTGCGGCCGATCGAAAAAGCCGAGAAGGTCCAGCTCTCAGGCACATTGTTGACCATCGCCATGAAGGTGTTGAGATCGTCGGGCGCGCCCCAGGGAATGCCCATGCAGAGTTGGATCAGCACCGGATCTTCGATCAGGCCTTCCTCGGCAAGCTGCTTGGCGAACCAGAGATGACCGGTGTCGAAGGCTTCGATCTCCGGCCGCACGCCGAGATCCGTCATCTTTTTCGCCATCGCCCGCAGCATGGCCGGCGTGTTGGTCATGACATAGTCGCCGAGGTTGAAGTTCATCGTGCCGCAGTCGAGCGTGCAGATCTCCGGCAGGCATTCGGCGACATGGCTGACGCGCTCGCTGGCACCCGCCATATCAGTGCCTTTCGGATTGAGGGGCAGGGGGCTTTCGACATCCCCGAAGATCAGGTCCCCGCCCATGCCGGCCGTGAGATTGAGGACGACGTCGATATCCGCCGAGCGGATGCGCTCGGTGACTTCCCTGTAGAGATCGTTGCGGCGGCTGGCGGCCCCCGTTTCCGGATCGCGGACATGGCAGTGAACAACGGCCGCCCCAGCCTTGGCGGCGTCGATCGCGGAATCCGCGATCTGCTTGGGAGTAATGGGAACATGGCTGGATTTGGAAACCGTATCGCCGGCGCCGGTGACAGCGCAGGTGATGAAGACATCGCGGTTCATCGCTAGAGGCATGATTTTGTTCTCCCCGTCTTGTCAGGCATTACGCGACAGGTTTGCCGACGATGCTTTGCATTTTCGGTGCCATTCGATACATTATCGGAAACGGGAGATGGGCTTTGCTGCAGCGATCGACGGAACGGCTCGATATCGATCTTCTCGTCCTGCCGGAGACGAACCTGATTCTGATCGCGTCGGTCATCGAGCCGCTGCGCGGCGCCAACCGCATCGCCGGCAGCGAACTCTATCGCTGGCGGCTCTTGACGCCGGACGGAGCGCCGGTCCCGACCACCAGCCATATCGCCATCCCGGCTGAGGGCACTTTCCGGGCGACGACAGAGGAGACGCCGCTGTTCGTGCTGGCCAGTTACAACTGGCGTCGCGGCGCCACGCCGGCGCTGAAGATGCAGCTCTCGCAGGCAGCCCGCTACCGCACCATCATTGCCGGCATCGAGTCCGGCACGTGGCTGCTCGCCGAAGCAAGCCTGCTCGACGGACTACCGGCGACCGTCCACTGGGAAGACTACGAGGATTTCGCCCTGGCCTATCCCGAGGTGAGGGCCGTCAAGGATCGTTTCGTCATCGACGGCAAGCGGCTGACAACATCAGGTTCGCTGCCGACCGTTGACCTGATGCTGGAGGTGATCCGGCAGCGGCAGGGTTATTCGCTGGCGCTCGAAGTCAGCCGGCTGTTCCGTTACGAGCAGCCTTCCTTCCACGCCGACGAAATGCTTTCCGCCGCGTCGGCGGGACTGCGCCTGCATGACCCTCGCGTGACGCAGGCGGTGCATCTGATGGAAGAGCATATCGAGCAGCCGCTGGTTTTGGCCCGGCTCGCCCGCAGGGTCGGCGTCAGCGCCCGCCATCTGCAGGACCTCTTCCAGCAGAGCATCGGCGCGCCGCCGCATGTGCATTATCTGGCGCTGCGTCTGAACACGGCCCGCCGCAAGGTGATCGAGACGACGGCCTCCTTTGCCGACATCGCGGCGGCGACAGGCTTCAATTCGGCCTCGGCCTTTGCGAGAAGCTACCGGGCGAGTTTTTCTGAAAGCCCGTCGGAGACGCGGCGCCGCTTGCACCGCCGCGTCATATCATCGGCACCGACATAGGCTGGAATGCGTCCCGCAGCATTTCGGCCAATTCCCGCACGGCCTCGCTGGAGCGGAAACTATTGCGGCGCAGCACGACCTTTGAGGAATCGACCGGCGGAAAGCCATCCTCGGCGGTCAATTCGCGGCAGCCGGGCGGAATGCTGCTGCGGGAAAGCGTCGTGACGGCAAGGCCGGCGATCACGGCATTCTTCAGCCCCGAACCGGTATCGGCGATGAAAGCGATCCGGTAGCTGCGGCCGATCTGCTCCAGCGAGCGCAGCGCAAAGTCGCGTGACCAGGTGGAATTGCGATAGGTCGCAACCGGCAGGGGATCGATCTCGTGCAGCCGATGCACCATCGACGTGACCCAGACGGTCGGATCGACGCAGAGAACCTCCCCCTTGTTCTGATCGCTCCAGTCGAAGACGACGGCGAGATCGAGTTCGTCCCGTTCCAGGGCGGCGAGGTTGCGGACCGTGTAATCGCAGGAGATGGTGACTTCGACTGCCGGATGGCGAACCGCGAAAGCCGCAAGCGCTGCCGGCAGCACCGTCTGGCTGTATTCCTCGGGGATTCCGACGCGCACCGGCCCGTCGAGCGGCTTGCTGCGGATCGTCGCGGCCGCCTCGTTCAGGAGATCGATGACCCTGCGGGCATAGGGCACGAGTTGGATGCCCTGGCGCGTCAGCAGCACGCCGCGGGCGCCGCGCTCAAAAAGGTTTTCGCCGATTGCCGCCTCGAGCCTCTTGATCTGGGTGCTGACGGCAGATTGCGTCCGCCCGATGCGCTGGGCGGCCGCCGAAAAGTTCGACGTCTCGGCGACAACAAGGAAGGTTCTGAGAAGGTCGCTTTCGATCGGTTCTTGCATGGCAGCCATAGAAAAAATCGATGATAGCTATCACTACTATTCATTTGTCTGATGTCAATTCGTGGCGCAGAAATGAGCTGCGTTCGACTTCCTTCTTTGAGAATCTCTGCGTGACCATTGAAAATCCGACTGCACGCCTCGCAGGCAGCGAGCACGAGAAGGGGGTGCTTCTCATCGTTGCCGCGACGCTCGCCTGGAGTGCGAGCGGCGTTTACTCGCGGCTCCTTACGACCGATGTATGGACGGCGATCGCCTGGCGGTCGCTGTTCGGCGGCCTGTTCCTGCTGATCCCCTGCCTTTTCCTCGAAGGGGGCATCTCGCGGCGGCAATGGCGTTCCGTCTTCCATCCGTCCGGTCTTGCGATGATCGCATGCCAGACCTTCAGTCAGGGATGCTTCATCGGGGCGCTCTACATGACCACCGTCGCCAATGTGACGATGATCTATGCGACGACGCCCTTCATCGCGGCTCTGTTCGGCTGGCTCATCCTCGGAGAGAGGGTCGCCAGGCGGACGATGATTGCCGGCGCCGTGTCCCTCTTCGGCGTCGGCGTCATCGTCGCCTCGTCGATCGGCGGCGGCACCGGCTGGGGCGACCTCTTGGCGCTCGGCATGACCGCGTCCTTCGCGCTCGTCATCATCATTCCGCGCATCGATCCCGGCGCGCCGAGCCTGCCACCGACCGTCGTCAGCGCCTTCCTGACCCTCGTCATTTTCGCGCCGTTCGGTTCGGTCGGCTCGCTCGACCTGCACAACTGGGTTGTCCTTGCCGCCTTTGGCGCCACCAATTTCTCGCTGGCGCTGGTGCTTTTCCTCGCCGGGGCAAAGCGGATGCCGCCGGCGGAAGCCGCGTTGATCGGCACGATGGAAATCGTGCTGACGCCCTTCTGGGTCTGGCTGCTGTTTTCAGAACAGCCGCCCGTCGCCACTTATTTCGGCGGCGCGATCATCCTCGGCGCTGTGTTCTGGCATACCGCGGTCGACTTCAACCGAGGCCGGCGGTCTTACGACGGCTAATGCAGGTCGCCCGGAAGTGTGCCGCGGTTCCGGGACAACGACATGCATAAAAACAAAGAGCTAAAGGGCGTCGCGTGAATCAAATTTGATGCGACGCGCTTTGGGGCAATTCCAGCAAAAGCGCGTAGCGGTTTGCCGGGAAAAGCGCGAAGCCCATCCTCCGGTGCACCGGAACAACCGTTTTGCGCTGGTCCTGTTCACGTTTGCCGAGGCGGGTGACCTGCCAACTGCCGTGGCAGGCCGCTTCGTCGCGGCGAATGCCAGCCTTACAGCGTCATGGCCTTTTAGCCAAAGAACGCACGAAGCTGAGCGAAAAACCCGTTTGGTCTGGGATCTGCGATCCTTCGCACGCGGCGAGCGACTGCTGCCGCGCTGACGCTTTCACCAAAATGACAGAAGCAGACAAGCTCGTGCAACTGTTCGTCGCTGAGTTCGAAGAACCGTTTGGCTTCTCCATAGCTGTCATTTTCCATTCCGGCCGCCCGCAGAATGGGATCAGCGAACGCAACGGAGATCGGGGTGTCGTCACCCCGCAGGGCAAGCCGATCTGCGATCGGCTGATACTCTGTCTCGTGAAGCGTCTTCAAAAACGGTCTGGGGCTGCGTTCGAGACATTCGGCCCAGCGTTCAATGCGTTCGCGCCGTGTCAGTTCAAGGGGCTTTATGCTCGTGCTGATCTTCGCAACTGTTTTCAGCTGCTCCAGTGCATACTGTTCCATTCCGGCCTCCTATCTTCGGAAAAATAGACGGTCCGCTCCCAAAAACAGCGTGGCTCAGGACGCAGCCGATGTCCAATCACGATTGGAAACGGCATCTGCCGCTGGCCGAACAGATTTGATTACCGCAGGAGATGACGACTTTGCCGATTGTCGTCTTGAGGGGCACCCGTGTCGTTTTTTCGGGCTCTGTTTTTCGTCAGGCATGGTTTTCTTGTCACGTTCACGGCGCTGCCGCGCAAGCGAGCGACATGAAGCATGGCAGGCCGCCGGCGCGCCGCCACGGTGGTAAAGGACTGAAATCCTCAGGGATGACCGGATAGTTATCCGGAAAGATATCCAGATGGATCGAAAGGAGGTTCTGTAGCCCTAAATCATCTCTTTTCGCAGCAGATCTACGGATTGCGGCGGGCGATGACGAGAGCGGCACGACAGGCCAGCCCTATCGTACTCACTCTCTCCTCGATCCAGTCTGTCCCCGCCTATATGCGAAATTCGAACATCGCCCGATGCGGCGTGTGAATACCGGACTGCAGAGGAGGCAGGCCGGAGGAAAGCATTGCCATCGGCTGCATCGGCTGCAGATCGAGGCACTCAACAAATGGGAGGAATCCATGAGCAAGAATAGAGGCGTCGTCTATCTGAGGCCGGGCAAGGTCGAAGTTCGCGACATCGACGACCCGAAGCTGGAAGCGCCCGACGGCCGCCGCATCGAACACGGCGTCATTCTGAAAGTGATCTCGACCAACATCTGCGGCTCCGACCAGCACATGGTCCGCGGCCGCACGACGGCGATGCCGGGCTTGGTCCTCGGTCACGAAATCACCGGCGAGATCATCGAGAAAGGGATCGACGTCGAGATGCTCGACATCGGCGATATCGTCTCGGTACCGTTCAATGTCGCTTGCGGCCGCTGCCGCTGCTGCAAATCCCAGGACACCGGCGTCTGCCTGACCGTGAACCCGGCGCGCGCCGGTGGCGCTTACGGCTATGTCGACATGGGCGGCTGGATCGGCGGCCAGGCACGCTATGTCACGATCCCCTATGCCGATTTCAACCTGCTGAAAATCCCGGATCGCGACAAGGCAATGGCGAAGATCCGCGATCTCACCATGCTCTCCGATATTCTGCCGACCGGCTTTCATGGCGCAGTGCGCGCCGGCGTCGGCGTCGGCTCGACCGTCTACATCGCCGGCGCCGGCCCCGTCGGTCTTGCGGCTGCGGCTTCGGCTCGCATCCTCGGCGCCGCCGTCGTCATGATCGGTGATTTCAACAAGGACCGCCTGGCGCATGCGGCCAAGGTCGGTTTCGAACCGATCGACCTCTCCAAGAGCGATCGTCTCGGCGACATGATCGCTGAGGTCGTCGGCAGCAACGAGGTGGACAGCGCCATCGACGCGGTCGGCTTCGAGGCACGCGGCCATTCGGGCGGCGAACAGCCGGCGATCGTGCTCAACCAGATGATGGAGATCACCCGCGCCGCAGGCTCGATCGGCATTCCCGGCCTCTACGTCACCGAGGATCCCGGCGCCGTCGACAACGCCGCCAAACACGGCAATCTTTCGCTTCGCTTCGGTCTCGGCTGGGCCAAGGCGCAATCCTTCCATACCGGCCAGACGCCGGTGCTCCAATATAATCGCCAGCTCATGCAGGCGATCCTCCACGACCGCTTGCCGATCGCCGACATCGTCAACGCCAAGGTCATCCCGCTCGACGAAGCCGTCCAGGGATATGAGAGCTTCGACCACGGCGCGGCGACGAAATTTGTTCTCGACCCGCATGGAGAGGTCGCGAAAGCCGCCTGACGACAAAGCATCTCGCGCTAAAGTGCGCAGCCGCGCGCTTTAGCTCAAAACGGAGATGGCCGGGAAGACCCGGCCATCTCGCAGCAGTCACACGAAAATTCTGTTGCCGGCTACTGGATGCTGAACGGGAAATACTTGGCATTGATCATGTCATAAGTCCCGTCTTCCTTGATCGTCTTCAACGCCTCGTTCAGGCGTGCAAGGCGCTCCTTGTCGTCCAGACGCACCGCAATCCCGGCACCTTCGCCAAAAAAAGTGACGTCGACCAGATCCGGCCCTTTGAACGCGCAGCAGGTTCCCGCCTTCGTATTGGCGATCCAGTCGTAAATGGCGAGCTTATCCTCCAGGATAATGTCGACGCGCCCATCCGACAGGCCTTTGTACAATTCCGGCGACGACCGGAACACCGTCTTTTTCATGTCGGGATAGAAATGGTTGGCATAAGATTCCTGCGCCGTCGACGAGGTCACTCCGAGTTTTTTGTCATTGAGGGCGGCGGGACTGACGTCAGTGATCGGCGAATCTTTCCGCGCGATGAACACTGACGGGCTGTTGTAGTATTTCTCGGTGAAAGCGACCTTCTGGCGTCGCTCCAGGCTCATCGACATCGATGAAATGATCGCGTCGTATTTTTCGGCAACGAGATCGGGGATCATGTCGTCCCACTTCTCGATGATGAATTGGCATTCGAACTTACCGGTCTCGCAAAGGGCATTGGCAATATCGATGTCGAAACCCTGAAGTTTGTTATTCGCATCGAGATAGTTGAAGGGCGGAAACGCACCTTCGACGGCAACTCTCATCGGCATTCGCTCTTGCGCGGCCACCGGCAGCGGCGAGACCGCCGCCAAAACGACACCCACCCCGCCCACCATCAGCGCGCCGCGCAATAAAGTCTGAATGGATATTCGCAACATCGCCGGAACCCCCTGGGCGTGATCGATCTCGCCCTATAGTGCGCCGCAGCCTTTAATTCTACGTGAACGCTTATTTGTTAGCGTCGACGAATGCGCCCGTATCGTGGTGTCCAGGGGTCCAGGCTTGCACATCGTAGTTCCATCCAGCTCCAACACGTTCCAGAAGTCCTGGATCGCCTCGGGAAGAATTCTCTTTCTGATCGCCATCAGCGGGCTCGGAGCGATTGGACTCGTCGTGCTATCGGCGCTCTGGGCAGGAGCCGAAAGCGACGCTGCGGCCCTTGATCGCCAGCGTCAGCTGGTGAATGCGCGCCTGCGCGAACAGGTCGATCAGGTCGCCCATGTCATCGGTCAGTTCGGCAACGGCTATCTCGCCCGCGTTTATCCCGCGTCCCGATCGGCAGGTGTTTCCTCCAGCCTCGATACGATTCTGACCGCGGCGGCCGGCAGCGCTATCAGCGAAACCGCAATGTCCGCCTTCGGATACGATCAGGCCTTTGTCGTCGACGAGAAGGCTCAGCTGAGCATGCTGACCGACGCGAAGACGGAAAAACGCTATCGCTGGATGAAGCCTCTGTTTTTGCCGCTCCTCAGGGATAGCCGTCTTACGGCACGCCACAGTCCGACTTTCAGCGACCGAACGCCATCCTCGCTGGAAAGCCGTCGGGCGAGCGCGGTTCGCCCCAACCATGCGCTGGCCAATCTGATGCGGCTGGAAGGCCGGCCGACGATCGTCGGCATCGTCGCCATCAACGAAGCTCCCGATGGACAGCCGCAGCCGATGCGGCAATTCCTGATCGTCGTGCGGTTTCTCGATGGTGCGGCCCTCGACGAGTTGAGCCGGCAGCAGGGCCTCAACGGCGCGCGCTTTGCCCGCACGGCCGATGCCGACGAAAATGAGGTCGCGTTCCAAATCGACGCGACGGCAAATGGTGAACCGATCGGCTTCATCGTATGGCGGCCCGATCTTCCAGGTTCACGGGTGATCGGCCGATTGATGCCGGCGCTTTCGATAGCCGCCCTGGTGATCGCCGTGCTGTTTTCGGTGCTGCTCGTGCGGCTGCGGAGCAGTCTCGGCGAATTGAAGAGAAGCGAGTTGCATGCAAGGCAGCTTGCCTTGCATGACGTGCTGACCGACCTTCCCAACCGCGCCCTGTTCGCCATACGGTTCGAGGAGTGCCTGACCGATACGCGGCATTCGACCGAGCGCTCGGCCGTCGCACTTCTCGACCTCGACCGCTTCAAAGCGGTGAACGACACGTTCGGCCATGCCGCCGGTGATGAACTCATCAGGATGGCCGCGGAACGGATCCGTTCCGTCCTTCGTCCTGATGATACGCTCGCCCGGCTCGGGGGTGACGAATTTGCCCTGCTTCTCCGGGACATCAAGGATGACGATCAAATCCTGCTGTCCATATGCGACGCGATCGTTGCCGAACTTGGCAGGCCCTTCCCGCTTCTGAGGGGCGAAGCGGTCGCCCGGGTCGGCGGCTCGATCGGCGTCACCATCGTCCCGGATGCCGGGCGAAATGCCGATGACGTCATGCGTTATGCCGACGTCGCGCTTTACGAGGCAAAGATGGGCGGGAGAGGCCAGTGGCGCGTCTATTCCCCGTCCATGGACGGCGGCAGAAATGCGCGCGACATTCTCAAGAACGAATTGCGCGAAGTTCTGGCCAAAGGCACGGCCCCCTCCGCTGGCAATCCCCAACCCGGCCCGGGCGGCAGCAAGCCGGATTTCGGATCGCTTGAGGTCTATTACCAGACGGTGCATCGCGCCGAGGGCGGATATTCGGCTTCCGGCGCGGAGGCTCTCGTGCGCTGGCGTCACAGTCAGCGCGGACTGCTCACCCCTGCGAGCTTCATCCCCGCAGCCGAAGAGGGCGGCCTCATCGACGCCCTCGGTTTCTGGGTCTTGCGTGAAGCCTGCCGGGCCGCCTGCACATGGCCTGAAGACACCTTCGTGGCGGTCAACGTGTCGCCGGCCCAGCTGAGAAGACCAAATTTCGCCGAGGAAGTCTTCGCCGTGCTCGAAGAGACCGGCCTGCCGCCATCCCGCCTCGAGCTCGAGCTCACCGAGTCCTCGCTCATCGAGGATAATTCGGATGTCTATACGGTACTGAAATCACTGCGCAGCCGGGGCATTCAGATTTCCCTCGATGATTTCGGGACCGGCTTCTCATGCCTCAGCCATCTGGTGCGTTTCGACATCGACCGCATCAAGATCGATCGTTCCTTCGTCTCGCAGCTCGGCGCAAAAGCCAATGGAGCGGCCATCATCGGCGCGATCGTCACCCTCAGCCGCAATCTCGGCATCTCGACGACGGCAGAAGGGGTTGAAACCGAATATCAACGCGACTTTCTGACCGCCCTCGGCTGCACCGATCTCCAAGGCTATTTCTTCTCCAAACCGGTTCCTCTCCGCGAACTCGACGGCTTCGCCAAATCGGAGAGCGGCGCCGGATCACGGACGATCACTTCGGGCGCCATTGCCTAAAAGCGCGTCGCGATCTTTCAGATTCGCTTCCCTTAGATCTTGTTTTACACGCGACATGCTTGAGAGCCTTTGATCTTCCACCACCCGGGAACTTTCGTTCCGGGCAGCGGTTGACGCCCGAAGATGAAGGGAGGATCTGATGGGTGGGATCGGCGAGTGGCGGCACCTTTGCGTCGACATGCAGCGCATGTTTGCCGAAGACACCCCATGGCACGTGCCCTGGATGGTTCGGATCTCTCCACAGATCGAGGAGCTTGCCGGCCGGCATCCGTCCCGGACGATTTTTACCCGCTTCGTGCCGCCCCAGCATCCGGATGCGATGCCGGGAAAATGGCGCGACTATTACCAGAAATGGTGGATGATGACGGGCGAGCACCTCCCGCCCGAGCTCGTCGATCTGGCTTCCTCGCTGGCCTCGCTTGTTCCGCCGGCGCGATATTTCGACAAACGCACCTATTCGCCCTGGATCGACGGCCGCCTCCATAAGATTCTTCAGTCGGAGCGGGTCGATACCCTTGTGATCACCGGCGGGGAAACGGATGTCTGCGTGCTCGCCACCACCCTTGGCGCCATCGATCTTGCCTATCGCGTCATCGTGCTGAAGGACGCCGTCTGCAGCAGCGCCGACGACACTTATGACGCGTCGCTGGAACTGCTGCACGATCGATTTTCCGTCCAGCTGGAACTCATGGAGACGGAAGAGTTCTTGAGCGGCCTCGGCTGATCGTAGGGCGAGGATGAGATGGAGCAGTTGTTCCTAGCGGGTCTTCTGCGGATTTTGGCTACCGGTTCGCACCTCGGCCTCTGCCGCTTCCAGAGCGGCGCTGAACAGCTGGAGCGCGAACTCTTTTGCTGCCTTTTCGTCGTCTGCACAGAGCTTCAATGGCGCGCACTTCTCCTTCAGATTGCGAATGAGCTTTCGGCGAAGCCTGAACACCAGATGCGGATCCGTTTTTGCGAGAAGCTCCTGCAGGCAGGTGACGGCAACCACTTCGAACATCAAAAGCCTGCCTTCGACTTCGCCTTGCGAAGGAATGGGAAAACGCTCACCGCCCCGCTTTAAATCTCGCTCTGTCGAAAGCATCTAAGCCTCCAAACCGATGATAGGCCTCCGCTCGCTGAAATTCCATATCGCAAGTCCACGGCCACTCTTATGTGAAGAAGCAGCTTACAAGCTGTAAATCGGTCTCGCATTGACGAAGGTCAAGCAAGGGTGGGGCTGTTCGGCCCACGAACCGGGAAAAGCTCTAGTCGATGGCAAAAGCGGCGCGGCCTGACAATTTCCGGACAAGGATTCCAAAGAAGATGTGCGGAGATTCGGCGAGCACCGGAAGCTCTTTCGGCTTGAGCGAACCGACTTCCCACCAGTCCGAGTGCTTCTGCAACATTTCCCAGGCGTGGACGCGTTCGCTGCGCCAGATTTCCGTATCGGGAAACTCCTCAAACTTTCCTTCGGCGATGACGCTCGTCCAGCCTCTGCCCACGCGCTGATCCACCTGCAAGCAGACCTTGTCGTTTTCCCGCATCCATTCCAGTTTGCGGCCGGGCATCGAAAAACAGTATGCGACGCCTTTTTCGTAAGAGAAATAGATCGGCACGACATATGGTTGGCCGTCTTTGCAGCAGGCCAGATGCCCAAATCGTCCTTCTTCCAATATGGCATAGCATTCAGCCAGCGTGAATTCCCGTAAACCCAATGACATGAGACGCTCCTCTCGACTGATCGAGGAGTCACTGTAGGCCGACGCTCATTTCGCGCATTGATAAAGAGCAATTTCGCCTTGGATCGATCATGCCCGGCTGAGGGCTTAAGCCATCGAAGACGTGACAGGAGGGGCCATGCTCAGCATGAGACGGCGGCGCTCCTTCTCCAGCCTTACGAGGAACGCCTCTCATCCGCCAGGCGAGCACAGGTCGCGCAGTAGGGCGTGTAGGGAATAGCATCCAGTCGGGCGGTCTCGATGGGGGCGAGACAGGTAACACAGCGTCCGAACGTCCCGTGTTTCAGACGCTCAAGGGCTGCGTCAATCAGCTGGATTTGCGCACCCGCCTCCCTTCGCATTTCCATCAGCACCTGATCATTCTCGAGCTGGGTAACGCGATCTTCGCTATCCGGGTCCAGCGCGGTGCCGAGATCGGCGTCGATCGCCGACATCCGGCGTTGCAGGTCCGCTTTCGCGGTTTTCAGTTTGTCTTCCAGATCTTCGTGTTTCATCGATCGCATCCCGGGAACGGCGGCCCATGCCGGCCTCTGCCAGTCCATTCAACCGACCGACGGTCGGTTATCGAACAGTGGTGGTCACGCTACGGCCGTCGGGGAATGCTGCATTGATCCGCGTCAATGCGTGCTTGCGAGACGTTCGATTTGAGGCATGTCAATGCGCAATTCCGACAGAGCGCCAGAGTATGGCTATCAGACACCCACTCTCTGCTGTGGAGTACACCATGAAACGCCATATCTTTCTTCCACTCCTCACCTATCCGGATGCGACATCGGAATTAATGGTCGCCAACGCCGTCGCCCTTGCGCGTCACATGCAGGCGACGCTGACCGTCTGTGCGGTCGAGATTACCATTCCCCACGTCTCCAATGCGCTGTCTTCGCTGATCATCGATGCGGCACAGATGGCGCGGGAGGCCGGAGCGCTGAGCCGCAAGCGCGCTTCGGTGCTGACGCAGAAGGCAGTGGACGAGGCAAAGGCAGCTTCCGTCGACCTGCGTACGCGCGAAATCAAGGTTGAGGAGCCCTTCGTCGTCGAAGCGCTGGCAGAAGCCTCGCGCGCCTACGATCTCGTGCTTCTGGAACTGGCGGCACTGTCCCGTCCGATCGTCGAGGCGGTGCTGTTCGGATCCGGTCGGCCGCTCATCCTTTATCCCCCGGCGCCTTTCGGCGGCCGGATGGATCACATCGCCATCGCCTGGGACGGCAGCCGCGCCGCAGCGCGGGCGACCCACGACGCCTCGGCCTTCCTGGAGCGGGCATCCAAGGTCTTCCTGCTCTCCGTCATCGACGAGAAGCCCGTGACATCAGAGACGGGCGATTATCTCATCGAGAATATGCTCAAGAGCGGCGTGAAGGCCGAGGCATCACGGCTGCGCGCCCGCGGCGAGCCGGTCGGAGAAGTATTGCAGAGCAAGGCCTTCGAAATGCGGGCGGACCTTCTCGTCATGGGCGGCTTCGGCCATTCGCGCCTGCGTGAATTCGTGCTCGGCGGCGCCACGCGGGCCGTGCTGACCAACATCACACTGCCTGTCCTGCTGTCGCATTGAGGCTCCGGGTGCGCTGTTCGAGAACCGGCTTCGGAACTGCCGGCTCCCGGATCGCATTGTCGATGCCGGTAAGGCCGCGGAACCGATCACAGAGGCCGGCGAAGCCAAGGCGCTGGCGGAACGGTCGAGGCGCATCCGCTGACAATGGCGTGGCGTGGCGTGCATGACGTCAAAGATGAGCTGCGGCGCCGACATAAATGGCGAACATCCGCCGCAGTCTTGCCGGCATGCGAACGTCCCCGCGGCTCTCCCTCTAGGAAGAGCCGCGGACTGCGGGCAGGCTATGCGGCGGACTGCTCCGCCGCTGCGGATGCCTGTCCTGCGATATCGAGCACCATCCGGCCCTCGATCGTTCCCGCCTTAAGGCCGGCGAAAATATCGTTGACGTCGTCGAGCGGCGCCTTGGCGATCTCGGCCCGGATCCGGCCGTCCGTGGCGAAGGCAAGCGCTTCGTCGAGGTCGCGGCGCGTTCCGACGATCGAGCCGCGGACTGTGATGCGCTTCAGCACGACATCGAAGATCGGTGTCGGAAAATTGCCCGGCGGCAAACCGACGAGGCTGACGGTGCCCTTGCGACGCACCATGCCGAGAGCCTGGGAGAAGGCCGGTGGCGAGACGGCGGTGACAAGGACGCCATGCGCGCCGCCGCTCGTCGCCTTCAGCACCGTCTCCACCGTATCCTCGGAAAGCGCGTTCAGCGCGAGATCGGCACCGACGTGGCGGGCGAGTTCGAGCTTGGCGGCGGCGATATCAAGGGCGATGACCTTAAGACCCATGGCCTTGGCATATTGGATCGCGACATGGCCGAGGCCGCCGACGCCTGAAATCGCCACCCACTCACCGGGCCGAGCCTCGGTTTCCTTCAGTCCCTTGTAAGTCGTCACGCCGGCGCAGAGGATCGGCGCGATCTCGGCGAAATCGACACGAGCGGGCAGGCGGGCGGCAAAGGCGGCCGAGGCGATGACATATTCGGCAAAGCCGCCGTTGCAGCTGTAGCCGGTATTGTGCTGGTGCTCGCAAAGCGTTTCCCAGCCGGTTTCGCAATATTCGCAGCGCAGGCAGGCATCATGCAGCCAGGCGACGCCGACAGCATCGCCTTCCTTGAATTCGGTGACGCCGGGACCGAGAGCGGCGACAATGCCGGCTGCTTCGTGCCCGGGGATGAATGGAGGCATCGGCTTGACCGGCCAATCGCCCTCTGCGGCATGCAGATCGGTATGGCATACGCCACAGGCGACGACCTTCACCAGAATTTCACCCGGGCCTGGGACAGGCACTGGCACGCATTCGATTGCGAGCGGCTTGCCGAATTCGCGCACCACCGCCGCCTTCATCATCTTGCTCGGCATGATCTTTATCCCTTCACCATGTTTGTCCGGCACGGATGATGCAGGGCGCGTGCGCCTCGCACATTGACCCATCGCAAAGAAAAAGGCGGAAGATCGGGCCGGGTCGTGCCCGAGCTTGACGTCGATCAAAGCGTGCTCCGCCTTCGGGGATCATTCTGCCCGTATCCCGCATCCGATAGCGAGAAGAGGATAGGATCATGCCATTCAAAACCATATTGAATATTATCGGCGTCAATCAGGGTGCCGACGACATCCGTTCGGCTGTCGAACTTTGCCGGCAGGCGGAGGCCCATCTTTCCGTGCTGGTGGTTTCGCTTATCTCTCCGCCGCCGATCGCCGGCTACGGAGAAATCGTCCTGAATTCCTGGCTGGAGGAGCGCCGGAGCGATGTCGCAAGGCTCGAAGAGCAGGCGGCGAAGATAGGGGCTCTGCTCGAGCCGCAGGGCATTTCCTTCGGCGTCGAGACACTCTATGCCGAACTTGGCTGGGCCGATACGCAGATCGGCGAACGGGCGCGTTATGCGGATCTGGTGCTGATCGGCAGCCGTGCCCGCAGCGACGAGGCCCTCGGCCGATCCGCCCTGGAAGGTGCGCTTTTCCAATCGCCGGCGCCGGTCTTCCTAACGCCGGCGGGCCATGCGTCAACGCTCGAACCGCGCAGCGTCATGATCGCCTGGGATTCGCGGGACGAGGCAGGGCGCGCGATCCGTGCGGCGATGGAACTGCTGGTCCAGGCCGACACGGTCGATATCGCCATTGTCGATCCGCAGGCCTCGACCAATGCCAACGGCGAGGAACCGGGCGCCGATATCGCCGCCTATCTCGCACGACATGGTATCAGGGCAACCGTCCAGGTGCTGGCGAGCGGCGGTCGGCCGGTGGGCGAGGTGCTATGCCGTCATGCCCGCGACATCGGCGCCGAGATGATCGTCATGGGCGCTTACCGCCACTCGCGCATGCGCGAGCGCATCTTCGGCGGGGTCACCCGCTCTATGCTCGAGAACGCCGACCGTCCGCTCTTCCTCGCGCATTGAATGCGCAATATGCTCCGGATTGGGTCACAGCCATCCCCGGCGTTTCCGGGGAAGTGGCGCCGCAGATGAGGAGGAGCTGATGAAGGCAATGATCCTCGAAGCGACCGGGTCACCTCTTCATCCGGTCGAGCGGCCCGATCCCGTGCCGGGAAAGGGAGAATTGATGCTGAGGGTGGAGGCCTGCGCCGTCTGCAGGACGGATCTCCACGTCTGCGACGGCGACCTTGCCAGCCCGAAGCTTCCGCTCGTTCCCGGCCATGAAATCGTCGGCATCGTCGAAACGGTCGGGCAGGGGGTCTCTGCGTTGCGGATCGGACAAAGGGTCGGCGTGGCCTGGCTCGGCCATACGTGCGGCGGCTGCTCCTTCTGCCGCAACGGAGAGGAGAACCTTTGCGACCAGCCGCAATTTACCGGCTATACGCGCGACGGCGGTTTCGCCACGCATGTCGTTGCGGATGCCGATTATGCCTTCGCGCTGGACGAGCAGGCCGATCCCGTCGCGCTTGCGCCGCTGCTCTGCGCCGGCCTTATAGGATGGCGTTCATTGAAGAAAGCCGGCGACGGCATGAGGATCGGGCTGTACGGGTTCGGCGCGGCCGCTCATATCATCGCCCAGGTCTGCCGCTGGCAGGGCCGCGACGTCTACGCGTTTTCGAGGGCAGGCGATGATGCGGCACGGCGTTTCGCCCTCAGCCTCGGCGCGGTCTGGGCGGGAGGCTCTGACGAGCGTCCGCCCGTCACGCTCGATGCAGCCATCATCTTCGCTCCGGTCGGAGCGCTCGTGCCGGCCGCCTTGAAGGCGGTGCGAAAGGGAGGCAGGGTCGTCTGCGGAGGCATTCATATGAGCGATATCCCAGAGATGCCCTATGCCTTGATCTGGGGCGAGCGAAGCGTGGTTTCGGTGGCAAATCTCACCCGTGGCGACGCGGAGGAATTCTTTCCCGTTGCCCGTCAGGCAGGCGTCAGAACCCACACGACCGTCTATCCGCTTGCCGACGCCAACCGGGCGCTCGACGATCTGCGCACCGGCCGGTTGAGCGGAGCGGCCGTGCTGACGCCGTAAAGGCAAACCGTCTTCGCGCGAATAGAGCATCATCGCGGCTCCTCGCCCGCCTGCGCCTGCGGATCGGCCGGACATCCAGGACGTCAATCCCGCCGCAGCGTCTTGCCGGATTCCGCATCGAACAGATGAAGCTTGCCCGGCCGGGCCGCTATCGTCACGACCTGCCCCGGCTCGAAATCGTGACGTTCGGACAGCACCGCGACAAGCTCGCCGGAGCCGTAGCGCAGAAACACCATCGTCTCATGGCCGGTGGGTTCGGTGACGTTGACGGTCGTTTCCAGGCCGCCCGGGCTGAGGGACAGATGTTCGGGCCGCACGCCGAGAAGCACGGCCTGTCCATCGGACGCCTCCGGCGTGAAGCCGAGCGCAATCTGGTCGCCGGTCTCGGTGACGAAGACCGCACCATCGGCCTTGTAGCGGCCTTTCAGCAGATTCATCGACGGCGAGCCGATGAAGGTCGCCACGAACGTATTGCGCGGACGATCGTAGAGTTCCAGGGGCGTTCCGGTCTGCTCGATCTTGCCGCCCTGCATGACCACGATCTTGTCGGCCATGGTCATCGCCTCGACCTGGTCATGGGTGACATAGATCGTCGTGGTTCTCAGCCGCTGGTGGAGCTCCTTGATCTCCTTGCGCATCTGCACACGCAGCTTGGCGTCGAGGTTCGACAGGGGCTCGTCGAACAGGAAGACCTGCGGCGACCTGACGATGGCGCGTCCCATCGCAACGCGTTGCCGCTGGCCGCCGGAAAGCTGGCGCGGATAGCGGTCAAGATAGGGCACGAGGTCGAGGGTTTCGGCCGCCGCCTGCAGCCGTTGTTTGATGACATCGGCCGGCTGCTTCTGCAGGCGCAGCGCAAAGACCATGTTTTCGGCAACCGTCTTGTGCGGATAGAGCGCGTAGCTCTGGAAGACCATCGCAATGTCGCGGTCCTTCGGCGGCAGATTGTTGACGACCTTTCCGCCGATCGAGATGGTGCCGCCGGTGATGCTTTCGAGACCGGCGACCATGCGCAGCAAGGTCGACTTGCCGCAGCCGGACGGGCCGACCAGCACCACAAACTCGCCGTCGCGAATTTCGATATCGACGCCGTGCAGGATATTTAAGGCGCCGTAGGCCTTGCGCGCCTCCGAAATATTGACCTCAGCCATATGCCTCCCAATCGCTTTCCGGCCACCCCAGGGGCGGTCCCAAGGGATATGCGTCGCTTGACAATATCCACGGCATTGGGCTCGAGGCAACCGCGTTCTGCCGCTGCCCGAGAGACCGTGAGACCTCCTCCATGAAACGTTTCATTTATTATTGACTTTTGTCGCTTGCCGTCTAATGCTCGATGGCGAGACCGAGAGGAGCGGTTTCAAGCAAGAATTATGAAACGTTTCATTTTCTTGCTTACCAGATAGTTCTGCACGAGACCAGTCCCAAAAATCGGACCGGAACCAGTTCGGAAAGACCGGCTGGCGGCAGCCCAACGAAGCGTGGAGGAGGAATACATGAAAGTCGAAATATACGATGCACTGATGCGCCGTCAGGCAAGCCGCCGCGACGTTTTGCGCGGAACGGCGAGTGCAGCAGCACTGCTCGGCCTGTCCGGCGCGGTCGGCGGAATTCCCGGGATGGCGTTCGCTGCCGATGATCTGCGCGCCCAGATCCTGCAGATACCGGGGGTCGGCAAGGGCTCGCCGACGGATGCAGACTGGCAGAAGGTCGGCGAACTCTGCCTCGGCCCGACCAAGACCAATGTCAAGCAGGGCGAATTCGCCGGTGTCGAGTTGACCTTCATGGGGCTCAACAACCAGAATCTGCACAACTTCCTGTTCCGCGGCTTTCTGAAGCCTTGGGAAGCCTATACCGGCGCCAAGATCAACTGGATCGACCTTGCGCAAGCCGACTACAATGCCCGCCTTCAGCAGTCGATCGCGACCGGCACTGTCGATTTCGACATTCTCGAAATGGGCGCCCCCTTCGAAGGCGACACAGCCGGACGCGGGCTTCTGGACGAGATGCCCGACTGGGCGGCAAAGCAGATCGAAGCCGACGACCTGGTGAGCTACCTGAAGCCCCCGGTCGGCACCTGGGACGGCAAGACCTATCGCGTGACGATCGACGGCGACTGCCACACCTTCGCCTACCGCAAGGATTACTTCGGCGAGGGCTCGATCAGCGGCATGGCCGAACCGCCGAAGACCTGGCAGGAGGTCAACGCAGCATCCAAGGCGCTGATCGGCAAAACCGATCCGCTGACCGGCCAGCCGGCCTACGGCTATCTCGATCCGCTGAAGGGCTGGGGCGGTTTCGGCTTCTATTTCATCGAGAACCGCGCGACCGCCTATGCCAAATATCCGGGCGACCCGGCCTGGCTGTTCGATCCTGACAACATGAAGCCGCTGGTCAATAATCCCGCATGGGTCCAGGCGATCCAGGACGTCTTGGATCTGATCGCGGCCAAGGCCTATCCGGCCGATCAGATCAATGCCGATCCCGGTACCACGGCCTTCTCGCAGTTCCTGGCCGGCACCGGCGCAATGCTGATGTGGTGGGGCGACGTCGGCTCCGGCGCGCGCACCTCGGACACCTCGGTCGTCGGCGACGTGGTCGGCTTCGGCATCAACCGCGGCTCCGACCGCGTCTACAACCGCAAGACCGGTCAATGGGAAGACAAGTATAACGAAGCGCCCAACATGGCCTATATCGGCTGGGGCATCTACGTCACCAAGCAGGTCTCCAGCGACGAGAAGAAGCGCAAGGCGGCCTGGTCCGCTGCCGCCCATCTCGGCGGCAAGGATCTGTCGCTGTGGACGTCGGCCTATCCCTCCGGCTTCCAGCCCTACCGTCAGTCGAACTTCAACTACGACGAATGGGAAAAGGCAGGCTACGACCGCGCCTATATCGAGGACTATCTCGGTTCGAACGCCGACAGCTACAACCATCCGAACGCCGCGATCGAACCACGCATCCCCGGCATCTTCCAGTATTACTCCGTCGCCGAGGACGAATTGGCGAAGGGTTTTGCCGGACAGTACAAGTCGGCGCAGGAAACCGCCGATGCGATTGCAGCCGCCTGGGAAAAGATCACCGACCAGATCGGCCGCGACAGCCAGCTGAAACTCTATCGGGCGAGCCTCGGGCTCTGACCCTCTGACCAAACGCGCCGGCGGATCGAAAGCGATTCCGCCGGCGCCTTTTCTATCCGGGCGAGGAATATCATGTCGACAGTCGAAGGCGACCTGCTGCACACGGTCGAAGCCGGCTCCATTTCCGCGAGCCGCCGTTTCTGGGGCCGCGCGGCTCTGTGGCTCAGCGCCGCATGGTTCATAGCGTCCTTTGTCTTGCAGGGGGTTCATGAACTCGGCTGGACCGAATGGGGTTTTGCGAACTGGCGACCCGTCCTCTATGCTTATTTCCTCTGGGCCGCAGTTCTTTGCGTCACGCGCGTCGTCATTTACGGCGAGGCCGGCAAGAAGGCGCTTTTTGTTCTGCCGGCCGCGCTTTTCGTCGTGTCGATGGTGGTCTTCCCATTGCTCTTTGCGCTCTGGATCGGCTTTTCCGATTGGAACCTCGCCTCTTCCGCCGGGCGGCGCTTCAACGGGCTCGACAATGTGCGACGGATGATCGCCGACCCGTTCTATGCCAACGCCTTGCTCAACATGATCCTTTATTCCCTGGCGATCGTCGTGGAATATGCGATCGCATTCGGCCTGGCGCTGCTCCTCAACCAGGAAATCCTTGCCCGGAAATTCTGGCGGGTCACCTTCCTCGTCCCCTTGATGCTGTCGCCGGTCGCCGTGAGCTGGATGGTCGGCAAGTCGATGCTGGAGACCCGTTTCGGCCCGATCGCGCGCTTGGCCCGCTGGCTCGGCTGGGAAAACCCTTCGTTTTTCGGCGATCCGCTGACGGCGCGGCTTTCGATCATGATCATGGATGCCTGGACCTTCATTCCCTTCATGATGATCATGTTGCTCGCCGGATTGCAGGCCTTGTCACGGGAGGTGCTGGAGGCGGCCGAAGTCGACGGCGCCACCCGCTGGCAGCGCTTCTGGCAGGTCATTTTCCCGCTGATGCTGCCGGTGTCGGTCACGGCGGTGATGATCCGTATTATCTTCAAGCTCAAGCTCGCCGACATCATCATTACCGTGACATCGGGAGGCCCGGGCGGGGCGACCGATTCCGTCACCAGTTTCATCTATCGCGAATACCGCGACCGTTCGAATGTCGGCTACGGGACGCTGCTCGCGCTCGTCTATCTGGTGATCATCGTCATTGGGATGACGGGGCTGATGAAGATTTCCGACCGTATCGTGAAGCGGATGACAGGAAGGCTCTGATGGTTCGCATCGATTTCGAAAAATACGGGCGGGGCCAGCGCATTCGCTGGTGGGCCATGCGATTTGCCGTCTACGGCCTGCTCGTCGTCTGGGCATGTGTCTGCATCTTCCCGCTGTTCTGGACGGTTTCGACCTCGTTCAAAACAGCCGCCGATGTCATGCGCGGCAATCTGATCCCCTGGTTCAATTTTACCCCCAGCTGGCTCGGCTGGCGCTCGCTCGGGCTCTCCCCCGATACCATCTCGCAGGTATCGACGGTGCGCGACGAATTCATGCGCCGGCTCTGGAACAGCGTCATCATCTCGGTCACGGCATCCGCTCTTGCGGTCGTGCTCGGATCGCTGGCGGCCTATGGGCTCAGCCGCTTTTCCTACAAGTTCGGCCATATGCGCAATTCCGACATTTCCTTTTTCTTCCTGTCGCAGCTCATCATGCCGCCGGTCGTCCTCGCCCTGCCGTTCCTGGTTCTCTACAAGGAACTGGCGCTGCTCGACACTTATGCGGGCATGATCGCCGTCTATACGCTGATGGTCCTGCCGATCGTCGTCTGGATCATGCGCGACCAGTTCGCCACCATACCGGTGGAGCTCGAGGAGGCAGCCCTGGTCGACGGCCTGTCGGTCTGGGGCGCGTTCGCCCGCATCATCGTGCCGCTGGTTCTGCCGGGCATGGTGGCCGCCTTCCTGCTGGCGCTGATCCTGTGCTGGAACGAATATTTCTTCGCCGCGCTGCTGACTTCCACCAATACCAACACGCTGCCGGTGATGATCGCCAGCCAGACAGGCAGCCAGGGCATCAACTGGTGGTCGATGGCCGCCCTTTCCACCGCCGGAATCCTGCCGCTGGTCGTCGTCGGCGTCGTGCTGGAAAAGCATATCATCGCCGGGATGACCGCGGGCGCCGTAAAATAGCTGCGGGATGTGAGACATGGCGAAGATGCCGACAGTCAAGGACGTTGCCGAACATGCGGGCGTATCCGTGGGCACCGTTTCGCGCGTGTTGTCGGGCGAAGCCGCGGTCAAACCGGTGCTGCGCGAGAAGGTCAACAACGCCATTTCGGCGCTTGGCTACCGGCCGAACGTCACCGCGAGAGCCCTGCGCACCAGCAGAACCGACGTCATCGGCCTCGTCGTTCCCGACATCACCAATCCCTTTTTTGCGCAGCTTGCGGCAAGCGTCGAGCGTGCGGCGCTCGAATGCGGGCACAGCCTGATGCTGGCAAGCTCGCATAACGACAGCGAGGCGGAGCAGAGCCACGTTTCGGCCTTTCTCGACCGGGCGGTGCGCGGCATCATCGTCGTGGCTTCGAGCGACGGTTCCGGTCTTGATCTGCCGGCGTCGGTCCCGGTCATATCGCTCGACCGGCGCTTCGGCACCTTTCCCCTGGTGTCGACCAACCATGCGCAGGCGGCCACGCTGGTTGCCGATCATCTCTATGGGCTGGGGCACCGGCGCATTGCCTATATTGCCGGCCCGACCGACACCGAAGCAGGGCGCATGCGCAAGGAGGCCTTCGTCAGCCGCATGGACGGATTCGCCAAGACCGGTGAGGCCGTTGAGCTGGAAATCGCTTACGGCAGATTCGACTACGAGTCCGGCGAAAGAATTGCCCGTACCCTGCTTTCGCGCCCGGCGCAGGACCGGCCGACGGCGATCGCGGCCGCCAGCGACCAGCAGGCGATCGGCGCATTACGCGCGGCCCGCGACCTCAAGATCGACGTGCCGCGAAAACTATCCGTCACCGGTTTCGATGACATTTCGCTCGCCAATCTGGTGGTGCCGCGGCTGACGACCATACGCCAGCCGGCCGACATGCTGGCACGGCGCGCGGTCAGCCTTCTGCTGGCGGAGCCGCCGGGCACGGCAGACGAAACGGTCGACGGATCGCTGATCGTGCGCGGTTCCAGCGGCCCATGCCCGCAAGCCAAGGCGGATATAACAGGACATACCAATTGAGGCACGGCCGGTGCTCCGGCGACGAGAAAAGGATGGAAGATCAATGCTCAAAGGAATTCGGGCCGCGCTCAACGGCGACATTCTGCAAGCACTTTGCAACATGGGACACGGCGACTATCTCGTCATCTCCGACATGAATTTTCCATCGGATTCGATAGCCCGCCAGACGCGTCTCGGTAAATTGCTGACCATGGAAAACATTCCCGCGCCGCAGGCAATCGACGCGGTCCTGTCGGTCTTGCCGCTGGACACACCGATCCAGCCGTCGGTGGGCCGCATGGAAGTGATCGGCAAGCCCGATGAAATTCCGCCGATTCAGCAGGAAGTCCAAGCGATTGTCGATCGCGCCGAGGGCAAGCCGTCGCCGATGTATCCCGTCGAACGCATGGCCTTCTACGACATCGCCAAGCAGGCCTATTGCGTGATCGCAACGGGGGAACTGCGGTTCTATGGATGTTTCCTGCTGACCAAGGGCGTCATCCCGGCGGAGGAGGCGGTCCGATGAGCGAAAAAAGCGGGATCGTCATTTTAGGCATTTTTGCCGCCGACACTGCCTATAAGGCAAAGCGCCTGCCCCATATTGCCGAGACGCTGATGGGCTCCGGTTTCACCCTCGGGCCGGGAGGCAAGGGATCCAATCAGGCAATTGCGGCGGCAAAGGCGGGCGGCAAGGTGACCTTCATCTCACGGGTCGGCAACGACCCGTTCGGCGCGATGGCGCTTTCAGCCTATGCGGAGGCCGGCGTCAAAGCCAATGTGATGAAGATGGACGGCGTTTCCAGCGGCGCCGCCTTCATCTTCGTCGACGAGGTGAGCGGCGACAATGCCATCATCGTCGCGCCGGGTGCGGCGGGCCTCATCGGCATCGAGGATGTCGATGCGAACCGGGCGGAGATCGAAAGCGCCGCCATCTTCATGACCCAGCTCGAACAGCCGCTCGAGGCCGCCATGCATGGATTGTCGATGGCGAAAAAGGCAGGGGCGACGACGATCTTCAACCCGGCGCCCGCGCGGGCGATCCCGGACAGCATCTACGGCCTGTGTGATTTCATCGTCCCCAATGAAGTCGAAGCAGCGGAATTGGTGGGCCACGCAATCGAAACCGATGAGCAGGCGCGTGCAGCGGCTCGCACACTGGTCGATCGAGGGGCGCAAGCGGTGATCATCACGCTCGGCGCACGCGGGGCCTACTATCACGCCGCCGGGCAGAGCGAATTCGTCCCCGCATTTGCCGCGGGAAATGTCGTTGACACAACCGGTGCCGGCGACGCCTTTCTCGGCGGGTTCGCGACGGCGATCTCCGAAGGACAGGCGCCAAGCGAAGCCGTGCGTTTCGGCTGCGCGACCGCTGCCATCGCGGTCACACGCCCCGGCACCGCCCCCGCCATGCCTTCACGCGCCGAGATCGACACACTGCTGCGGTCGGCATGAGCGACGAATGCGAGGAACCCGAAGGAGCAGCGAAGCCACCACCCTCCGCTGAAACCGTCAATCCAGTCTTGCGGTAAAGACGTAGCCGACGCCGCGCACTGCCTTAATGAATTGCGGCTTCTTCGGGTCCGTCTCGATCTTGCGTCGCAGCCGGACGATCTGGGCATCGATCGTCCGGTCGAAGGCTTCGAGGTTTCGGCCCCTGGTCAGGTCCATCAGCACGTCGCGGGTCAGGACCCGGCCGGCATGGCGCACGAAGGTCGTCAGCATATCGAATTCGCCGGTCGTCAGTTCGATCTCCGTGCCCTCGGGGTCGAGCAGCTGGCGGCGGCTGAGATTGAGTTTCCACTCCTCGAAGCCGATGATCTCCTCGCCGGCCGCTTCGGCGCTGCGCGCGGAAGGTTGCCGGCGGCGCAGGATCGATTTCAGGCGGGCATGAACTTCCCGGAGATGGAAGGGCTTGGCGATATAATCGTCGGCGCCGACCTCCAGACCGACGATTCGGTCGACGACGTCGTCGCGCCCCGTCAGCATCATGATCGGCACATCGGACTGGGCGCGGATTTCGCGGGCAAGGTCAAGGCCGTCCGCGCCGCCCGGAAGAACGAGGTCGAGCAGGACGGCGTCGAAATTCTGCTGGCGCAGGCGCACGCGCATTTCGGCGCCGTCGGCAGCGGAAGAGACCGTATAACCCTCATCCTCGAAATAGCGCGTCAACATCTGGCGAATGCGCGGGTCGTCGTCAACGACGAGAAGATGCGCGTCATGCTGCGGTGCTGCCATCGTCCATCCGCCAAGCCGTTGCTCGTTACAGATCGTATCCAATGGCACTGTCTTTAACATGCCCTTCAAGCTGGTGTCACCAGCACGTGGTCCGTTGTCCTCATCGGAAGCCGGCAGCCGATCCGGCCGAGATCATCCGGATCTGGCGTCGTGCAGCGGATGGCGAGCCGCCTGCATTGGCACCGGGCTTTCCGAGATTTGCCAGGCGCAGAGCCATCTGCGGACATCATTGGCGGTGATCCGAAGCGTGTCGCCGCTCGCAGAGGCGAGGCGGCGTGCAGCGATCTGGCAGAAGGTATCGACGTGCTGACGAAGGCGGAGTTCCGTTGCCCGCGGCGGCGACGCCACCGACAGCAGGGCGCGCCGCGAGACCA
Source organism: Rhizobium sp. M10 (assembly GCF_002531955.1). Lineage (NCBI taxonomy): Bacteria > Pseudomonadati > Pseudomonadota > Alphaproteobacteria > Hyphomicrobiales > Rhizobiaceae > Rhizobium > Rhizobium sp. M10. Next base: position 32,244 of record NZ_NWTA01000006.1, on the reverse strand, counting down.
CGAGGGTCTTGATCTCAGGCCCGAAGCGCACCTCGATGCGACCCGATTTGTCTTTGACGTCCAGGCTTGCTGTGACGATTTCATAGGGCATTTTATCGCTCCGGATCATTGGCTAGTCGTCGCGGCTGCCGCCAGATTTCTCTGCAAGCTAAAGGCCCGGCTGAAAGATGCTTTGACCTCGATCAAGTGAAGAGGGCGAGGGGATCCACGCCGAACATCGCGCTGTGGCCGCCTGCAAACAGCAGCCACAGGACCAAAGCCATACTTGCCAGGCTTGCGAGCAACATCGGCATATCGAGCGTCGGCTGTTCGCCCTTGAAACAGGCGGCGAACGGCCAGATCGAGGTCTGGTCGGCCAGGCTTGCCCAGGACCCGCCGAGGCGTCGTTTCGACCTCTTTTCGGTCATCGGGATCGCAGCCAGCGCAAACACGGCAAACCCTCCGAACAGCAGCAACGAGCGCAGGTCGCCATTGGCGGCGATATGGCCGCTCGCCCAGGCGGCGAACCCCCACAGGACGGGATGTCTGGTGATCTTCGTGACGGCGCCGAGGGTCGCCGACCGGTTCAATGTGATCGACAGCGGGTTGGCGCTCAAAAGTCCGGCGATGACGAGAAAGATACCGAAGGGGGCGAGCACAAAAGCGATCGCGGCATTGCCGGGTCTGACCTCCCACAACGGGATATAGTCCAACGCCAGTGCGGCGGAAAAAACCCAGATCAGCGCGAGCGTGGAAGCGGCAGAGTAACCGACGAAATAGACCGGGCGGCCGACGCGTCGGATTATCTGTGAACGAATGGCCGGAACCGCCGGAACGGAATGGAGTGCGACAAAGAGTGCGAAGGCGGCAAGGAACTCGGCCAAAACTCATTCTCCTGGTTTCGCAGTGAAACTTGCCAAGGGCCGTGCGGGCATGGCGGCAACTTCAATCCCGCTTGCCGTCGGCGAGATTGAGAAGTTTCTGAGGATCGGTGACCGTCAGCTTCTGCCGGCCGCCTTCGACCAATCCCTTCGCCTCCCAGGCGCTCAGAATTCTCGACACGGTGTGCAGCGTCGTTCCGGTCATTTCGGCAATATCCTGGCGCGATATCGGGAAATCGATGCGAATGCCGCCTCCGACCGGCCGCCCCGCCTGTTTCGACAGCCTCAGGACGGCATGCGCCACCCGCTTTTCCACCTCCTCGGTCGACATTTCGCGAATGCGCGTATGGGCTTCCTCCAGCCGCTGGCCGATCGTCTGCATCGCTGTCACGGCTAGGCGGGGATTCTGATCGACGAAGCGCGGCCACATATCCGTCGGCCAGCTGATGACGAGGCTTTCGGCCGCCGCTACGGCCGTCCCGGGATAGTCTTCCCTGCGCAACGCCATCGCGAAGCCGAACAAATCACCCGGATGCACCATCCGCACGATGATCTGCTGTCCGTCCGGCGTCACCTGCGTCACCTTCAGACGACCATGCAGGAGCAGGAAGAACGACTTTGCGCGGGCGCCCTGTTCGAAAACCGCGTCACCCTGGGCGACGCGGCGCGGTGCGGCATGCTGCAGCATCGCGTCGAGATCCGTGTCCGTCATTCGTTCAAACAGCGGCAGCGACTTCAAAACCGTCCGGTCAACTTTCATCGTCATCCTGTTCTGCCGTGGAGGCTCGTCGCCGGATCGAACACTTCGGTCATTGCTCTGCGCATCCGGTCTTTCAGGCTTTCAAGGAATCCTTGGCTGCGAACGAGGCGAAAGCCGAGATTGTCGGGCGGACTGCCGACGGAACATCCGCCACCCTTGGGAATTCGGACGAAACTGCTCATCGGGGCGCGATGCTTGCCGGCAGCGATCATGATCCCGCAGCTTTCGGGGTCGGGCTCTTCGACGCGGCCGATCCGGCCGAGCTCAACTCGCTTGTTGCAGGTCGACGTCCACTCCCAGACATTGCCGGCGAAATCCACCAGACCGGTTTGGCTGATCCCGAACGAGCCTTGCGGCTGTGGCCGCGGGTCGATTGCGGCCGCTCTGCGCGCTTCGCGCTCGTAATCAGCCAACCAGCGGTTTGCCGGATTGCGATCATTGGGGTCTATGCCGAGAGCGTCGTCGGGAAAACGGTCGGCGGCGGCATAGGCCAGCTCGAAATCGGTCGGCAGCCGCCATTGGACACCGGTGTGTTCCGACAGCCAGGCCGCATATAGGACCGCGTCGTCGTAGCTCACGCCGGTCACCGGCGTCTCTTCCCGCGACGGAGCCTCGTCCCGGTTCTCGGCCGGCGCACAAATGGCATCGGCCACGCAGCGATTATAATCGCGAAGCGTGGTCTGGAACTTCATGATTTCAAGTGTTGAAATCACGTTCATGTCGAGTTTGGGCGCGTCGACGGCCAGGCCGTCGTGAAAATATTCGCTGGCGTCACGATAGGTGAAACGGTGCGGCGCAATGACGATTGTCTGCGGCGGCGCGACAGTCACGCCGCGGCCCTCCGTCGCAACGAGTCCGGCTTGCACCGCGACCGCGGCCGAGAGGGCCGCGAACAGCACGAGAGGAATTGCGATGGATATGCCTGAAACTGGTTCAATCGCTGCATTGCGGGCCATGATATTTTCGCAGATAGCGCCCCCAAAATGAGAATGGTGCGCGGGTCGCCCCTGACCCGCGCACCGCCCCCTCCGCCTGGTCAGCTTGCCGACGGTGCCCTGACCGAGGTCATGAGATCGTCGTCCCATTCACCGGTCACCTTAAAGTGGGCCGCCGCCCCCAGCTCGAAGGCCTCGATAAGGTTGTGGTTCACGTAGGCATAGATGCCTGGCTGAGCGAAGGTATAAAGGGCAGCACCTGCCGTGCCGCCGGGAATGAACCAGGTTTCCTGATCCGTGTCGGGCGGGTTGAGGAATTTGCCGGTCGCCCAGACATATTCGCCATGCCCGCCGATCAGATGCGGCCGCGTGTCCCGGTTGGCCTGCGAATGGACGATCAGCACGGTTTCGCCGACCTTGGCCGTCATCGCATTGTCCCCGGTCAACGCCCCAACCGCGCCGTTGAAGACGATGTGCGTCGGCGTCAGCGTTTTCATCGCAGCGACCATATCTTCGTAGGCTTCGCCGGGACTGTCGTATTTCTTGAACTTGCCCGTCTCGTCGCGCGGGATGTAGTAATCCTGTTCGCCGACATAATAGACCTTGTCGTAGACGAGGGGCTTGCCCTTGCCGTCCTTGAGGCCGTCGCGCGGCAGGACCATGATCGCGCCGTTCATGCCCGACGTGACGTGCCACGGCACCATGCCGGGAGGTGCGCAGTGATAGACGAAGACGCCGGCCTTGGTCGCCTTGAAGCGCAGAACGGTGCTTTCACCGGGATTGACGACCGTCAGCGCCCCGCCGCCCAGCGCGCCGGTTGCGGCATGGAAGTCGATGTTGTGCTGCATCGTATTGGTGTCGGGGTTGACGAGGGTCAGCTCGACATAGTCGTCTTGATGCACCACCATCAGCGGCCCGGGAACCGACCCGTCAAAAGTCATGGCGTTGATCTCGGTGCCGTCCTTGTCCAGGATCATCTTTTTTTCCTGGATGGTCAGCGTGAACTCCTTGATCTTCGGTCCGCCCTCGGCCTTCTGCTTGTGCGCATGAACGAAGGGCGGCTTGACGAGCTCGACCTTCTCGCGGGCAAGCTTCGACAGGTCGACCTTCGTCTGTTTGACGGTCTTGAGAGCCTCGGCCGCGGCGGCCTCTTCATTGGCATGCGCGGCGCTGGATACGATGATTGGCGTCAGCGCTCCGGCAACAGCAGCACCCGTCAGCATCTTGCGCCGGGTCATTTGCAGAGTATTTGTCATTTCTAATCTCCTGTAGTCGAAGACTGAGCGGACGCCGCCCTGTCGAAGGGGAGAGTAGAAGAAAGCCGACGGAAATCTTTGACGTGGCGCAAACTGGCTGTTTGTGCCGGCACAAAGTTCAACGGATCATCTTTGCGTAATCTCAACGACTGTTGTCTTGCGCCCGCGCATTTCTGTGTGATCAAAATGGAGACATCGATCATGCAGATTACCAAGGACGCGAAGACCAGGACGCCGCGAGGAATGAGCCGCTCCGGACTGGTCCTCTTCTCTTACGGCTTTCGCCCCTTCTTTCTGGCGGCGGCATTGTGGGCGATCGCCAGCATCGGCCTCTGGGCGGCGTTCCTGAACTACGGGGTCCCCGTGGCAAGCGAATACGGGGCGCTCTACTGGCACGCGCACGAGATGCTCTTCGGCTTCGCCCCTGCGGTTCTCGCCGGGTTCCTTCTCACCGCAATTCCGAACTGGACCGGACGCCTTCCCATATCAGGGCCTCCGCTCGCCGTGCTTTTTGCGGTGTGGTGCGCCGGCCGGATCGCCATGTTGGCGGGCGGCGGCATCGGGGTGACAGCCGCCGCCGCCATCGACAGCCTGTTCCTGCCGCTCATGCTCGCCTTGTGCGCGCGGGAGGTGGTGGCGGGAAAGAAATGGAAGGATCTCAAGGTCGTCGCCGGCCTCGCGGTGCTGTCGGTCGCCAATTTATGCTTTCATATCCAGGTGATCGGAGGCGGAAATCCGGAGCTTCCCATTCGTCTCGGCCTCGGCGCCTACGTCCTGCTGGTTACCATCGTCGGAGGGCGCATCCTGCCGAGTTTCACCCGAAACTGGATCAATCAGCGCGGCCGCACCGATTTCCCGGTCCCCTATAACCACTTCGATACCGCAACCGTCATTGCCGGCGCCGTGTCTCTCGCCAGCTGGGCGATCTGGCCCGACTCCATCGCAACCGGCTTGTTGGCGGCCGCCGCAGCGGTGATGAACGCGGCCCGGCTCGCCCGCTGGCGGGGCTGGGTGACCTGGCCCGAACCGATCCTTTTCGTGCTGCACGCCGCCTATGGTTTCGTCCCTTTGGGATTTGCCGCGGTCGCCTTCGGAGCAATCGGCCTCTCCCAGGTCGCCGTTCTTCATATCTTCGCGATCGGCGCCATGTCGTTGATGATGCTGGCGGTCATGACGCGGGCAAGCCGCGGCCATACGGGGCGGCAATTGAAATCGAGCCGGGTGACCAACGCATCCTACATCGTGCTTGCCGCCGTTGCTGTCCTTCGGCCCCTGGCCGAATTGCTGCCCGCAGTCACCGTGGAGATATTGTTGCTGTCTGCAATCGGCTGGACGGTGGCGTTCGGCCTGTTTGCGCTCGAACATGCTCCGTTCCTCTGCCGCGACCGGAAACCTCTTGTCGCGAGAAAGCCATGAAGGCGAATGCCGCCGCGTTTAAAAAACGCGGCGGCCTGCGCATCTATTCCCTCGGCAGCCGTCCCATCATCTCCGGCGACCAGGCCGGATCGTAGACCATCTCGACGATGGTAGCCGAGACGCCGTCGACCGCATCGGTCCGTACCTTCACCGCTTCGGCGATGAAGGCGGAAACCGGACAGAAGCGGGTCGTCGTCGTCATTTCTATTCTGACGGCGCCATCCTCCGAAATGCCGACAGCGTAGATCAGCCCGAGCTCGACAATGTCAGTTCCGAGCTCCGGATCCTCGATGTCGCGCAGCGCCGCCAGGATTGCCGATCTGGAGATCTTATGCGCGGGCATCGGAAACATTCGCGGGTGTCGCTCTGATCATGATCCTGTAGATCTTGCCGCTGGCGTCGAAATCCCCGATCCATTCATGGCCGCGCGCCTTCAGCTCATTGAACAGAAACAGCGGCTCGCGGTTCAGAAGCGCAAACAGCACCTCGCCGCTTTCCATCGATTCCAGCCGCGACAGGATGCGCTCCATCGGCTCCGGCGGCGCGAGATCGGTCAGATCGAGGTTCCAGCTCGGCTCCGGCCAGATCGCTTCCGCCGATGCGGCTGCCGTGACGGCTTCGGTGCCCGGTTTCTCACGAGGAACAAAATCGATTTCCCAGTCGTCCTCGGCAAGGCGCCGGCTGCGATGCGAATAGCCGCGCTGCTCCAGCTGGCGAATCAACGGGACGGGTTCGAATATGGCGTGAAGCCGCACGCCCTCGTCCGGATCGAGACTTGCGAAGGTATCCATGATGAGCTGAAACGGCATGCCGCCGTCGCGCAGGATCTGTCTTACGTCGAGTTCGCGGAGCTGAACCATTGGCATTACCTCTGTGGTTTGGCGGCGACGAAAAGCGCCGGCTGTTGAAAGGGTGCGCCCTTTGTGGCGGGGGCGACATTCGCCAGGCGGCGTGCCAGGACAAGCTCAATGGCGAGAGCAGCGGTAACCAATGTCTGTGCCGTGACGGCAAGACGGAAACCGGCATCGGATCCGGCCGCGATCGCCGTCGCTGATGCGACGACGGCGAGATAGAAGATATAAAGCCAGGCGGCAGCCCGTCGCCCATTGAGAAGGTCGGCCAGCCGCGGCGTAGGCCGGCGCCCAAGAAGCGGTCCGAAGGCCTCGATCCAGGTCAGGAAAGGGACGATCTTCAGGAGCTGGGACAAGCCGAGCCCCGTCAGCCAGCCGAAAACGAACAGATAGGTTATCGCGGCGAAAATCTGCGGGCCGGCATCGCCGGCAAGGGCCGCCGCGAACATCGGAACGGAAAGGCCCAGCAGGACGAAAGCGGGCAGGGATCCCGACATGTTCAGCTCGAGAGCTTTTCGGCGTCTTGCCCGATAGGTCAGGAACAGCTCAACCAGATAGGCCGCGATCGGCAGCTGGAAGAACAGCGATCCAATCAGAAAGACGCGTTGACCGAGCGAGGGTTCGAAGATCGTCGAGACCGTCGCAACGCCGAGCGTGGTCGCCGCGAACGCTCCCGTGCCACGGACGAACGGTGATTTCTGCATCTCTTGGGAAAGCAGGAACATTGGCAGCAGCTTGTAGCTGACGCCGATCGCGGCAAAGGTCATCCATCCGGCGAGGCCGAAGCTCGCGTGGAAGGGCACGGCATTCACGACAAACGCGCTGATGCCGGGGGTTGCGGTTACTCCCGACACCGTAACGGCAAACAGCGATCCCAGCACGACGGTCACCGCAAGGCATGCAATGGCAAGTATGACGAGCGGCGAGGCGGCATGGGCCGCCCGGCCGCGCCACAGGCCGGATAGCAGCACCAATGCGATCGACAGGAGCGAGGCCAGCAAGACCACTGATGCCGCGACCATGATCGGACCGGCCGCGGCCGATCCCGCGTCGATCAGTTGGAAGCCGCATAGGAGAAGTGCGAGCCCGGCGACCGTACCGGCAAGGCAGGGCAGATCGAGCCGCCCGGTCGGCGGGCCGAGGCCCGTCAGCACCGGCGTGAACTGCAGCAGCGCCCCGATCATCAGCAGGCCGAGCCAACCGATCGTTATCGAATGCACGATAATGAGCGCACGGGGTTCGGCCACCGCCGAGGACGGCACCCAGATCCCTGCCGAAAGCAGGCTTTCCGCCAGAAGCAGGAAGAAGAGCGCCGCGCCGAAATAGGCCATCGTCCAACGCGACAGGGTTGTGCCGACGGGCATCATCACGCCGATCCGAACTCAGTGGCTGCCACAGCAGCAATCGCAGCCGGCATCCTGCCGGGTGATCTGCACCCGCCAGATATCAGGGCCTTGCTCCAGATAATCCCAGGAGAACTTGCCGGGAAATCCGGTTTCAAGCTGATAATGCAGGGGCCGAGGCTCGTGATCGCTGGTGATCAGCAAACTGTCGCCGGGGGCCAGCGCATGGAGCGTGCCGAAGATCCGGGGATGCCGCTCGACCGGCGACAGCACACGGACATCGATATGGGGCGTTTCGTTCTGAACGTTTTGCGTTTCAGTCATTCTTGCTCGTTTCCTTGTGCCGCGTCTCTTCGAACAGACCGGACCGCGGCTCGTCCCGTGTCAGAATGAAATCCTAGGCGGCTTCGGCAGAACTGACTTTGACAGCGGACAAATATCCGGATGATTCCTGGCTAAGACATCATCATTGATTTGGGACAAGGAAGCCGGCGCGGCCGGAGGTCATAAAGCATCCTGCTTTTTGAAAAGGGATGCGACAATGTCCGATGATCTGATCGCCAAATACGGCGATGCGCGACTTCCGCGTTATACGAGTTACCCGACGGCGCCGGCTTTTTCAGCCGCCGTGGGGCCGGATGAATATGCCGGTGGCCTCGCCGATATCGCAAAAGCCGGCCCGGTTTCGGTTTATCTCCACGTCCCATTCTGCCGTTCGATGTGCTGGTACTGCGGCTGCCACACGACGATTACCCGGCAAGACGCTCCGGTCGCCGACTATCTTGACGTGATGAGGGAGGAGATCGAGCTCGTCTCCTTTGCGGCTGGCAACGACGTGCCGGTCAAGAACGTGCATTTCGGCGGCGGCACGCCGACGATCATGAAGCCGCAGGAATTTTCCGCTCTGATGGCAAAGCTCCGGAGCGCCTTCACCTTCGAGGCGGATGCCGGCGTCGCCGTCGAGATCGATCCGCGCACGTTGGCTGCCCCCATGATCGATGCGCTCGCCGAAAACGGCGTCGACCGGGCAAGCCTCGGCGTCCAGAGTTTCGATCCGGTTGTGCAGGCGGCCATCAATCGGCTGCAATCCTTCGAGCAGACGGAAACGGCGGTCGTCGGCCTGCGCTCTTCAGGCGTGAGCAGCATCAACTTCGACCTGATTTATGGCCTTCCGAAACAGACCGTCCAATCCTGCGTCGAAACAGTTCGGTTGGCGGCAAGGCTGCGTCCCGAACGTTTCGCCGTTTTCGGTTACGCCCACATACCCGCGTTCAAGAAGCATCAGCGCCTGATCGACGAAAGCACGCTGCCGGACGCAATACAGCGCAACGAGCAGGCGGAAGCCATCGCCGAGGAGCTGCAGAAGGCCGGATATCAGCGCATCGGGCTCGATCATTTTGCACTGCCGGACGATCAGCTGGCGCTCGCCGCGCGCAACGGCGCGATGAGAAGAAACTTCCAGGGCTATACCACGGATGATTGCGACAGCCTGATCGGTCTCGGTGCATCTGCGATCGGGCGGCTGCCGGCCGGCTATATGCAGAACCACGTGCCTCTTGGCCTCTATGCCGAGCGGGTTGCCTCCGGCGTCCTGCCGACCGCCAAGGGATATCTTCTCAGCGAAGAGGACAAGCTTCGGGCGAAGATCATCGAAAGACTGATGTGCGATTTCGAAGCCGATCTCGGCACATTGAGCAGCGGGTCGGGCTTCGACACCGGCTTCCTTGTCGAGCGCAACGACCGTCTCGGCGGGCTCATAGCCGACGGCGTCGTGACGATCAGCGACGAGCGGATTGTCGTATCCCAGGATGCACGCTTCATGGTCCGTGCCGTTGCGGCGGCATTCGACGCCTATTTCGGCTCGCACGGACGCACGCACAGCAAGGCGGCCTGATGCATGTCGCCCGGAAGTGGGCGGCGGATTTGCATGACAACAAAGAACATCAAACCAGGCCGGAGGCGCCAGTCGGGCGGCTCCGGCCTGTTCGCTCATCCCCTCAGGCGGTGAGGTTTCGATAGATCGCCGGCAGTGCGCCCGGGAGTTTCGAAAGCTCCGAGATCACGGCAAAGCCCGCCCTTCCGAAGATTGCCGGCAGATAGTCTCCGGCGTTGCGGTCCACGGTGACGGCAAAGACGGCCTGGCCAAGCGCACGGGCTTCGGCGACCGCTTTTCGACTGTCTTCCAGGGCAAATCGTCCTTCGTAATGATCGACATCGTTCGGCTTGCCGTCCGTCAGGATGAGGAGGAGCTTTTTCCGTGCGGCATGCTTGTGCAGCTGTCCCGAAACATGCCTGAGGGCCGCGCCCATTCGCGTGTAATAGCCGGGCTTGAGATCGGCGATCCGCCTCGCGGTCGTCTGCGAGAAAGTTTCCTCGAATTCCTTGATGCTGTCGATGCGCACCCAGTTGCGGCGTCTCGACGTGAAAGTGTGAATGGAGAAGCTGTCGCCGCAGGCATCCAGGCCGCGCGCAAAGACATCGAGCGCCTGTTTCTCGACATCGAGGACCCTGCGGTTATCCACCCAAGAGTCCGTCGACAACGAGACGTCGACGAGGATCGACGTTGCAAGTTCGTGTGAGGCAGGGCGGGCGCATTCATAAATACGGTCATCCGGCTGCCCGGTTGCAAGCAGATCGGCGCGCGCCCGTATCACCGCCTCGAGGTCGAGGTCGTTGCCGTCGAGCTGCGCCTTCCGGAGCTCCCGCTTCGGCCGGAGCGTCTCGAATTGCCGTCTGATCTTGCGCACGATGGCCTGATCGGTCGCGACGGTCGCCTGCTGGGCGGCCGGGACGGTGCCGAGGAGGACGCGGCAGTGATCCTCCATATATTGCCTTCTACGGTAATCCCATTCGGGATAGGTGAATTCGCCGTGGATCTGCGAGACGTCCGAGGCTTCCGGGGAGAGATCCAGGTCGAAACGGAATTTCGACTTCGGCCGCTCACGTGTTTCGCTCAAGTTGATCTCGTCGAGTTCATCGGCCGCGCCGGCATCGTCGTCGTCGCGGTCATCCGTCGGACGGTCGACGTTGACCATCTCGGCCATGGCGAGGATCTTTTCGAAGCGGTTGAGGATGAAGGGATCGCGCTTGCGGTCGTCGGCGTCCTTCTTACGGACGGCTTGGTGCGAAGAGCGGGCAGGGGCCGCCTCGCCACCCTCGGAGGGGAGGTCCTCGCGGTCGGATGTTGCAGCCTCCGCGCGTCCGGTGAAGTCGGGCCAGATCGGGACAGGCAGCATCGGCAGATAACCTGGGGGCGCCTTGGCTGCCGTCGGCCGGATAAGGTTGGGCAGCCGGTCTCCCAATGGAAATGCCAGGGCGAAGCGCAGATAATCCTCGACCTGCCTCTCGGCCTTGGGCAGCCTGCCGCGGGTTCGGCATGCGAGAATGGCCTCGCTCAGGCGGAGGTGGCGGGCATGCATGCCGGGAAAAATCTCGACCACCCGCGCGACGTTTCCGCGCCCCGCTTCGATCCGGGCGATGTCGGACAGCATGGCGTCGTCCGCCCTGCGGTCGGGAACGGAAGCCACCGCGATATAGGCCGCGAGCCAGAAATAGAGATCCCGGTTCAGCCGTTCGTCATCGAAGATATCGATCGAGGCGGGCAGATGGATGGCGCTGCCGTCCCAAGTCGGATGATCGCTTCTCTCCTCGCCGAGGCCGACCACTTGGCGGAAACGCAGCCGATGCGACGAGCTCTGCTGGCGCGATTTCTGGATCTGCACCGTCGGCTCGCCGCCGAAGGCGCGGAAGCAGACCGACAGCTGCGATCTGATGTCGGCCAGCTTGACCGCATGCTGCGGATGGCGGGGCCAGGAGCGCGTGTCGCCGACAAGGCGGTGCCACGCGCGTCCGACCGTTTCCTCGAGTTCCAGGAATTCGAGCATCGCTCACCTGCCGAGCGTCGCTGCGGCCACTTCGACAAGGGCGGCCTTCACATCGGCTTCGTCGGTCAGCGGCTCGATGATCGCGGCTCTGACCGCCTCGACAAGCGGCATCCCTGCATCGACGAGGGTGGCGCAATAGATGATGAGGCGCGTCGACACGCCTTCCTCGAGATCCTGTCCTTTGAGCGTGCGAAGCCGGCGGGCAAGGTCCACCAGCGGCGCCACCCGGCTTTCGGCCAGGCCGCTTTCGATCGATACGGTCGCGATCTCGCGGTCCCTGGGAAGAAAATCGAACTCGATCGACACGAAGCGCTGGCGCGTGCTGGGCTTCAGCGATTTCATCAGATTCTGGTAACCTGGGTTATATGACACGACCACCATGAAAGACGATTGCGCCTCGATGAGCTCGCCGGTGCGCTCGAGCGGCAGGAGCCGGCGGTCGTCCGTCAGCGGATGAAGAACGACGGCGACGTCTTTGCGGGCTTCGACGATCTCGTCGAGGTAGCAGACGCCGCCCTCGCGCACGGCCTTGGTCAGCGGACCGTCGACCCAGACGGTTTCGCCGCCTTTCAACAGATAGCGCCCGGTCAGATCGGCGGCGGTGAGATCGTCATGGCAGGATACGGTGGAGACCGGCAGTCCCAGGCGCGCGGCCATGTGGCGGACGAACCTGGTCTTGCCGCAGCCCGTCGGCCCCTTGAGCAGAATGGGCAACTGCCGGCTCCAGGCGCTCTCGAAAAGCGCACATTCGTTGCCATGGGCGGTGTAGTGCGGAATTCCCGCATTCGGATTGAGCGGGAGATTAAGCGCGATCGTCATTTCTCTGTTCTCCAAGAGGGGGAGCCCGCCTATTCGGCGGGCTGTGCGATGGCGTCGGGCAGGCGGGCGCGGCCCGGGACAAGGACCGACCAGATGAACATCAGCGCACTGATGAAGACGAAGACGCCGGAGCCGAGCCTGACCCAGTAAAAGACGCTGAGCTGGTCCTGCACGTCCATGTAGGCCTCGCCGAGGATTCTCTGCAGGTGAACCTGGATGATGCCGGCAAAGGTGAGGGCGAAGGTCATGACCGACATCGCCGTGCACATGATCCAGAAGCTCGTGATCGAAAGCCACTGATTATAAGGCGCACGGCCGCGGATCTGAGGAATGGCATAGGCCATCGCCGCCAGATTGAGCATGACGTAAGCGCCGAAGAAGGCGAGGTGCCCATGCGCCGCCGTCACCTGCGTGCCATGCGTATAATAGTTCACCGAGGACAGCGTATGCAGGAAGCCCCAGACGCCGGCGCCGAAGAAGGCCATGACCGAGCATCCGATCGACCACAACAGCGCCGCCTTGTTCTCATGCTTGCGGCCGGCCTTCCAGGTCATGACGAAGGTGAAAATCACCATCGTGAAGAAGGGGGCGACCTCGAGCGTCGAGAAAAGCGAGCCGATCCACTGCCAGTATCCGGGCGCACCGATCCAGTAGTAGTGATGGCCGGTGCCGAGAATTCCGGAGAAGAGCGCCAGGCCGATGATCACATAGAGCCATTTCTCGATGACCTCCCGGTCGATGCCGTTCAGCCTGATCATCAGGAAGGCGAGGACCGAGGCCATGATCAGCTCCCAGACGCCCTCGACCCAGAGATGGACGACATACCACCAGTACATCTTGTCCAGCGCCAGGTTGACGGGATTGTAGAAGGCGAAGAGGAAGAAGATCGCCACACCCCAGAGCCCGAACAGCAGGATGTTGGTGATGGTGGTCTTGCGCCCTTTCAAGGCCGTCATCGTCACGTTGAACAGGAACATCAAGGCCACGAGCACGATGCCGACCTTGATGGCGAAAGGCTGCTCGAGAAACTCGCGGCCCTCGTGGATGTGGAACAGGTAACCGATGACGGCGACCGCGGCGGCCACCAGGAAGATCCAGAATTGCGCGATGGCGAGTTTCGGGCTGTAGAGTTCCGTCTCGCACTCCTCCGGAAGCAGGAAATAGGTGGTGCCCATGAAGCCCATCAGCAGCCAGACGATGAGCGCGTTCGTGTGGATCATGCGGACGATGTTGAACGGCAGCTCGACCGACAGCGTATTCGGCAGAACGTAGATCGTTCCCGCCAGGACGCCGAACAGCAGCTGCGCCATGAAAAGGCCGAGCGCTCCGTAGAAATAGAGCATGGCGACGCTTTGTGTCTTGTATTTCATTGCTTGGTCCTCTCGCCCGTCAGCCCGCCTGGTTCGGCGGCCACGCCTGCGTGTTCATCTTGCTGACCCATTCGAGGAAGTCCGCGAGATCGTTCACTTCTTCTTCGGTCAGATTGAATTGCGGCATCTGCCTGCGGCCCTCGATGCCGGAGGGTTGCGCCGCCATCCAGGCGTGGAGCGCCTCACGGGCGCTTGCCGGATCCTTGTCGCCGCCCCAGCGTATCCAGACGTTGGACAGCTCGGGTGCGAAATAGGCGCCTTCGCCGTCCAGCGTGTGGCAGTTGATGCAGGCGTTCTTCTCCCAGACGTGTTTGCCCCTGCCGACGCTCTCGGTCAGCTTCGTCTCGTCGGTCGAAACGGTCCTGATGTAATAGTGGCTGTGGGCCGTCAGCCCGACGAATATGGCGAAGAAGAAGGCCGATCCGCCGTAGAACACGTTTCGGGCCGCGGTTTTTGTCAGGCGTTCAGCCATCGATGATCCTTTCATGTCGGTGGCGGAGCCCGCCGTGACGTCGAAAACGGAGCCACAGGCTCACGCCCCCTGGATGACGGAAAGGCGGCGACGGGTCTTTGTTAATTCGCAAAGACTGCCGAGAATGCGAAGGCTCGGACCAAAGCTGCGGCGAGCACGGCCGCCGCCCACAGGGTCAGAGAGAGACCGAGCGGCGAACCCTTGATGCGCAGACCGAGGAAGTCGGAGACGACCAGGCGCACCTTGACCAGCGCAATCACCGCGGCGGAAAGCGCCAGTCCAGGTTTTGCCGCAGCGCCTGACAACAGCACCGACGCCGCGAAGACGCAGGATGTCAGTATCAGCAGGAGGATCAGCGCCCGCGACGGAGCGGCCAGCCTGTTGCCCGTCTTCATAGAAGATAGACCACCGGGAACATGACCAGCCAGACGATGTCGATGACATGCCAGAGGGTCGTCATGAGATGGATATTCTCAGGCGATGGGAAACGAGCCATCAGCGCGAGGACCAGGGCTCCGAACAGGACATGCGCCAGGTGAAATCCTGATATCAGGACGTAGAGCTGCGAGAAGGCGTCCTCGGCAAGCAACGATGCACCTTCCGCCCGATATTCGTAAAGTTTGAGAGCGACGAACAAGATCCCGCCGGCGGCCGCAGCAAGCAGGGCCAGGCGTTGCCGCCGTGCGGTGCCGGAGCGCGCGGCGAGCGCCGCAAACCAGCCGCTCACCAGCAGGATTACGGTATTGGCAAGGGCGATATCCTGATGAAGCCTGGCCTTTCCGGCCGCAAATAGCTCCGGCTGGAACCACGACGCCATGACGAAGCCCGTCAACAGCGCCGCAAAGGCCACGAGTTCGCTCCACGCCAGGATCCATACCAGCAGATCGTCGCTCTGGGGTGGGGCTTGGCCGTGGGGCTCGGATGAAATCATCGCTGTCATGGCTGCGACCATAGGGGCGATATCGCGCCCACTCTTTGACCGATCGCAAAGAGTGGGCCGGTCGGAACGCCTAGGGTCTGCCGAAAGGAGATCCTGATGACCGACGCGCAAATAGGACTGTCGATAGCAACCCCCGTGATCATCGTATTCGCAATCGCCCTCTATCGGATGGGCGTGCTGCAGCGGACGGGCACGATCTCGGCGGTTCTCGCGTCAATCGCGATCGCCGCGAGCCTGTTCCTGCAGAGGTAATACCATCATGAAGACACCGATCCCGACCGATCTCACAGAACTCGAAAGCTGCTACGACCAGCTGATGTCCTGGTGCGACGTGCTCCAGGCCGTCGCCGATTTCCTGCCTTGCCACATCGACGAACACCTCTGCGGCCGGATCTCAAGCGGCCTGCTTCCGCTGCTGCTGACAACGCATGAGCTTGAAAGGCGCCTGATCTCGGCGGGGCTCGGCGTGATCATGGACGCCGGGGAAAGAGCCGAGGCGGAAGAACGCCGGCGGGTCGGGCGCCTGTTCGATCATGGCGCCGCGCAGGACATCGTCATCACCCTGGAAAGCCTGGGTGAGGGGCGCTGCCGGCTGTCATGGGAAGCGGTCGGATACCAGCTGCGCTCGTTCTTCTGCTCGATACGCGGCCATATCAGGTCGGAACGCGAAATCATGCGATTGGTGCAGCGGGCCATGGCGGCTGCAGCGCGTCCGGATAATGCAATCGATCAGACAGAAGCCGCCTGAGCCAGGACGGATTTCGGTTCTCAACGTTTAAGAAAGCGCTTGCCGTTCGACGCGCCGGAACAGGCTTTTCAATTCCGGCTCGTTCACCAATGAGGCCGCCTCGAGAGGCGGCATCCAGGCGAGCGTGCGTTCCCGCCGTTCCGGGAAGTTGGCCTTGGTGCGACGAACCGTCATGATGTGAACCGTCACGAATGACGGCACCTGCCTGCCATCCTGAAGCGTCTTGAGATAGGAGAAACAGCCGAAAGCGCGTTTCTTCGCCCGCCCCTTCACACCCGCCTCTTCCCAGGCTTCGCGCTCGACCACCTCATGGGGCGCCAGCCCCTTGATCGGCCAGCCCTTGGGGATGGTCCACCGGCCGGTTTCGCGCGTCGTGATCAGCAGAACTTCGGAACCGCCGCCGGGTCCCTCCCGCAGGCAAAGTGCGCCGAATTGCTCCAGCGCCTTGCCGAGGAGGATCGTCTCGGCATGGCCGGCAAGCTCGGACAGGAGTGTCGGCGCCTTGTGCATCCCTCAAAGATGGGTCGGTTGTTTATTTCAGGCAAGTAGACGCCTTGGTTGAATTTCCGCCATGGCCGCTATTCCGACAGGCTGCCTTCAAGATGGACGGAATGGAAATCGTCGATGAGCACTTCCAGATCGGCCAGCCAGCCATTCGGATCCCTCACCGGAAGGCCGCTCGCCTCCCATCCGCCCTCCGGCGCCCTGGTCAGTTGGAACTTCATCGGCTCGATTGCCGATCCAGGGTTTTTCAGGCGAAGAACGACCTGCCGGGGATCGAGCGCGCCGAAATCGGCAGCCATGACGGCGACGTGAATATTTGCGCTCCCGTTGCTCCCGGCTTCCAGCTCGAGTTGCGCCATCACCTCGTCGGCATGCAGATGCACGGACGCCATTGCCGAAACCTCGGCGGCTTCCGCCTGGTCCGGCCCGGCAAACCGCCAGAGGCCGGCCGCGCCGATAATCGCGACGGCCAGGATGACTTCAAAGAGGATGCTTCGCCGCAGCCGTCTTCTCGCAACCGCGTCGCCCGCCAAAGTCGCGCCGGTCAGCCAGAAGCGGTTATAGGCGGCCAGCACGCAAAGAGCGGCGACGAACATGATCTTGACGACGAGAATCCGGCCGTAGAGCGACGACAGGATCTGGCCAAGCGCCGGAAGCTCCACCACCGCCAGCACGAATCCGGCAACGATCATCATGATGAACGCAAACGGGATGTTTCGCGAGAAGCTCTCCAGCGGGCGCAGCTTCAGTGGCGTCCGGCAGAGCTGCCAGAGCGGTAGCAGGCTTCCTATCCAGAACAGCAGCGTTGCGCTGTGGAGAAATATCGCGACCCTCGCCAGCCAACGCGGATCGGCCACGCTGCAATGCCCGCTGAAGGTGAAGGAGCTCGCTGCCAGCATCAGGGCAACGACGGCAAGGATGCGGCCGGCGATTTTGACGCCGGCGAAGGGAAGTATGACGGCCAGGAACGACAGAAAGAACAGGCCGGCGCAAATTGCCGCATTGCCTTGCAGGGCGATCCTGAACGGCTCAGCGCCGGCGAAGACAAGGCCATCTCCCGTTTCGTCCAGTCCCTGCAGATAGAGGCCCGCCGCCAAGAGCGCGCTTCCGGGCAGCAAGGCCGTGGCGACACCCGCCGGGCCGCGGCCCCTGGCCAGCCAGCGGTCGAAAACGGCGCCGCCGACCACGAATGCCAGCAACAGCACGGTGGCGGTGTGCGCGAGCCAGATGGCAATCGGCAAAAAAGGATCCGCCCGCTCGCCGACCGCAACGGGCAATCCTGCGGTGGCGGCGCCGACATGGAATAGGAGGGCGCCGCCGATCGGATGGCCGTCCTCCGACTCGACGCGGTAGCTCACGATCGCGGTACCGCTGATATCCGAATTTGCAAATCGCAATCGGACAGCGGACCCCGATGCCGCGGCGTTCAGCTCCTGATTGACGCCACGGCCGTCGGTTGCTGTCGCCCGCAGGACCCGGACCGGCTCATTGAAATGCAGCTCGATCTCGGCGGGCGGCCGGTCCAGTGTCTCGTTGGCGGCCGGCGTCGAACTTATCAGTGTGGCGTGGGCAAGCGCGCCGGTCGGCAGAAACGTGCCCATCGCGATGATGGCGGCCGCGCAGGCCGCCTGAATGAGCCGTGTCGCGAGGTTGCCTACCGAGCACCACATGATCGACGGCTCTCGCCCGCTCACGAACGCGGTTGTTCGACCACGTCGAAGAACGGGGCAGGGGTTTCGTAGTCGTCGGACGACCTGCCTGCCGCGGGAATGTCGATCCAGCGTTCGACGGCGCCTTCCGTGCATTCCTGGACGACCGGAACGTAAATGCGGGTCTTGGCCGGAATCTCCTTCGCGACCGTCGCGCGGAATACTAACTCGTCATATTCGTCGTCGGCGAGATTGCCGCCGGACCAGGTGATCTCGCCCACCCCTTCCTTCACGGGCTTGCCGTGCAGGTCATAGCTCTTTTCATAGGCCGCATTGACCTTCTCGACAGTCCAGCCCGGTTTCGGCATTGGCTTTGCCGACAGCAGCCCCTCCGGGATCTTCACGCGGATCTTGACCGTGGCCTTGCCCTCGCATCCGTGTCCGACGCGAAGCACTGCCTTGTACGCCTTGCCTGACGGCGCCTGGCTCTGCTCGAGGGTGACGTGAGCATCGGCTGCGCCTGCGAGGCAGACAGCCGCCACGAAAGCAATCGTCATGGGCTTGAACATCATGGTTCTCCATTGTGCGGGATGGCGCGCAAGCGCGGCCATCCGCACCTGCCGTTGATCACTGGGTGATGTGTGTGAGCTCGGCATCGAGCCGCTTGCGCACCATGTTCGGCACCTTTGCGATCTTGATCGCTTCGAGATTGGCCGGGCCGTCGCCGACCTGGATCAGGGCAACCATGCCCATGCCGACATGCGGCGTGCATTTCAGGACATAGGCGCCCGGAACATCGAATTTCGCCTGATATTGTTCGTTCGGCTTGGACTTGAATTCGGCAACGCCATCCGGAATGAGGCCTTTGAAGGTCTCGACATTGTGGCTCTTGTCGGTGGGAATGAAGGTGACGGTGTCGCCGGGGGCGATCTTCAGGAAGCCGGGCTCGAACACCATCGCGCCGTCCGAGCCCTTGTTGAGCATCTGAACCTGGTGGTCGGCGGCCATCAACGGCGCTGCCGAGGCAATCAAGGCTGCCGCTGCAGCGATCAGACCGAATTTCAAACGCATTTGCAATCTCCTGTTCTGCGAGGCTCGATCAGCCTCATGAATCTGTTCTAGGAGATGCCGGAACTGGGTTCTTTGACGCCCGTCAAACTCGGGAAAAAAAGCCGACGATCCGAATTTTCAGCTGTTTGCCCAGCGCCTTGAGGAATATGGCCGCCCGCGAGCGATGCAGCATCCCCGGAGGACACGCAGGCTCGGCGAACGCCGGCGCTGCGGGATCATTCGGGATGGCCGCAAGTCTGAGCTCACTTCGCGTCGAGAAGCTCGCGGAGCTTCAACGCCAGTTCCCTTGCGGTATAGGGCTTGCGCAGCCACTGTGCGCCGGGAACGATGCCTTTGCCCGCAAGACCCGGCTCGGAATATCCCGAGGTGAACAGAACGGCGATGTCGGGCCGCAAGATGCGCACCTCTCGTGCGAGTTCGTCACCCGTCATCCCGCCCGGCATCACAATGTCGGTAAACAGCAGCGCGATGTCGGGATTTTCCCTGAGGAGATCGAGGGCGCGGTGGCCGTTCTCGGCTTCGCGCACCGTATAGCCCATCGAAGCGAGCCTGGCGACGGCCACGCGGCGGACGCGGGCGTCATCTTCGACCACCAGCACCATCTCGTTCCCGCGCGGCAGCTGGCTCTCGCCGGCGCCCTGATCCGGCGCGGATTCGCGAGGCTTCGCCCCGTTGACCGCCGGCAGATATATCCGAACCGTCGTGCCGCGTCCCACCTCGCTGTAAAGCTGGAGGTGCCCGCCCGATTGCTTGACGAAACCATAAACCATGCTGAGCCCGAGACCGGTGCCCGAGCCGACTTCCTTCGTGGTGAAAAACGGTTCGATCGCCCGCTTCCTGACTTCCTCGGTCATGCCGGTGCCGGTATCCGTCATGGTGACGAGGACGAAGTTGCCGCTGCGCACCTCCGGATACATTTTTGCATAATCGGCATCGAGATGGACCCGCGAAATCGTCGTCGTCAGACTGCCACCTTTCGGCATGGCGTCCCTCGCGTTCAGGGCGATGTTCAAAATGGCGTTCTGAAGCTGCGAGCTGTCGACGAGGACATCGAGGCCCGACCCGTCGATGACGGTCGACAGCCGGATATCTTCTCCGAGCGTTCGCCGCAGCAGATCCGCAAAGCCGCTGACGAGCTGACCGAGATCGGCATGCTTCGGGTTCAACGGCTGGCGCCGGCCGAAGGCCAGCAGTTGGCCCGTCAGGACAGCTCCGTCCTGCGCGGCGGCCTGGGCCTCCCTGAGAATGTCGCGAAGGCTGCCGGGCGGCAGCTTGTCCTCGATCATTTCGAGGTTGCCGCTGATGACGGTGAGGAGGTTGTTGAAGTCGTGGGCGAGGCCCCCGGTCAACTGTCCGATCGCCTCCATCTTCTGCGCCTGGCGAAGATCCTCCTCGATCTTGAAGCGGCTCGTCAAGTCCCGGACGAAGCCGGTGAAGATCCGCTCGCCGTTGGCCGTCGCCTCGCCGACATGGAGTTCCATCGGGAATTGCGAGCCGTCGGCCCGCTGGCCTGTTACAACGCGCCCGTAGCCGATGATCCGCTTTTCGCCGGTTTCGATGTAGTGGTCGATATAGCCGTCGTGGGCATCGCGATAGGGGTTGGGCATCAGGTTGCTGACGTTACGGCCGCAAATCTGATCCGCCGGCATGCCGAACAGTTTTTCGGCAGCCTTGCTGAATGACAGAACCGTACCCTTGTGGTCGATCACTACCATGGCATCAGGGACGGTGTCGAGGATCGAACTGAGGTGCGCCTCACGAGACTTGACTGCCTCCTGAGCCCGCCGCAAGGCGCTGACGTCGCTGTTCGTCTGGATGACGGCAAGCTCTCCGTCCGACAGATTGACCAGCACGCAGCGGGACGCGACATGAATCTCGTGGCCGCCCTTGTGGCGGTGAATGATCTCACCCTGCCAGAAGCCGCGCGATTTCAGCTGGTCGCGGATGTTTTCCGCTGGTTCGGGGAACTTGGTCGCCAGCAGTTCGTAGACCTTCTCGCCGACGGCCTCCTCTCTTGCCCAGCCATACATGTTCTCGCAACCGATCGACCAATGCGTGATCGTCCCATCGAAACGATGGACGAGGATATCTGCGCCGTCGAGCACGTGCACCATGGCATCCAGCTCCTGCGGCGATGCGGTTCTGGGTGACACGAGGCGATGGGGCATGAACGTCGATCCTGCGGCTTGTTGCATCAGTGCAGGTTGACCCTATGACAGGAATCCTCCGAAAAATCATCAGCGTCGCCCGACAACTGTACCAGCCGGCCGAGATTGACGATCCTGAGGTCGTGCCTGCCCTCGGGAACAACGATGTTGCGCGACGCAAGTTTCGTGATCGTGCGGGATACGGTCTCGATGGTCAGGCCGAGATGGTCCGCAATGTCCTGGCGGTTCATCGGGACGCGCAGCAGACCCTGTCGCGGCTGCGGGTTGCGGCGGGATGCAAGCTTGACAATGAAGCTGCAGAGGCGCTCCTCGGCGTTCTTCTTCGACAGCAGCACCATCTGTTCATGCGCAGCGGCCGCCTCCTGGCAGAGCAGCGAGATATAGGCCGGGCCGAGCGCATTCGACCGAGCGACCTCTTCGTGGAAGCTCTTGCGCGATATCCGGCGGATCTTGCATTCGGTGACGGCCTCGGCCGTGAAGAGGAAATCGTTTTGCAGCGACGCGCCGATGAGATCGCCGGCGAAATGAAACGCGGTGATCACGCGGCGACCTTCGCCGATGATGCGATGCAAGCGGACGACGCCTTCTTCCACCTGGAAGAGATGGTTGGCCTTGTCGCCCTCCCAGCAAATCGCCTTGCCGGCTGCGACGGGCTCGGCCGCCGAGCTGACGAAAAGCGACGACAGCGATTGGCCGGCATGAAGGGCTTCTAACGTCTTCTCGGCATTGTCGAACGCGTGGTTGTTCTGCATCAGCATCGTCGTGTCCCCCTGTGGCAGTGGGTGCAGTAGAAAGCCACTGCGTCACACGGGAATGAGCAGACGGTGCCAAAGGGTGAAAGTTTGTAACAGTGTGTAACAGCGGCGGTTCGTCCGCCGCTTCCAGTCCGCTTGTTGATGTAGATCAAGGAGCCGTTCCCGGCTTCGTGACAGTCCTGCCTCGAAATCCGAGAAAGCCGGCCGCGAGGCGGTCGTCTGTGCACTGGGGACGACATCATGAATTACACGACGGAAACGATGGTGGTCGCGGTCGCAGCGTTTCTAGCGCTGCTCGCAGCCGCATTCGCGCACGATCATCTCTTTGCGGTCCATATGGGCATACTTTGCCTCTGCTTGGTTGCGGGAACCCTGCTGCTTGTGCGGAAGGTCGACTTCGCACCGGCGGACCAACGGCGGAAAGTCGACCTCTCAGGCTATTTCGACGAGGTGATCCGCTACGGCTTGATCGCCACGGTATTCTGGGGTGTGGTCGGCTTCCTGGTTGGCGTCGTAGTTGCCCTGCAGCTGGCCTTTCCCGACCTCAACATCGCGCCCTATCTCAATTTCGGCCGGCTGCGGCCGGTTCACACCTCGGCCGTCATCTTCGCCTTCGGCGGCAACGCGCTGATCATGACGTCGTTCTACGTGGTGCAGCGCACCTGTCGCGCGCGCCTCTTCGGCGGCACGCTCGCCTGGTTCGTCTTCTGGGGCTACCAGCTCTTCATCGTCATGGCGGCGACCGGCTATGTGCTGGGCATCACCCAGGCCCGCGAATATGCCGAGCCCGAATGGTATGTCGATCTCTGGCTGACCATCGTCTGGGTTGCCTATCTCGCCGTCTATCTCGGAACGATCCTGAAGCGCAAAGAGCCGCATATCTATGTGGCGAACTGGTTCTATCTCGGCTTCATCGTCACCATCGCGATGCTGCACGTGGTCAACAATCTGGCGGTTCCGGCATCGTTCCTCGGTTCGAAGAGCTATTCGCTCTTCTCCGGTGTCCAGGACGCGCTGACCCAATGGTGGTACGGCCATAACGCCGTCGGCTTCTTCCTGACCGCCGGCTTCCTCGGAATGATGTACTATTTCGTGCCGAAGCAGGCCAACCGGCCGGTCTATTCCTACCGGCTGTCGATCATTCACTTCTGGGCCCTGATCTTCATGTATATCTGGGCCGGCCCGCACCATCTGCATTACACGGCGCTGCCCGATTGGGCGCAGACGCTCGGCATGGTCTTCTCGGTCATGCTCTGGATGCCCTCCTGGGGCGGCATGATCAACGGTCTGATGACCCTGTCGGGCGCCTGGGACAAGATCCGCACGGACCCGATCATCCGGATGATGATCGTCGCCATCGCCTTTTACGGCATGTCGACCTTCGAAGGCCCGATGATGTCGGTCAAGGCAGTCAATTCGCTCAGCCACTATACCGAATGGACGATCGGCCACGTGCATTCCGGCGCGCTCGGCTGGGTGGGCATGATCACCTTCGGGGCGATCTACTATCTGACGCCGAAACTGTGGGGGCGCGAGCGTCTCTACAGCCTGCGGATGGTCAACTGGCACTTCTGGCTCGCAACGCTCGGCATCGTGATCTACGCCGCCGTGCTCTGGGTTGCCGGCATCCAGCAGGGGCTGATGTGGCGCGAATACAATTCCCAGGGCTTCCTCGTCTATTCCTTCGCGGAAACGGTCGCGGCGATGATCCCCTACTACGTGCTGCGTGCGGTCGGCGGAGCGCTTTACCTGGCGGGCGGCCTCGTCATGGCCTGGAACGTGTTGATGACGATCCGCGGCCAGCTGCGCGACGAGGCGGCAATCCCGACCACTTTCGTGCCCCAGGCACAGCCTGCCGAATGAGGTGAGACATGGCATCGATACTTGATAAACATAAGATCCTCGAGAAGAACGCGACGCTTCTTCTGGTCGGCTCGCTGCTCGTCGTCAGCATTGGCGGCATCGTTGAAATCGCACCGCTCTTCTACCTGCAGAACACGATCGAGAAAGTGGAGGGCATGCGGCCCTACACGCCGCTCGAGCTCGCCGGACGAAACGTCTACATCCGCGAAGGCTGCTATCTCTGCCACAGCCAGATGATCCGGCCGTTCCGCGATGAAGTCGAACGTTACGGCCATTACTCGCTCGCCGCGGAATCGATGTACGACCATCCGTTCCAGTGGGGATCGAAGCGGACGGGGCCGGATCTGGCCCGCGTCGGCGCACGCTACTCGAACGAATGGCACGTCCAGCATCTGGCAGATCCGCGCGCCGTCGTGCCGGAATCGATCATGCCGAGCTATGCCTTCCTCAAGGAGCAGGAGGTGACGGTCAAGGGTGTCGGAATGGACCTCAAGGCCAATGAGGACGTGGGCGTGCCCTACAACGACGACATGCTGGCGAATGCCGAGGCCGATATGAGGGCTCAGGCCGATCCAAATGCGGACACGACGGCCCTGCTTGCGCGCTATCCGAAGGCAAAGGTCGGCGATTTCGACGGCGACCCGGCCAGGCTGACCGAGATGGACGCTCTGGTGTCCTACCTGCAGATGCTCGGAACGCTGGTCGATTTCTCGACCTATGACGACGCGACCGGCTACCGGTGAGGGGATCCATGGAAACCTATACTGCAATGAGACACTTCGCCGACAGCTGGGGCCTCCTGGCAATGGCGGCATTCTTCGTCGGCGCGGTCGTGTTCACCCTTCGCCCAGGCAGCAAGCAGACGGCGAAAGAAGCCGCCGATATTCCCTTGAAGGACGATTGAGATGTCGGAAAAACATATCGATGAATTGAGCGGCGTCGAAACGACCGGACATGAATGGGACGGCATCCGCGAGCTCAACAATCCGATGCCCCGCTGGTGGGTCTGGACCTTCTACGTCACCATCCTGTGGGCGATCGGCTATGCCATCGCCTATCCGGCCATCCCGATGATCACCTCCGCCACGAAAGGCTATTTCGGCTACTCGACGCGCGCCGAACTGCAGCAGGACCTCGATCTCGCCAAGGCATCCCAGACGAAGTTCCATGATCTGATCGCGGCCAAGACGGTGCAGGAAATCGACGCGGATCCGGCTTTGCGTGAATTCGTCATCGCCGGCGGCGCGTCGGCATTCAAGGTGAATTGCGCGCCCTGCCACGGCTCGGGCGCGAGCGGCGGGCCGGGATTCCCGAATCTCAACGACGACGACTGGCTGTGGGGCGGGGACCTCGATGCCATTCAGACCACGATCGCTCATGGGATCCGCTTCGACGGCGATGCGGAGAGCCATGCTTCCGAGATGCCGCCCTTTACCGATGTTCTTCAACCCATCCAGATGAAGCAGGTCGCCGCCTATGTCTGGGGACTGACCAATACGCCCTCCGATCCCGCGCTCGCGGAGGCGGGAGAGCAGGTCTTCATCGACAACTGCGCCGCATGTCACGGTGAAGACGCCAAAGGCAAGGCGGAAATGGGCGCGCCGGATCTTGCCGACGCGATCTGGCTGAAGGCGCGCGGCGAAGACGCCATTCTTCGCCAGGTGGCCTCTCCCAAGCATGGCGTCATGCCGGGCTGGGCGGGACGTCTCGGCGACACGACGGTCAAGGAGCTGACCATTTTCGTCCATTCGCTGGGCGGCGGCACGTAAGGAGAAAGCCATGACAGTTCATGACCACAATCCGATCCTCGGTCTCTACGGCACGCCGCGCGCTGTTATCCGATCGCGTGTCTCGGCGCGCGCTACACCGATACCTCCGTCTGCCGAGCAAGACGACCCGGCAAAGATCGGCAATTCGATCGTAAGTTTGACCAGCCTCAAAGATCACAAGCAGACGAGCCGATAGTGTCAGCTCCTGTCGAGGACGTCCCAGCGGTGTTTCTCCCCCGCTGTCCTCCGGCCACGCCCTTACCCCGGGCGTGGCCTTTTCGCTTCCGGAAAGGTCTTTCTTGATCTGCATCAAGGAACGGATGCGCCGCGGATGGGACAAGAGCGGGTGAAACCGGACAGGTCCCATGAATCTTTATACCGCCCCCGATCCAAACGACATCGAGCGCGTCAGCGTCGAGCCGGTCAATGCCCGGCGCAACCGCCAGCCTCTCTATGCGCCGCGCAAGAAGATTTTTCCAAAGCGCGCCGAGGGGCGATTCCGCCGGTTCAAATGGATCGTGATGCTGATCACACTCGGCATTTACTACCTCGCGCCGTGGATCCGTTGGGATCGCGGTCCCTTTGCACCTGACCAGGCAATCCTCATCGACCTCTCTTCGCGACGCTTCTTCTTTTTCTTCATCGAAATCTGGCCGCAGGAATTTTACTATGTTGCGGGGCTGCTGGTCATGGCCGGGTTCGGCCTCTTTCTCGTCACCGCCGCGGTCGGCCGCGCCTGGTGCGGCTACGCCTGTCCGCAGACTGTCTGGGTCGATCTTTTTCTCGTCGTCGAACGCGCCATCGAAGGCGATCGCAACGCGCGGATGAAGCTCGACGCCGGCCCCTTCACCTTCGACAAGCTCCGCAAGCGGGTGATCAAGCACGCGATCTGGCTCTTGATCGGCGTCGCCACCGGCGGAGCGTGGATCTTCTATTTTGCCGACGCGCCGAGCCTGGCCGCTTCGCTGTTTTCCGGCAGCGCTCCTGCCGCTGCCTATGCCACGATCGCCACCCTGACCGCCACGACCTATGTGCTCGGCGGTTTCATGCGCGAGCAGGTATGCACCTATATGTGTCCGTGGCCGCGCATCCAGGGCGCCATGCTCGATGAGAATTCGCTTGTGGTCACCTATAATGACTGGCGGGGCGAGCAGCGGTCGCGCCACACCAAGAAGGCCCAGGCCAAAGGCCTGCCGGTCGGCGACTGCGTGGATTGTAATGCCTGCGTCGCGGTCTGCCCGATGGGGATCGACATTCGTGACGGCCAGCAGATGGAATGCATCACCTGCGCCCTCTGCATCGACGCCTGTGACGGCGTCATGGACAAGCTCGGAAAACCGCGCGGTCTGATCGCCTATGCGACGCTCAGCGAATATTCGAGCAACATGTCGCTTGCGACGGACGGAGGGCGGACAGCCATCCAGCCCTCCAAGGTCCGAAACGACGATGGAAGCTTCATCCCCGCGGTCCGGCACTTCGACTGGCGCATCATCTTCCGTCCGAGAATCGTCTTCTACGCCGTTGTCTGGGCATCGATCGGCATCGCCATGGTCGTCCATCTCGCCTTCCGCGAACGGCTCGAGCTCAACGTCGTCCACGACCGCAACCCTCAATATGTTCTGGAAAGCGACGGCTCCATCCGCAACGGCTATACGCTGCGCGTCCTCAACATGGTGCCAACGCCGCGGGACGTCACCATCACCCTCGTCGGGCTGGAGGGGGGCACGATGCGCATTCCCGAATTCGGCCGGCAGGATGGCCGCAGCTTCACCGTCCATGCCGAACCCGACGCGGCCACGACGCTCAAGGTCTTCGTCACACGCAAGCCCGACGGAGCCGAGATCAATGAATTCCTCTTCGTCATCGAAGATACGGGCCATGCCGACCGGGCGACCTATCGCGCGGCGTTCAATGCACCGGGAGACGGGAAATGAAGGCTTCCACTCAAGGTTTTACCGGCTGGCACATGCTGCTTGCGATCTCGGCATTCTTCGCCGTGGTGATCGCCGTCAACGTCACCATGGCCTTCTATGCCTCGTCCAGCTGGAGCGGCTTGGTCGTGGAAAATACTTATGTGGCCAGCCAGCAATTCAACGGCAAGGCGGCAGCGATGAAGGCAATGGCCGCCTCCGGTGTCGAAGGCGCTTTCTCCCTCAAGGGCAGCGAGATCCGCTACGAGATCCACGACAAGGGGGGTGCGCCTGCGATCATCGACGATGTCACGCTGAGCTTCAAACGGCCGGTCGGCGATCATGAGGATTTCAGCCTGACGCTGCGCAAGACCGGCGAGGGGCGGTTCGAAGCCGATCATGAGGTCGCCGGCGGCGACTGGATCGTCGAGGCCATATCGAGACGGAACGGCGTGGTCATCATGCATGAGGCCAAGCGCTTCGATACTGCGGAGTTCGGCCAATGACCTGCTGCTCGATGGATACCGAAAGCGTTCTCGCCCTCAGTGCGACATCCTCCAGCGCCGAGGAAGTCCGCCTTGCCAGCCATCCGCTCGGGGCCGGATTGCACCAGCTCGATCTCAGCGTACCCGACATCCATTGCGGCGGCTGCATATCGACCATCGAAAGCGCGCTGTCGGCGCTTGCCTTCGTCCGGAAAGCCCGGGTCAATCTCACCGCCAGACGGGTTAGCTGCGTCTATCAGGAGGAGATCGACGGGCGGGCGACCGATCCGTCCGAAATGCTCGCGGCGGTCAATGCGGCCGGATACCGCGCGCATCTCATCACGTCGACAGCGCCCGAAACCGACAGGATCCGGAACCAGCTGCTGCTGGCGATCGGCGTTTCCGGCTTTGCCGCCGCCAACATCATGCTGCTCTCGGTGTCGGTCTGGTCGGGCGCCGATGCGGCGACGCGCGACATGTTTCACTGGGTCTCGGCGATGATCGCGGCGCCCGCGCTGGTCTATGCTGGACGCTTCTTCTTCAAGTCGGCCTGGAATGCGCTGAAGCGCGGGCGCACCAACATGGACGTTCCGATCTCGCTCGCGGTGACGCTGTCTTACGCCGTCTCCCTGTGGGAGACCATGCATCATGGCGAACATGCGTGGTTCGACGCTTCGGTGTCCCTGCTGTTCTTCCTGCTGATCGGCAGAACCCTCGATCATGTGATGCGGGAAAAGGCCCGCGCGGCGATCAGCGGGCTTGCCAGACTGGCGCCGCGCGGGGCGCTCTTGATGATGCCGGACGGATCGCGGCGCTACGTCGCGGTCGAAGAGATCGCGCTCGGAGATGACATCGCGATTGCGGCCGGCGAACGTGTTCCCGTCGACGGCAAGGTCGTCAGCGGCGAGAGCGACGTCGACCTCTCCATCGTCACCGGCGAGAGCAGCCCGGTCGCCGTCGCCCCAGGCAGCGCGGTGAATTCGGGTGCGATGAACCTGACCGGCTCGCTCGTCCTGCGGGCGACGAAAGTGGCGAGAGATTCGCTTCTTTCGGAAATCATCGGCCTGATGGAAGCGGCCGAAGGCGGAAGGGCTCGCTATCGCCGGATCGCCGATCGGGCTGCAGCACTCTATTCCCCCGTCGTGCACCTGCTGGCGCTGGCCTCCTTCGTCGCCTGGGGCGTGCTCGGCGGCGACTGGAAACAGGCCATGCTGGTCGCGGTCGCGGTGCTGATCATTACCTGCCCCTGCGCATTGGGCCTTGCCGTGCCGGTGGTCCAGGTGGTCGCCGCCGGCGAACTTTTCCGCAGGGGCATCATGGTCAAGGACGGTTCGGCGCTCGAAAGGCTGGCCGAGGCGGATATCGTGGCCTTCGACAAGACCGGCACCCTGACGATGGGCCGGCCCCGCCTCATCCGGGCCGACGCGATCGACGCGGGCAATACCGCCATCGCCTGCGCATTGGCGGCGCATTCACGCCATCCCCTTTCTCAGGCTCTGGTGCGGGACATGGAGATCGTTTCCTCCGTCGCCTTCGACAGGGTCACGGAGATCCCCGGCGGGGGACTGGAAGCCTGGAGAGGCGCGGACGTCTATCGGCTGGGCAACCGGGCCTTTGCTTGCGGAAATAACCTCGCGTCCCGCGCGGGCGACAGTCCGTTTTCGGAAGTGGTCCTGTCGAAGAACGGCGCCGATCTCGCCCGTTTCCTGTTTGACGACACGCTTCGCCCGGGGGCTGTCTCGGCCGTCCGCCAGCTTGCCGCAACCGGCCTTGAAACGCTGATGCTATCCGGCGACAGGCAGACCGTCGTCGACAATACTGCGCAGGCTCTCGGTATCGACCGGGCTCTGGGCGTCCTGACGCCGAAACAGAAGGTGGAGGAATGCCGCAAGCTGAGCGCCGAAAGCCACCGGGTGCTCATGGTCGGCGACGGCATCAACGATGCTCCCGCACTTGCCGCCGCGCATGTCTCGATGGCGCCTGCCACGGCATCCGACATCGGCAGGCAGGCCGCCGACCTCGTCTTTTTCCACGACCGGCTCGATGCCGTTCCGGAAGCGATCGCCATTGCGCGACGATCCGCCAGCCTGATTCGGCAGAACTTTGCCCTCGCCATCGGCTACAACGTGCTGGCGGTGCCGATCGCGATCGCCGGATTGGCGACGCCGCTGATCGCGGCGGTGGCCATGTCGACATCGTCGATCATCGTCGTGACGAACGCGCTGCGGTTGAACGCCTTCGGCAAGCGGCCCGGCCTGCCGGCCGAAGCGCGCGCCGGCGGGAATGCGGAGGTCAAAACCGCATGAACATGCTGATCTATCTGATACCGATTGCGCTGCTGATGGGCGGAATGGGCCTGCTGGCATTCCTCTGGTCGCTGAAGAGCGGCCAGTACGACGATCTTGAGGGCGCCGCCTGGCGAATCCTCGCCGAGGACGAGACCGATCGGAAAAAATCTTGAACCGCACACAGGCCAACGAAAGGACGACCGATGCTTGCGAAAAATCCCATACTTTTGCGGTCTGACCTGTTCGACGGCCTGGATGAGGCGACGATGGAAGAACTGGTCGCCACGGCTCGGTTCCGGAGCTTCGCACCGGACGAGCGGATCATCGCCGAGGGCGAGCCAGCGTCCTTCGTCTATTGCGTCATGCGCGGCTTCGTGCGGCTTTCGAAGTCGGAGAGCACCGGGCGCGAGGCAGATATCTGCATCTGCGAACCGGGCGACACTTTCGGCGAATATCTCCTGTCAGGAGGCGGCGCCTACGCCTACAGCGCGTGGTCAGCAGACGGCGCGGAGGTCGCGTTGTTCGAACTTTCGCAATTGCGGGCGCTCACCGACCGATATCCCGTCATGCATCGCAACGTCATGCGCATCATGACCCGGCATCTGCTCGGCGCGATGGATTGCATAGCCGGAGACCGGCTGCACACGGCCGCGCAGCGTGTTGCCAATTACCTCGTCAGCCGATGCCCGGCCTCAGCCTTGCAGGCCACGTTTCGGCTGCCGTATCGGAAGAGAATTCTGGCCGGCAAACTCGGGCTCGCGCCCGAAGCCCTTTCCCGGGCTTTCGCCGCGCTCGTTCCTGCAGGGGTCGAAGTCAGAGGCAAGGTCGTCCTGGTCGACAGCGTCGATCTGCTGCGCAAAGCGTGCTGACCTCGGAAGCAGGGCGGTAACCGCGCCGGAATTTGACCGGCGTCAATGTGACGATCGCTTGCTCCGTTATGTTCAGGCGCAAAAGGCACCTGGACGTCATGCTTATCTGGATTGTTTTTGCGGTCATCGCGACTGCCGTCATCGCTTCCCTTCTTCATCCGCTCGCTTCGGGCCCTTTCCGCATCGACGGTGGCGCCGACGACGCATGCCGGGTCTATCGAGACCAGCTTCGCGAACTCGACAGGGAAGTGGAGACGAACCAGCTCGGGCGCAACGAGTACGAATATGCCCGTGCCGAAGTTGCGCGGCGGCTCTTCAAGGCAAGCGAACAGCAGCCTGAACACCGCCGGAAACCGCCGCATGCGCAGCGATGGGCGAAGCTCGCCATCGTCGCAGTTCTTCCGCTCGCGAGCATCGGCCTTTATGCCCGGCTGGGTTCGCCCGACATGGCCTCGCAGCCGCTGCAGGCACGACTGGAAGATCCTGGCCAGAAACTCGCAGTTCTGATCGCCAGGACGGAACGCCATCTTGCGGGCCAGCCCGATGATGGGCGGGGGTGGAGCGTCATCGCCCCGGTCTATCTCAGGACCGGCCGGTTGCCCGAGGCGAAAACGGCTTATCGCAACGCCCTGCGGATCCTCGGCCCCGATGTGGATCGGCTGGGTGGTCTTGCCGAGGCCCTGATGGCCGAAGCAAAAGGCTCGGTGACCGCGGATACGCTTGATATCCTGCGGCAGATCCTCCAGCTCGAACCGAAAAACCCGCGCGCACTGTTCCACATCGCTCTCAGCTTCGAGCAGGCGGGACGGCATGCCGAGGCGCTGGCAGATTTCGAGGCGCTGGCGAAATCGTCGCCGGCCGGCGCGCCCTGGCTATCGCTCGTCAACCAACATATTTCCGCCAATGGCGGAGAACCGCTGACCGCCTTGGCGCGGGAGCCTCGCATAACAGCTCAAGGAGATTCGAGATGACGCGCAAGCAGAAGCGCC
Source organism: Rhizobium sp. M10 (assembly GCF_002531955.1). Lineage (NCBI taxonomy): Bacteria > Pseudomonadati > Pseudomonadota > Alphaproteobacteria > Hyphomicrobiales > Rhizobiaceae > Rhizobium > Rhizobium sp. M10. The sequence goes on along the minus strand of NZ_NWTA01000006.1, from coordinate 270 downwards.
TTGCGGTGATCGCGGGCGGGATGGGTTTCATCCTTGCGGCGGTGCTGTTGGTGATGTTCGCCTTCAGCCAGTCGGTGGCCTATTTCTACATGCCGGCGGATCTGGCCAAGACCCCGGTGGCGCCTGAGACCCGCATCCGGCTCGGCGGGCTGGTGGGCGCGGGCAGCGTCGTGCGCGGCGCCGGCTCGACGGTGGAATTTGCCGTCACCGACGGCAGCGCCAATGCGGTCAAGGTCCAATATACCGGCATCCTTCCCGATCTGTTCCGCG